>DASQGY010000113.1:0-22686 GCA_035632375.1 Bryobacteraceae bacterium | reverse complement strand
ACAGAACTTTCCTTCCACTTGAGAACCGCACTTTGCGCAGTAGGTCATGTATTCCTCCTCTTTCTCACGCTTGATTTTAGAATCAGGGATGTCCCCTCAGCTTGATAACTGTTGATACCCACGAACCCATCCAGATCAATGTTCCTACACTCGCGTAGGTTAATGCTCCGGCCCGCACCAGACGGGGCATCCAACTCAGTTGCTGTCGTCCGCGGCGTTCGAGGGCGGCGTAAATCAGAAGCATCGCGCCCATGCCGAACATTCCGCCGGCGGCCAGCGGTCCGGTAGGACTCAGGCGCCAGGCATCTCCAGCCTTCCCGTGCACGGTGAGCACAAAGCCCCGAGTCAGTCCGCATGTTGGACAAGGAATACCATATCGCTGCCGTGCGGCGCAGACGTAGTTGATCCGATGGCCCAGGAAATAGACGAAGTCCTGGTCGGCGGTGAAAAGCATGCTCGTAATGCCGAGCTCCGCGAGCAGCATCGCGCCGAGCACCGCGGCGGTGAATCCTGCCCGAGATGTAAGTGAGTGCGCCATGCCAATCAGGCTTGCTTGATAACGAACGAACTGACCGCTTTGTCGTGGAGCGTCTGCCGCTTGTCGTCCCAGAGTGGCCAGAGCAGATCGAGAACGGTGCCCAGCGGGATGAGCCCCAGTCCGATCTGAGCCAACAGACGCAGCAAGGCCGTGCCGAAGCTCAGCAAATTGCCGTTCGCGTCCACCACCTTCAACTTCATAACCCCCTGGCCGATCGAAGACCCCCGCTTGGACACGAGATACACGCGGTTGAAAATTCCGACCACCAGTGTGGACACCGGAAACAGAACGATCATGACACAGCACATGCCGCCGGCGAAATTGTCGCCGAATCCTGAGGCGCCGATCGCCAGGATGCCGCCCAAGATCCCATAGAGGATCCCCATCACCACGCCCACGATCAGCGAATCGATCAAATAACCCACTGCGCGGTCCGGCCACTGCGCGTAAGTGACGCCGGGTTGGAAACCGGGCGTGTACGGCGTGGCGGGCGGAGGCCCCGACCAGGGTGGTGTCGCTGGAACTCCAGGCGTCACCGGCCCCATACCCGGCGGCGGAGGAGGTGGTGGCGTCGGGGCAGCCGCGCCGAGTCGCGCCCCGCAAGCTGTGCAAAACTGCGTATTGTCCTGGTTTTGTGCGCCGCAATTGGTGCAGAAGGCCATGGCTCTCGATTCTCCGCTGGTTGAAAATGTAGAACGGTGTAAACTCAATCAACTCTACTGTAAGTAGCACCGTTTCGCAACACCCTTTTGGTGTGGGTGAAATGCCGCAGAAACCTTAGAGGCGAATGCCGTAGCGGCCGAAAGATCAGCGACCGAGTTCGAGATAAACCTTTTGAGCCGGTTCTCGTTCTGATAAGCAGGAGAACTCAACACATGTACCTCTTTCGGAACAAATTCTTAATGTGCGCGGCGATCGCTCTCATCGGAACCCTGAGCCTGTTCGCGCAACCGGCCAAGCGCGCCCCAGGGCAGCGCCGCATGCAGGTAATGAAAACCGTACTCAATTTGACCCCGGCTCAAGTGGGACAGGCTCGGGCGATTTTCCGGGAAGCCAATCTCTCGGTGAAACCGTTGCGGCAGCAACTCCAGGAGACCCGCAAGCAGCTTCACGCCGCTGTTCTAGCCGGAGACTCGCAGCAAATTCAGCAATTGGCCACCACCGCCGGCGGCCAGCAGGGCCAGATCGCAGCCATTCGAGCTACGTCGATGTCCAAGGTGTATAAGATGCTGACGCCGGAGCAGCAACAGAAGTTCACGGCGCTGCAGGAAGCGATGAAAGGCGGGAAGGGGTAGGGCCTGTAGCGAGATCGCGGCAGCATTGCCGCCCCACAAGTGCGATAGAATCGTTTCTCTTTATGAACGATTCCATTCTGCATCGCCTGGACCCGCGCCGATACCTTGTCGCGGGTCTATCCGTTCTTCTTGCCATCGCCATTGTGGAAGCCCTGCACCCCTGGGCTGAACAGCATCTGCCACCGGCCGTACTGTTGCCGTCGATTCTCTTGGGCGCCTGGTACGGCGGGTTCAGCGCCGGGCTGCTGACTACCGTTCTCAACGGTCTGGCGGCCGCTTACTTCCTGGTGCCCCCGCTCCATTCGTTTCGCGTGTCCGAACCCAGCGGATGGGCGTACCTGGCGGCGTTGGGATTTCAGGGCGTTTTGATCAGTTGGCTGTGCGAATCGCGGCGGCGCTCCGTTGCGGCCAGGGCTCGCGCTATCAGCGAAGCACAGCAAGCGCGCGCGGAAGCTCAGGCTCGGGCGCGGGAACTCGCGCACGTGAAGGCCAATCTCACCCATCTCACCAGCGCCGTCGTGGACCAGGAGCAGAATACCCGCTGCACTCCCGCTTTGACAGCGAGCCTGGCGTGCTACTGCCGCGTGGCCAGCGCGACGCCGCTGCGATCGCCTGTCCCCATGCGTAGTCTGGTCCAAACAGTTGCCACCGTGTTCGCCAACGAGCTGGCCGATGTTGGCGCCACGGTGGAGTGCGGCGCGCTTCCGCTGGTCGACGGCGATGAAGCGCAACTGCTGAGTCTCTTCCATGAGCTGATCGAAAACGCGGTGAAATTCCGGCGCGACGAACCGCTGCGGGTACGGATCACCGCCGAGGAGCGCAAGGAGCAGTGCATCGTCTCGGTTGACGACAATGGCATGGGCATTGTGCCGGCCTACTGGGACCAGGTCTTTGTTCTTGGCCGCCGGCTGCATGGCGGCGGGTACGCTGGGGCCGGCGTCGGCCTGGCGATGGCGAAACTTATCGTCGAGAATCACGGCGGAAGAATTTGGCTGCACTCCCAGGCAGGGCAGGGGACCACCGTGCGTTTCTCTCTGCCGCGGCGGGCTGTCTAGGGCGCTTTGCAGACTCTACTCTTCGCCGCTGGCGCGGTTCTTGCTCTCGCCGTCGCCGGTACCCTATATCAATGGATCGGTGTGGCTGCGGACAGGCGCCGGTATCCCCCGCCGGGACGCCTGGTGGACTTGAGCGGCGCGCGTCTGCATCTCCTTGCGGCAGGCGATGGCGAGCCCGCGGTAATTCTCGAGTCCGGCATCGGCGCGACGTGTCTCAACTGGACGGACCTGCAAGCGAAGGTGGCGGAATTCACCCGCGTGTACAGCTACGATCGCGCATCGCTTGGTTGGAGCGATGCGATCGAAGCTCCGCGGACGGCGGCTCGAATGGTTCAGGAGTTGCACGAGCTCCTAAAGGCCGCACAAATCGCCGGGCCGTTCGTTCTGGTGGGCCATTCTTTCGGAGGGCTGCTGGCGCGCGTCTACGCGGCACGGCATCCGGAACATGTAGCAGGTCTGGTGTTAGTGGATCCCCTGCCGCCGGGCGACTGGCTGCGGCCGTCCGCAGTGCAGACGAAAATGCTGAGCCGTGCCGTTGTGCTCTCACGGCGCGGGGCGATGCTGACGCGATTTGGCTTGGTGCGTTTTTCGCTGGCGTTGCTGTTGGGCGGCGTCCGCCACATCCCGAAACTGATCGCCAGGGTGAGCAGCGGGCAAGGCGAATCGGCTATTTCACGGATCGTGGGCGAGGTACGGAAAATGCCGCGTGAAACGTGGCCGATGGTGCGCGCGAATTGGTGCTTGCCGAAGTCGTTCCGCGGCATGGCGGATCATCTCGAGTCCCTGCCCGCGAGTTCCGCGGAGGCGGTGGAGGCAGGCGATCCGCCCGCGTCGATTCCAATTGTGATTCTATCGGGGGCAAACTCGACGGCGGCGCAGCTCACGGACCGCGACGCGTTGGCGAAGAGGTCGCAGCGTGGGCGGCATGTGGTGACCAAATACGGCCACTGGATTCATTTGGACGAGCCGGAGCTGGTGGTGCGCGCGATCCGGGAAGTGATCGGCTAGTTTCGCTCACCTGCCAATGTCGTTAAGTTTTCCGCGCGCCCGCGCAAGTTCGTCGAGATTGTAGCGCACGCACTCATGCGTGCCGCGTCGGCACTCGTGCCGACGCTCGGTGGATTGCTTTTGTCGCATCTGATATTTCAGTGAGCAACATTAGCACTGTGAAATGTTTGATTTCCGAGCCGGCCGGAAAACTTAACGGCATTGGGCTTTAGCCTGTGCGCTTATTCGAGCCGATAAAGCTCGTACCGACCGCTGACGCCCGCCAGCCGGATTCCCCAGAGCTGCTGGTAGCGGTTGAAGTCGTCTGCACCTCGATCGCGCGCCAGGTCGTGCACTAATAGCCAATGCAGGTTGTTGCGCTTCACTTCCTGGATTGCCGCGCCGCGCATTCTGTCCGGTGGCGGGATGTCGCGAATGGCGGCATTCTCGACGATGGTCTGCCACCGTCCGCGAGATTGCTCGTAGTCCAAGCGCATGTGCATCTGCCCCTGATCGCGCGTGCATTCGGCTGAGACGCGGTCTATAGTCACGGGCCCACCAAAGTCGAGCTCGACAAACATTCCCGGTCGATAGGATTCATCGCTGGCCCAGCGCGTCACCGGGCTGTTGTCGAACGCCAAGCCCACATCCCACGGGTTGGACGATGCGGCCAGCCGCCATTGCGGAGTGCGGGGAATCTCGACGCCGTTGCGGAAGACGCGGAATTCGGTGATGCTCCAGCGATCGGTTGGACTCGCGGCCGTCTGAACCAGCCGGATCTTCTGGACGCTCATCGGCGAGAAAACATAATCGTGCCGCCGCGTCGGTTGCAGCTCCAGCGTGAACGGCGTCCGCAGAGTGTCGCTAATGCGAGTGCCGAACGACGACGTCCATTCGTTGATCACTTCATGCGAGTGATAAGCCTGTTGCAAGCCCGAGAAGCTGAAGACGGGCTCGCCGGCCGGCACGGTCTTCTCGATCAGGAGACCGGCGTCGTAGTCCGGCAGTTGACGGCGAAGAAAATCGGCTTCCGGCATCAGCCGCAGCGCGGGCTTCCAATCGATGCCGTCGATGCGCCAGGTATAAGGATGAACGTACCGGTTCAAGATAGCCGGCCAGGAAGCCACGGCGTGAACGAACACAATGCTAAGAGCTACCGCCGGCCAACGGGCCACGGCCAGCGCCATGCCGAGGCTGACGAACGCCAGACAGGGAATGGCGAATCGCGTGTCGGAGTCCAGGTAATAAGGTATGGCGAATACCAGAGCGGCGACGGCGATGCGTCGGCCGGCGGGCTGGCCGAGACCGAGCAAGAGCAACGGGGCGAGCAAGAAAATCGGGCCCATGACGCCGGCCACCCGGGAACCTCCCACAGTTGCCTCGCGCGGCAGTTCGGCAAGCGTCACACCGCGATGAACGTCCAGCGTGTGAGATATCGTTTTCTCGGCCCATGCCGAGAAGTACGGGTTCGGGAAGATTTGGTTGGCAAAGGGAGCCACGGGGTTCCGCACCATGATCCAGTTCTTGACCATCCAGGGAGTGGCGAGGACGAGCGAACAAGCGGCGACGAGAATCGCGGGGCGCAGAAAAGGCTTGTGCGATTTCCAAAGATAGAAGATCACCGCCCCAAGCGCGTAAGGAATCACCAGCCCGCCGGGATATTTCACCGCAAAGGCGAACCCGGCGCACAGTCCAATCGCCACCAGCAGGCCCGTTTGTTGCTCCTGACGCCAGATTTCCAGTAGCAAGAACACGGCAACGATCGCGGCGGCCAGTGCGACATCGACATACGCACTGGTTCCCGCTCTGCCGGCGATGGGGCTCAGAAAGAACAGCAGTCCGCCGGCAGCGCCTGCCAGCGGTGACCCCATGCGCCGGCCGGCGGCGAGAATCCCGAACGGCGTGACCATCAGAAACAACCAATGAACCATAGCCGCGGCGGTGTGCCGTCCGAACGCGTAGGCAAACAGGAACAGCATCTCCACCCCTTCCGGATAACTGGCGATGAAGCTGCTGATGTGCGGGAAGTGATGCTCGCGAAGATACCGGGCGGCATAGGCTACATGATATCCGGTCCCGTCGGCGCTGAATTCGGGAAGCAGCGCGTTCATGAAATACAGGAACGCAAAAACCCCGTAGACCAAAGCGAAAACGATTTTCCAATTTTGAGACAGAGTACTACTAGACTTGTGGCGCACGCACTCCTGCGTGCTGCGTTCACACTCGTGTGAACGCAGGGTGGCTGTTCTCAAAAAGAGTGTTCGCATGAGTGCGAACCCGGCACGCTGGAGAGCGTGCGCCACAAATCGAAGATATCCCGCAGGCGAGAGAATCGTGGGGCCATCCGCAGTGGAAGAACGATGTGCCCCACGCCGGACCCCGATCGCGATAATCAGCAGTCCAGCCGCTAGGAAATTCCCCCGATGCGCCCACCCAGCAGCAGTGAGTCCGAAGACGACGCCGCTGAGCATTGCCGCCCCCAGAACGAATCCAAGAAAGTTCTCCTCAAGCCTCGACAGTTTTGTCCGAAGAGATCGAAGAAGGCACTTGCCCGCGAGCAGGCTCACCAGGTAGGTGAATCCTGTGGCGAAAAGGATGGCGGCAAGCTGCTTCATGGACGAACTGTCGAATGGTCCATGATAGCGTGACATTTTTCGCAACTTTGGAACGCGAAGTGCACTCTAAACATTAGAGAGTGGGGTTGTTCGTATGGTGGCGAGCGCGATTATCGGGGGTTTGCTGGTCTTTGGCCTCTTTTTGTCCATGCTGTCTTCAGCGCCAAAGGGCGATGCGGAGCGGCATTCTGACACAGAGGCGTGAAGAATCTGCCCACCTGTAAGGGTACAATGACCTGAATGCTGAAGGTCATTGCATTAAGTTTTTTTCTTCAAGCACATCCTTTCGACATCCTGATCCAGCACGCCCGCATCGTGGATGGGTCCGGGAATCCCTGGTACCTGGGCAGCATCGGGATTCGCGGCGATACCATCGCGGCGATCGGTAATCTGGATGGCGCTCCGGCCAAGCTCGTTATCGACGCCAAGGGCCTGACGGTCGCTCCCGGATTCATCGATATCCATACCCATGCGCGGCGCGGGATTTTCGAGGATACGGCGGCGCAGAACTACATCCGCCAGGGTGTCACCACGCTGATTGAAGGTCCGGACGGCAGCTCGCCGCTGCCCATCGCGCCGTTCCTCGCAAAGATTGCCGAGACAAAGATTGCCCCGAACTTCGGGTTGTTCGTGGGGCTGGGGAGCATCCGCCAGCAGGTGTTGGGCCTGGAGAACCGCAAAGCCACGGCGGAAGAGATCGCCAAGATGAAGGAAATCGCGCGCCAGGCCATGCTGGACGGCGCGCTGGGACTCTCCACCGGCTTGTTCTACGTGCCCGGCAACTTCACGCCGACCGAGGAAGTAGTGGAGATCGCGAAGGTGGTGGGAGCTTTCGGAGGCATCCACATCTCGCACATGCGCGATGAGGCTGAGGGCGTCATGGACAGCGTGCGCGAGACCATACGCATCGGCGAAGAAGGCGGGCTGCCCACGCAGGTGACGCATCACAAGATCATCGGGGCGGGGAATTGGGGCAAGAGCATCGACACTTTGCGGCTGGTGGAAGAGGCGCGTGCGCGGGGCGTGGATGTGACCATCGACGCGTATCCTTACACCGCGTCGAGCACCGGAACCGGAGCGCTGTTTCCGCAATGGTCGCTGGCCGGGGGACAGAAGGCGTTTCTGGAGCGGCTGTCTGCGCCGGAGCAGCGGGTCAAGATCACTGCGGAGATCATACGGAGGATCAAAGTGGATCGGGGCGGCGGCGATCCCAAGAACGTGGTGATGGCGAATTGTTCCTTCGATCCGTCGCTGGCGGGTAAGAGCCTGGCGGAGATCACTGCATTGCGTGGACGGGCCGCCACGATTGAGAATGCGGCCGAGACGGCCATGGAGATCCAGCAGAAGGGCGGATGCTCGGCTGTGTTCCACGCCATCAGTGAGGAGGACGTGGAGCGCATACTGCGGTCGCCCTACACCATGATCGGCTCCGACGGCGAGATCCCGCAGTTCGGACGCGGCGCGCCGCATACACGCAGCTACGGGACGTTCGCGCGTGTACTGGCGCGCTATGTTCGGCAGCGGAAGACGCTGACGTTGGAGGACGCGGTTCGCAAGATGTCGGGTTATCCGGCCGAGCGTCTGCGGCTGCTGGATCGCGGGCTACTGCGTCCGGGGATGAAGGCGGACATCGTGATTTTCGATCCGGCGAAGATTCAGGACAAGGCGGACTACGCGAATCCACATCAGTATGCCGAAGGAGTCCGCGAGGTGATCGTCAATGGGGAACTGGTGATTTCCGGCGGGCAGCTTACGAACGCACGGCCAGGGCGGGTGATCAACGGGCGGAAGGATCGCTAGGAATGAAGGACCACACACGGGAGGAAATCGACGCTATGATTGCCCAGGCCATCGATTCACTTGAGCGTGACGAGGGTGTCGATGGTGAGGAATTCTTCGCCGAGCTTGAGTAGGAAAAGCGTGAGCTCGAGCGCCCGCGAGGGTGAGAATGTTGTGCACTAATCAGGGTTTGGCGGAAGGTGAGTTTGCGCTGGGGATGGAGTCGATCATGATGGAGAGCCGGACCAGGGGTCCGGCTCGGACGAGGGCGTCCGCCCCACCTTTTGTTTGATCGGCGTGACGGATTGTTGTATTCTGTGTCCAGCGGTGGAGTTCGCTTAACCGCCGGTAACGGCCAATGACTCCTACAGTGGTTTTGCTGTAGGAGCGACAACGAGCTTTCAACCTCCCACAGCAATCCCACAAACAGAACTTGAGTGTCGGAGGTTTGTGATGGAACAGGTCTGGCTCACTGCTGCGTTGTGGCTGTTGCTTGCGTTGGTGGCGGTTTTGCTTGCGGGATGGTTTCGGATTGCAACGGCGCTCTCTGAAATCGTCGTCGGCACGGTTGCGCAGTTAGTCATTGGAGCGGCGATCGGTGCGGAAGTGCTCGGAGTGAAAGCCTTCTGGGTGGCTTTTCTGGCGGGAACTGGGGCCATCGTTCTGACTTTCCTGGCCGGTGCGGAGTTAGACCCCGCCATCTTTCGCGAGAAGTGGAGAGAATCGGTCGCCGTCGGGCTGGTGGGATTTATCGGCCCGTTTCTTGGCGCAACTGCAGTAGCTCACTATATTGTTGGCTGGGCTTGGCGTCCGAGCTGGCTGGCCGGAGTGGCGCTCTCCACCACGTCAGTGGCAGTGGTTTACGCCGTCATGCTGGAATTGGGATTTAACCGGACTCACTTCGGCAAGGCGATCCTGGCTGCCTGTTTCGTCAACGATCTGGCGACGGTGATCGCCCTGGGCTTGATTTTTTCTCCTTTCACAATCAAGACCGCCATCTTCCTTGTCACCAGCGCCGTGGTCTTCGCCGTGTTGCCTGTGGTGACGCGCTGGTTCTTCCAGAGGTATGGCGGACGGGTCTCGGAACTGGAGGCCAAATATATCCTGTTTCTGTTATTCGGCATGGGCGGTTTGGCCGTTTGGTCGGGTAGCGAGGCGGTGTTGCCTGCCTACATCATTGGCATGGTCCTGGCTGGCAGCGTGGGTAAGGATCATCTTTTGATCCGGCGTCTCCGTACGCTCACCTTCGGTCTGCTGACGCCGTTCTATTTTATCCGCGCCGGTTCTTTGGTCTCAGTCCCAGCGCTGCTGGCCGCGCCTTTGGTATTTGTGGCGCTCTTCTTCGCCAAGATGATTTCGAAGCTGGTTGGCTTGTTGCCCACGGTTCAATGGTTCGAGCATCGTGGGCGGGCGGGGATCTACTACTCGCTGATGATGTCCACTGGCTTGACGTTCGGCACAATCTCCGCGCTCTTCGGCCTGAATCATGGCATCATCGATCAGACTCAATATTCGTTTCTTGTGGCGACGGTGATCGGAAGCGCGGTGGTTCCCACGGCGATTGCCAACGCGTTCTTCATGCCGAAACATCTGTTGCTGAGCGAAGAGGCGCGGAAAGAAATTGGGACGGTGGGGCTTGAGGAAGTGCCGGAGAAGCCTTGAGAGTGCGAGGCGTCAATAATACCAGTTGCGCAGCCGGACATCGATGCCCGTACCTTCCAACGCCTTCTTGAACGCCCCAGGCTCACTCCCGCGATAGTGATACGGATACACAATCTTCGGATGAAACGCCTTCACCGCATCGGCGGCCTCTTCCGGCGTCATGGTGTACGGCAGGTTCATGCAGACGAACGCCACATCGATGTTCTTCAATCCGCGCATTTCGGGGATGCCTTCCGTATCCCCCGATAGATAAAACCGCGTGCCTCCATACGTAAGAATGTAGCCATTGCCGCGCCCCTTCTCGTGATAGACCTGCCCGGGCGCCGGCCCGCGCTTCAGGTTGTACATCGGCACGGCTTCGATGGTCCATTTGTCCCAGGTGGTCGTCTGCCCGTTGGCGATCACCTTCGCCTCGGCGACGGTCTTGGCCACGGCATCGGGCGTGATGAACACCGTCCCGTTTTTCTTGACCTTGTCGATGGCCGCCTTGTCCAGGTGGTCGGGGTGGATGTCGGTGATCAGGATCAGGTCGGCTTTGGGCAGGCCGTCGAAATTGCCCTGGCTCCAGGGATCCACGTGAATCACCTTGCCGCCGGCTTCAATCATCATGCTGGCATGCCGGATGGGCGTGATCTTCACCACGCCGGCCTTGGTTTGGAACTCTTCCACCGGGCGGTTGGCTTGGGCGAAAA
This sequence comes from Bryobacteraceae bacterium, assembly GCA_035632375.1. GTDB lineage: Bacteria > Acidobacteriota > Terriglobia > Bryobacterales > Bryobacteraceae > Palsa-89. The sequence continues at coordinate 12,063 of DASQGY010000113.1, read as the reverse complement.
CGACGGACGCGAACAGCAGGAGGGAACCAAGTATTTTGCTCATCAACGCGATTGTATCAAGCAAGGCGTTAACGCAGCGGGACAACGGTGAACGTCAGCAAAAATATCGACAGCGCGAGCAATCCCAGCACCACACGTCTCGCGCCGAGTGGCGAGACATCGCAAATCACCGGATGGCGAAGCGCGAAAAAGAACAGCAGCACCGCCCAAACCAGCCAGCTCCAGGTGTGCGCGAAGAATGCCAGCGGCACCAGCGCCACTACAAACACGCGCGACAGCAGCTTGTGCCACCGTCCGGCGAATGCATAAACGATGTGTCCGCCATCCAGTTGGCCGATCGGAAGCAGGTTCAGCGCCGTGGCCAGCGTACCCACCCACGCGGCGCGCCCCAGCGGATGCAGATAAATATCCGACGAAGCAACGCCCGGGAAGAATAACCATTCGAGCGCCTGCTGGATTCCGGGCACACCGAAGATCATGTCGCCGCGCGTCCCGATTCCCGGTACCACTTTCGAATGCGCCATGCCGATCACCAGCGCGGGAAGCAGCATCACGAAGCCGGCCAGCGGCCCGGCTACGCCGACATCGAAGAGCGCACGCATGGTGTAGATGGGCGAGCGTATGCGGATGAACGCGCCGAGTGTACCGATGGGCGAGGGGAACGGTAGGAAATATGGAAGGCTGGCGTCGATCTGGTAATAGAGGCAGGCGAAGTAGTGACCCAACTCGTGCGCCAGCAGAATGGTCATCAATGCCAGCGAAAAGCTCAGCCCGTTCAGCAGCAACAGCGGATGAGCCCAGAGAACCGGAAAAATGTTGACGTATTGATCCAGATCGAGCGGCTGGTTATGCTCAAAGCTTTGCGTCAGCACGACGCCCACAATGGTGGTGGTCAGCAGCGTCAACGCGAATAGCAGAACATGAAGCGCCAGGCGCGCAACCGAAGTAGTGCTCTGTTGAAAAGCGAAAGCAGTCCTGATTCCGTCGGAGGAAGGTGGAACCACGACGCGTCTACGCTACTGCAGCGACTGCAGTTCCTTGCCGGGCTTGAAGCGCACCGCTTTGCCCGGGGGAATGGCCACTTCAGCGCCGGTGCGCGGATTGCGGCCGATTCCTGTTTTGCGCGGGCGCACGTTGAAGATACCGAATCCTCGCAACTCGATGCGCTCGCCGTGCGATAAGGCCCGCTTCATGCTTTCGAAAACGGTTTCCACGGCCATCTCGGCCTTGGTTTTGGTTATCCCCGTCTTGTTGACCACTTCGTTGATGATATCGAGCTTGATCACGGTGTCCCCTCCACTCAACCGGTGCTGAAACGCTCCCGACGACGCCCCCGATACCGCGGGATAGGAGCAAACCTCATGATAGGATTAGGGTTAGGCCCTTGTCAAGCGGAGTTCCCACGCCCGATGCCGAAGCTTTCCGCGATGCGTGCGCGCTTTTTGCTTCCGGTGTCGCCATCGCTACCGTGCGCGCCGAGGACGGAACGCCGCACGGATTGACGGTGAGTTCGTTCACATCGGTGTCGATGGAGCCGCCGCTGATTCTGGTTTGCATCGACTATGGATGCACCTTCCTTTCGCACTTTCGCGCTGGAAAACATTTTGGCGTGAATGTGTTGAGCGCAGCGCAGCGCGACTTATCCGTGGTCTTCGCCGAGAAACCCGAGGGCCGCTTTGAAGGTGTGGATTGGTACAGCAACCAGTCTGGCGTTCCGTTGCTTCCCGGGAGCCTGGCCACAATCGAGTGCCGCGTGATGAGCATCGTCGAAGCGGGAGATCATGCCGTCTTTATGGGCCAGGTGATCGGAACGCAGACAGCCGGCGGAGAACCCCTCCTGTATTTCAATCGGGACTACCGGACGCTGCGCTGAGCGACATCCATCCGGCCAGTGCGGCGTACTTCTGATCCTGAGTCCAGGGGGGGCCAAGCGGCTTGCCGATTTCGATAAGGCGGCGGTCCAGTCTGTCTCGCGGAATCCGGAACTGCGCGGCCGCGCGATCCAGCAGCTCCCGTTCCTTCGCTCCGAACAAAGCGAGCCCACAATGTTCGCTCGCTTCCACCAGCGCTTGGCGGAAGAACTCGCCCTCGGCGGTGTGGATCAGCGCGTGCGATGCCAGGATTCCGGCCAGCTCCGGCAACTTGCGGCCGGAGCCGAGAATGATGCCGCAGCGCCCGGCTTCGTAGCGCTTGTCGCGAAGGCCGTCTATAGCGGCTTCGAGCGCATCGCGCGAAAGGCGGCGCGTGCTGTCAGTGCAGCGCTTGATATACGCCTTGGCATCGGCGAGTTCCATCGGCTCAGCTTTGTGGAACGGCTGCTTCGACCCATGGATAGAAGCATCGGCGGTTTCAATCCGCCGCCGCGCGATAACGTGCGGTGCGTCAAGCGATCCGGCGACGGCCACCAGCGCCGCCCACCCGGAATGCGCCCGCAAGCCAATGGCAGCAAGTTCGAGAGATTTCGCCATTGGGGCAAGTATAGCCGGCCAAAGTGACAGCCCATGTCATGTTTGGGCACTGGCGGAGCCTTGGTGGCACATGCTTTAGCTTGTGCGTGAACTTCGACTCCCGCTAAGCGACAGTCGGCTCTGGCGCCATGTTCTTGACGCGCTTCTTGCTCTGGATTTTCTGCAACAGCGCGGACATGTAGATATAAAACACCGGCGTCAAATACAACGTCACCAATTGCGAAAAGAGCAGACCGCCGACCACCACCAGGCCGAGTGGCTGCCGCGCCTCACCACCCGCGCCGTACCCCAGCGCAATCGGCACCGCGCCGAGCAACGCCGCCATGGTGGTCATCATAATCGGACGGAATCGGATCAGGCAGCCTTCATAGATGGCCTTCATGGGCGACAATCCCTGGTTTCGTTCGGCTTCGAGAGCGAAGTCGATCTGCATGATCGCGTTCTTCTCCACGATGCCGATCAGCATGATCAACCCGACGAACGCGTAAATGTTCAAGTCGATATGGAACAGATACAGCGTCACCAGCGCGCCGAATCCCGCGGACGGCAAGCCCGACAGAATCGTGATCGGGTGTATGTAGCTCTCGTAAAGAATCCCAAGCACGATGTACACCACCATGATGGCCACAATCAGCAATATCCACAGGTTGCCCAATGAATTCTGGAACGCCTTCGCCGCGCCTTGAAAGTTGGTACTGATCGTAGTGGGTAGCGTCTGGGTGGCGAGCCGCTGCACCTCCGACACCACATTGCCCAGCGACGCGCCGGGCTTCAGGTTGAACGAAATGGTGACGGCCGGAAGCTGGCCGTAGTGGTTGATGGTCTGCGGCCCGATGTCCTGATGCACGCTGGCCAATGTGTCCAGCGGGATCAGCGGGCCATTGGACGATTTGAAATACAACAGCGACAGCGCGTGCGGATCGGCCTGATACTGCGGTTTCAATTCCAGCAGCACTTTGTACTCGTTGATCGCCGCGTAAATCGTCGATACCCACCGCGGACCGTATGCGTCGTAGAAAGCATTCTCGATCGCGTCCGCGTTCACTTGCAGCGCCGCGGCCTTGTCGCGATTGATGGTCACATTCACCTGCGGGCTCAGGATAGCCAGATCGCTGGTGACGTCCTGCACTCCCGGCAATTGCTCGATTTCCTTCTGCAGGCGGGCGGCGCCATCGTACAACTCTTTCTTGTCGGGCGACTGCATGGAGAACTGGTAGATGCTCTTGGTCACTTGGCCGCCAATGCGGATGGTCGGCGGGTTTTGCAAGTAAACTCGCATGCCGGGAAAGCCCGAGAGTTTAGGCCGCAGCTCTTCGATGATCTGGTGTACCAGTTCCTTCCGCTCACCACGCGGCTTCAAGTGCACCACAATTTCGCCATAATTCGGACCGCCCAGCGTGGAAGCGGAAGTCCCGCCCACGGTGGACATCAGCGCCACTACATCCTTGTGGCTGCGGAAAACGTCCGCGACCGCTTGTTGATACTGCACCATCTGGTAATACGAAGTCCCCTGTGCGGCTTCGGTGACGGCGTAAATCTGGTCGGTGTCCTGTTCCGGAATGAAGCCCTTGGGAATCTTGACGAACATCACCAAAGTTGCAGCCAGCACCAGCGCGGATGCACCCATGGTCAGGGCCCGATAGCGCAGCACTACTTGCAAAGTGCGGTCATAAGCGTGCAGCATACCATCGAAAAATCGCTCGGTCGTGCGATAGAACCACGATCGCTTCTGCGCTTCGGGAGACCTCAGGAAGCGGCTGCACAACATCGGCGTCAGCGTTACCGACACTACGCCCGAAATCAGAATCGCCACGCAAATGGTCACCGAAAACTCGCGGAACAGCCGTCCCAAAATCCCGCCCATGAAGAGCACCGGAATGAACACCGCCGCCAGCGACAGCGTCATGGACACGATGGTGAAACCGATCTCCGCCGACCCCGTGAGCGCCGCAAACAACGGCTTCTCGCCCATCTCCATGTGGCGGAAAATATTCTCCAGCATGACGATGGCGTCGTCCACCACGAAACCGATGGAGAGAATCAATGCCATCATGGACAGGTTGTCCAGGCTGTAGTGCAGCAGATACATGATGGCGAACGTTCCGATGATGGAGAAGGGCAGCGCCAGGCTGGGGATCACCGTGGCCGACACATTCCGCAGGAACATGAAGATCACCATCACCACCAGGCCCAGAGTCATCAGCATGGTGAACTGCACGTCCTTGTACGATTCGCGAATGGTCTCGGACCGGTCGTACAAAATATCCATCAGCACCGATGGAGGGACCTCCGCGCGAAACTTAGGCAACAAATCCTTCACTGCATTGGTCACGTCGATGGTGTTCGTTCCCGGCTGGCGCTGGATTCCCAGAATGATGGATCGCTGCGCGCCTTCCGGTGTGTAGAACCACGACGCGGTCTTATCGTCCTCCACGCTGTCGATAATGTCGCCCAGGTCTTCGAGTCTTACCGGCGATCCCTTGCGATAAGCGACAATCAGCGGCCGGTACTGCGCTGCGGTCATTAACTGCCCGGTGGCTTGCAGCGTGAACGCGCGTTGCGGGCCGATGATGCTGCCCGTGGGCAGATTCACGTTCCAGCCCTTCAGCGCGGTCTCTACCTCATTGATCCCGATCTGCCGCGAAGCCAGCAGGTGCGGATCCACTTGCGTATGCACGGCATACTTCTGCGCGCCGAGCACCTGTACCTGGGCGACCCCGCTGACCATCGAAATGCGCTGCGCGATGCGCGTCTCGGCATATTCGTCGAGCGTCCATAGCGGCAGCGTCTTCGAAGTCACCGCGATGTACAGAATGGGCTGATCCGCCGGATTCACCTTGGTGAACGTCGGCGGCGTTGGCATCCCTTGCGGCAACAAGCGCGCCGCCTGCGTAATGGCTGCTTGCACATCTACGGCCGCGCCGTCCAGGCTCTTGCTCAACACAAACTCCAGCGTGATCTGGGTGGACCCGAGCGAGTTGATGGAGGTCATCGAGTCCAGCCCGGCGATGTTCGAGAATTGGTTCTCGAGCGGCGTGGCCACGGCCGACGACATGGTCTCTGGACTCGCTCCCGGCAGGCTCGCGGTCACCAGCAGCGTGGGGAAGTCCACGTTCGGCAGGTCGCTCACCGGAAGCGAGCGATAGGCCACCAAACCAAACAGCGCGATGGCCGCCATCATCAGGCTGGTGGCGATCGGGCGGCGTATGAAAGTCTCGGAAAAATTCATTTAGATCTCAATCACCAGTCAGCGCTCCATGCGGAGTCTCCACCACGGCGGGAAAAGCGGTATGACGCCGCCGCCACCAGTCTACAAAGGATGCCATGTAGGTGTACACTACCGGAGTCAGATACAACGTGATCAACTGCGAGAACATCAGCCCTCCGACCACGGCCAATCCCAGCGGACGGCGCGCCTCGCCTCCCGACCCATAGCCCAGCGAAATCGGAATAGCGCCCAACATAGCGGCCATGGTGGTCATCATAATCGGCCGGAAACGGATCAGGCATCCCTCATAAATCGCTTCCGCGGGCGACTTGCCTTCCTTCCGCTCGGCCTCCAGTGCAAAGTCGATCTGCATGATCGCGTTCTTCTTCACAATCCCAATCAGCATCATCAACCCGACGAACGAGTAGATGTTGAGGTCCACATTGAAAATCATCAAGGTCAGCAGCGCGCCCACGCCGGCCGAGGGCAGTCCGGACAGAATGGTCAGCGGATGAATATAGCTTTCATAAAGCACGCCGAGCACGATGTACACCACCATGATGGCCACCGTCAGCAACAGGCTCAAGTTCTTGAGCGAGCTTTGGAACGCCTTCGCGGTGCCTTCAAAACTGGCGGTCATATTTGCCGGGAGGGTGCGTGTTGCGGCCTCCTGCACCTGGTTCACGGCCTCGCCCAGCGACACGCCGGGTTTCAGATTGAACGAGATGGTAACCGACGGAAGCTGGCCGGAGTGGCTGATGCTTTGGGGCCCGGCGCTCTCCTCGAGCGTCGCAAAGTTATCGAGCGGGACCAGTACGCCGTTGGAGGATTTGAAGTAGATCTTGGAGAGGTAATCGGAAAATGCCTGATACTTCGGCTGGATTTCCAGCAATACCTTGAACTGGTTGGTAGGCGCGTAAATGGTGGATGACCAGCGCGGACCGAACGCCGTGTATAGCGCATTCTCGATCTGCGTGGCGTTCAGCCCCAGCGTCGCGGCGCGGTCGCGGTCGATGGTTAGATTCACTTTGGGATTCTTGATCTGCAGATCGGTGGTGACATCCAGTACGCCGGGCAGCTTCGCCACTTCGCGCTCCAGCCGTGTGGCCTGCTTGTAAAGCTCGTCCGTATCGGGGCCCTGCACGGTGAAAGCGTACGAGCTCTTCGACATGTGGCCGCCGATGCGAATACTGGGCGGGGCCGTCAGGAACGCGCGAAAACCGGGAAATCCGGCCAATTGCGGGCGGAGTTCGTTAATCACCTGGGGCAACGCCTGGGCCCGCTGCCTCCGCGGCTTGAGTTGTATCCAGACACGGGCCTGTGTCGCCGATGCTCCGTACCCGCCGCCCACGCTGGTCATGAACGACTCGATGTTGGGATCCTTGCGGACGATTTCGGTGACCTTGGCGATGTACTCCACCATCTTGTAGTACGAGGTGCCTTGCGCCGCCTCCACCGTGATATTCAGCGAGTCGTTGTCCACGTCCGGAATAAATCCCTTGGGCACTTTGTCCAGCAGCAGGAAGGTCGCGCCGATCACACAGAAGAAAACGGCGGCCATAATGTAGCGGTGCTTCAGCACGCCCCGCAGGCTCCACTCGTACCCGTGCAGCATGCCGTCGAAGAGGCGCTCCATAACGCGGTTGAACCACGATTTCTTCTGCTGTTGCCCGACGCGCAGGAAGCGGCTGCAAAGCATGGGCGTGAGCGTCACCGAAACAAGGCCGGAAATCAGAATCGCGGTGCAGATGGTGATGGCGAATTCCTTGAACAGCCGGCCCAGTATCCCGCCCATGAACACCACCGGAATGAATACCGCGGTCAGCGACAGGGTCATCGATACGATGGTGAATCCGATTTCCTTCGACCCGTGCAGCGCCGCCTGCAGCGCGCTCTCGCCGTGCTCCATGTGCCGCACGATATTTTCCAGCATCACAATGGCATCGTCCACCACGAAGCCGATGGACAGAATCAGCGCCATCATCGACAGGTTGTCCAGGCTGTAGTCCAGCAGGTACATCACGGCGAAAGTGCCCATGATGGAGAAGGGCAGCGCCATGCTGGGGATCAGCGTCGCCGAGGCGTTCCGTAGGAACAGAAAGATCACCATGATCACCAGGCTCAATGTGAGGAACATGGTGGTCTGGACGTCGTGAAAAGCCTCGCGGATGTTCTTCGAGCGGTCGCTGCGGATTCTCAGTTTCACCGCCGGCGGAAGCTGCGCCTGGAAAAATGGCAGCAGCCGGGTGATTTCATTGGTCACTTCGATGGTGTTGCTGCCCGGCTGGCGCATCACCATCAGGTTCACGGATTTGTCGGTACTTGCCGGCGTGTTAACCCAGGAGGAATTCTTGTCGTCTTCCACGCTGTCTTTCACGTAGGCAACCTGCTCCAGCCGCACCGGAGCGCCATTGCGCCAGGCCACCACCAGCGGCCGGTAATCTTCCGCCTTCATCAACTGCCCGTTGGCCTGGACATTGTAGGCGGTACGCGGTCCGTTGAGCGTGCCGGTGGGTAGATTGACGTTCCAGCCACGAATCGCCGCGTCCACTTCGTTCAAGCCGATCTTTCTGGAATTCAACTCGTCGGGGTCCACCTGCACGCGCACCGCGTACTTCTGCGAGCCCCACACCTGTACCTGAGCCACTCCGGACACCATGGAGACCCGCTGCGCCACCAGTGTTTCGGCGTACTCGTCCACCACCCACATCGGCACCGATTTCGAGGTCAGCGCGAAGGACATGATCGGCGCATCGGCCGGATTGGATTTGTGGAACGACGGCGGCGACGGCATCCCCGCCGGAAGCAGCGGCATGGCTTCGGCGATGGCCGTCTGTACATCTACGGCAGCTCCGTCGATATCGCGGCTCAAATCGAACTGTAGGGTGATCTGGGCGCTGCCGCTGGAACTCGACGAAGTCATGGAATCCAGCCCGGCGATCGCCGTGAATTGGCGCTCCAGCGGCGTCGCAACAGCCGATGCCATGGTAGCCGGATCGCCGCCGGGAAGGTTGGCCGATACCTGCAGCGTGGGATAGTCGACGTTCGGAAGATCGCTCACCGGCAACGCCCGGTAGGAAACTACTCCAAACAGCGCGATGCCCAGCATCAGAAGACTGGTTGCGATGGGACGCCGGATGAAAATCTCCGAGATATTCAAGCCAGGAACCTCTTAGCCGGTTTTGCCCTGTGGCCCTCGCCGGCCGCCGCCGCCACCACCTGGAGGACGCTCGCGCCCATCGCGGATTTGCACGGAACTGCCAGGAGCCAGGCGAAGCTGGCCTTCAGTAACGATGGTCTCGCCGGGTTCCAGACCGCGATTGATCACCAGTTCCTGATCCACGCGCGTACCCGTGACCACGGGCCGCATCTCCGCCTTCTTTTCGGCACTCACCACATAAACGAACGGTCCGTCCTGGCCGGTCTGCACCGCCTGATTCGGAACCACGACGGCATTCTTTTGCGTGGTGAGCTGCAGCGTGACGCGCAGAAATTCTCCCGGCCACAACTTGCGATCGGCATTCTGGAAAGTGCCCTTCAGCTTGATGGTGCCCGTGCTGGCATCCACCGTATTGTCGATGAAGGTGAGAGATCCGGTTTCCCTTTGCGTCGCGTCATCTTGTGCAGTGGCTATCACCGGCAGCTTGCCTTGCGCCATGTAGCGCTTGATGTCGGCCAACTGCGATTCTGGAACCGAGAAGGTAACGTAAATCGGCTGCACCTCGGCGATAGTGACCAACTCCATTACGTTGGGCGCCACCACGTTCCCTTGCTTGACGGTAAGATTGCCGGTGCGGCCGTCAATAGGCGACCGTATGGTGGTGTAGCTCAACTGCACTTTCGTAGTTTCAATCGCAGCCTTCGACGCGACAATTTGGGCGCGTGCACTTTCGATGGCGGCCTTGTCCGCCAGGATGGTCTGCGCCAGCGCATCGGCAGCGGCCCGGGTCTGGTCGGTTTGTTCCTTCGATACTACGCCCGCCTCGAACAGCTTCTGGTATCGCGCCGCTTGCGACTGTGCGTATTTTTCATTGGCGGAATCGCGCGCCAGATTTGCTTCTGCCTGACCCAAAGCGGCGGTATCGCGCGAGAGATTAGCTTGCGCCTGACTCAGCGCCGCCTCAAACGGCCTGGAGTCGACGGAGAACAGAATGTCGTTCTTCTTCACGAACTCGCCTTCGTGGAACGGAACGTTGGTTAACTGTCCACCCACCTGTGCCTTCACCGAAATGGTGGAATACGCCTCCACGTTCCCGATCACGTCGATGTTTACCGGAACATCTTTCTGGGAGACTGTGGTCACCAGGACGGGCACAGGAGCCCCACCATCGCCGCGCCGACCGCCAGGTCCGCCAGCCGCTTGCGTACTTTTGTTGGTGCAGCCCTGCATGGCGAGAAATCCACAAAAGACGAGCGCAAGACCCGCACCGATACTAAGTTGTTTGTTTAGTTGACTTAAGTTCATTCGAAAGCCGCGGCCCTCAATCTAGATCAGGCGTCCCCCGGATGACTCAGGTTACACCGCCGGGGTCACTATCTGCAACAGCCCCTTGATCTTACGCAGAACGGGAGCATAGCCCAAAAGGGCCAGTCAGGGCCAAGTTTAGACATTAGGTGTTCCATCCTGGCACTTCCTGGATCTTGCCGTCGTGCTTGATGACAGTGCTTACTTAATCGGGTTCTTTCGGATTAGGTGCTCAACCGCGCGGCCTACTCTGCACCTCGCGGGTTCTGCCGTATGTCTTTACTCAACGAGAAAGTTACCATGCTGTCGGCAGAGTGGCTAGGCCGGAGGCTCTACGGTTTCACCAGACATAATTTCCAAAAGAAAGCGCGCCGTGACAATCCTGGTATCCAGCCAGGAATCAGGAAAGTCCTTGATATTACCGGTCACCAAATATGTGGCCCGCGCGGCTTGCGCGCATTCAAGAAAGATGTCGTCATCCGGATCGGTACATATCCTGATTGATTCCGTCGGCCTGACCCAAACCGCCTTTTCACGAATGGTGAGAAGTGTGGAGGTAATGACGCTTTCGTCGCGGCGAAGTCGTGGGCGACGGATGACTTCCTCGTACTCGGCATACACATTTCCGCTGATGCAGAGTTGAATCGAACCGTTGATTGCCAAGAAGAATACCTGGGCAGGAGGTCCGAGTGGTTGCAAGAGCGCCGAGACGATGATGTTTGTATCGAGAACAACCCGAATCATGAGCCGGGTTGGGGCTTGGCTTCACGCCGGGCGTTCCGCGCCGCCGCAATCTCCGCGTCGATCTCATCCATGGAAAGTTGGTCTAGTCCAGCTTCCTTGGCGCTTTCCCAAGACTTGCGAAGCCAATCCGGCACCAGGTCCCGTTCTAGAATCTTCAGAGCATATTGTTCGGCTGAGAGACCGGAAGCCGCAGCCTTGGCCTTCAGGGCCGGCACATCCTCATCGGGAAGTTTAATCGTCAAGTTCATGGCTGCCTCTCTTTAGGTTAACTCCGCAGCTCGGTGTATGCTAAGCAAGCGAGGCCCCATTCTTTACCTTACTATCCTTCCGCCGCCAGCCAGATGTTTTTCCAAGACCGCTAACCGCCAATCGCGCGGTAATCCGTAGCGCGGCTAACTCGGTAGCTTGCGGCAACTGTCATGCGGGGACGTGTAGGTCCACAGATCACCAGTCCTAGCATCAAAAAAGGGATTAGCGTGATCCTCCCCCGCGCCCCGCACCAGCGGCATATGCGGAAGAGAATTGAACCCCAGCAAACGCCCCTTGTGCACTTGCGGTCACGTCCGGGTTCATCCAAGGTCTTAACGCAACGACCGCCAGCAGCAGCGCGATGACGGTGAGAACAGTTTTGGTATAGAGGTCAGGCTTCGTGGGCCGATTTTACACCTGACGCCCCTAGCTAAGTTCGAAGCGCCCGTCCCGTCGCAGGTAGTAGCGCCGCCCCCGCCAGACGATCGTATTCCCGAAGAAGCCCGCCAGCCAGAACAAAAAACTGAGGATATCCTGAATCGGCAGCAGCAGCCAGTTCGGACTCGCCCGCAGTACCCAAACTGCCGTCGACCATGCCGCCGCCACTCGAACCACAATCGTCACCAGCAGCGCCGGCCACCACGCCGGGAAAAACGCGCACGCCAGCAGCGCCACGGGAAGCGGATAGGTAAACGCCTGACCGATGTAGCCCAGCGGGCGCGAACGCCGTGTACTGCGTACCCAGCGTATCCGATGGCTGGCGTTGGCCCGCCAAGTCTCGCCCCCAATGCGATGCTCCACGATGTTCCGCCCCAGGATCACTCCGAATCCTCGCGCGGCGGCGAACTTGCCCAGCACGAAATCCTCGGCGAGATAATCCTTCAACACATCAAACCCGCCGATCGCCTCCAGCACCGCTCGACGCACCA
>DASQGY010000112.1:0-12083 GCA_035632375.1 Bryobacteraceae bacterium | reverse complement strand
CCATGTGTCGCCCACTTGTAGGGAGCTTACGTCGCGCGAGCGCAGTGCTGGGCTGGCGCACGAAGTTGGCGATCCTTGCGGCTCTTCTGGCGCTTGCGCCTATCCATCTCTCCGCCGTTCGGCCGCCGATCCGAGTTTATTCCACGGCCCTGGGGATGCCCACCACTTCGGCGAACTGCCTCACGCCGGATTCGAACGGGCTGCTGTGGATCTGCACCAACGCCGGCCTGGTCCGTTTCGATGGTTCCCGCTTCCATGTTTTTGGCCCGCAAGAAGGGCTGCCCTCGGGCCGGGTGCTGGGCTTCGTCATCTCTCGTCGTGGCGGCTACTGGGTAACGACGGATGTGGGCGTGTGCCGCCTGCCGCCCGGTTCAAAGGTGGGCGATAAATGCGAGCCGCTCTCCTCGGAAAAGGGAGAGTACCTCACAGAAGGTCTGGTGGAGTTGGAAGATGGCACCACATTCATAGCCACGCGCGATCGTGTTTTTCGTGCCTCGGCCGCCGGCCATGTGCTGGAGCCGACCACGTTTCAATACGATCCACACTTCCGGCTGGTCACGATGGCGGCGCTGCGCGACGGGCGTATGTTGATCGGCACAGAGACTGGTCTGCTGGTCTGGCGCAACGGGGAGAAGCCACAAAGAGCCGGAGGCAATCAACTCCGGGAAGGGCTGCGCCATATCCGCATCGCGTCTCATGAATCGGCGCCAGGTGTCTGGGAAGAGTCGGCATGGATCAGCGGTGCGGAGGGCTTGTTTCGCATGACGCTGAGGGGCGGTGCGAACGACCGGCTGGAACGAGTAGCGCCGGAACTCGCCGACCCCCTTTGCGCGGTTCCCCGGCGTGACGGTTCGGTGTGGATGAGCAGCGCGCTGGGGATTTCGCAGTTAGCGCCAGACGCGAATGGAAGACTGCACGAGACACGGCGCTACACGATCCGGGAGGGACTGCCGGCGTCCGCGGTAGACGACCTGGTGGAGGACTCGCAGGGCAACCTCTGGGGCGTGACGGATGGGTCCGGTCTTTTCCGGTTGGCCCGCGGCGGGTTCACCACCTATACCGGCGAGGACGGCTTGGGGAGCGCGCGCATCAGCTCGGTGTTTGAGGACCTGCAAGGCCGACTCTGCGTCACCGTTTCAACGAAGCGTTCGGATGCAACGAATTTCCGGGTTTTTGAAAGAGGCCGGTTTCAGGCGGTGAATCTTGGCCATCGATCCGGCTGGGGCTGGAATCAGTTCGGATTTCAGGCGCACGATGGCGAATGGTGGTTCCCGTCGGGTGAGGGCCTCTACCGCTTTCCTGCAACCTCCAACCCGACGGATCTGCCGGTGCGCCACCCTGTCGCGCTCTATAACGCCGCCAGCGGCCTGGGCGGAGCGGAGGTCTTTCGCGCCTTTGAGGACTCCCGGGGCAATGTGTGGATCAGCACGCTGGGGCGCGAATGCCAACTGGTCCGTTGGGAACGCAAGACGGGCACATTTCACCGCATTTCCGATGAGGACGGGTGGCCGCGCGGGGAAATCGTGTCGGTGATTCGTGAATCGTCGAGTGGAACGTTTTGGATCGGCACATTCCGGTATGTTATTCGGATTCGCAATGGCAAGGTGGATGTGCTGAGCCCGTTCCCGGAGGAGCCTCCCAGCTATGTTCGCGACTTGCTGCTGGATCACTCGGGGCGGGTTTGGGTGGCGACCGCGCGGAACGGCCTGTACCGTTGCGACGATGGGGATGCAGCCGCGCCGGTGTTCCGCAATTACACGGCGCGCCAGGGCCTATCGGCGGATTCGGTACGATGCCTGACCGAGGACAACTCCGGATTCGTGTACGCCGGCACGATTCGCGGCGTGGACCGAATCGATCCACGTGCAGCCATCACGGACCGGAGCATCCGGCACTTCACGCCGGCGGATGGCCTGCCCGACAGTGAACAGAACGTGGCCTATCGCGACCGGCGCGGCCATCTATGGTTCGGATCGCTCAACGGACTGTCCGAGTTGGATCCTTCCGTGGACACCAGCGCGACGCCTCCCCAGATTTACATTACGCGCATCCGCTCGCGCGGCGTGGACATTCCGCTTCCATGGGAGGGCGTGCGGCAGATGGCGGTTTCACTGGCTCCGGATCGCAACCAGCTCGAGATCGAGTACGCCGGCATCGACCTGCGGTCGGTGGCATCTTTGCGCTACCAATACCGGTTAACGGGGATCTCTTCCGACTGGAGCGAGCCAACCGAGCAGTTGAGCGTGAACTACACCACGCTACCGGTTGGACGGTTGGGCTTCGAAGCCCGCGCGGTCGGCGCGGATGGACAGGTGAGCCCCGCTGTTTCGCTGGCTATCTCGGTACAGGCGCCGGTCTGGCGGCGCGGTTGGTTCCTGAGTCTGGCTGGCCTCCTGGCGGTAGCGGCCGGCTCGCTGCTGTACAACTACCGGGTTCGCCACCTGATCGCAATGGAGCGGCTGCGCACGCGCATCGCCACCGACCTGCACGACGATATTGGCGCCAGCCTCACGCAAATATCCATTCTCAGCGAGCTGGCGCGGCGCAATCTCTCGCGAGACACGCTTTCCGATGTGGCCGATCTGGCGCGCCAGTTGGTGGAAGACATGAGCGATATCGTTTGGGCCGTAAATCCGCGACACGATCGCTTCGACGCCCTGGCGCATCGCATGCGCCGGTTCGCCAGCGACATGCTCGCGGATCGGGACCTGGAATTCGATGCGCTCAGCCTGCCCGCCGATTTGAAGATACCGTTAGAGTACCGGCGTCCGCTCTTCCTGATCTTCAAAGAAGCCGTGAACAACGTGGCGCGGCACTCAGGCGCGACGGCGGTATTGGTGAGGCTGGCGCTGAAGGGCTCCGCTTTGAAGCTCATGGTGCAAGACAATGGCGGCGGGTTCGACACTTCGGCGCGCCTGGATGGGGAAGGGATCGGGAGTGTCCGGAAGCGGGTGCGGGATTTGGGCGGTTCGGCGGAATGGAAGTCGGACCCGGGCCACGGAACGTGTTTCGAAGCAACTTTGCCGCTAGGGTAGTGTCGAAGAAATAGCTGGACAGGCGAGAGATCGGGGAAAGTCGCCTGAAAGGCGGCGGTTCACAGGCTAAAGCCTGTGCTACCACTTGCTGACAAGTACTGTGAAAAGTTGTGTTTTGGAAATGTAGAAACTCTAGAAAGTCGCCTGAAAGGCGACTTGCAGCCACGATTGGCTGCCCCACAGCAGTCCAGTTACTTGCTGGATACTAACACTGAGAAATTGTGGGTCCCTACATGAAATAGGGTAAATAATTGCCAGTTTCGCCGCTAGAATAGATGGAAGTGCAACTCATGAGTCCAGCTTCCAACCCAGTTCTTGTGGCGATTGTTGAAGACCAGCGCCGGACGCGTGAGGGCTTGACGGCGTTGATTGACGGCGACGAGGGTTTCCGTTGCGTGAGTTCCTGGGAATCCCTGGAGCAGGCACTCGAATCCCGCGGTACGACCGCGCCCGATGTACTACTGCTGGATCTGGGGCTGCCGGGGATGTCGGGTGTCGAGGGAATAGTTCCGCTGCACTCGAAGTTCCCCAAAGCTGCAATCGTAGTGCTGACCGTTTACGAGGACAATGACCGCGTCTTCGAAGCGCTGTGTGCGGGCGCGGTAGGGTACTTGTTGAAGAATACGCCCCCGGACAGGTTGCTGCAGTCATTGCGCGAGGCGGTGGGCGGCGGCTCCCCGATTTCCCCGGAAATCGCCCGGCGCGTGGTGGAGATCTTCCGGCGATTCCGCCCCCCCGCCAGGGCGCAGTGCAATCTCACGCCGCACGAACTGCGGCTGCTCAAGCTTCTGGTGGAGGGGCATAGTTATAAGACTGCGGCGGTGGAGTTGGGCGTCACCATGAATACCATCGCGTTTCACATCAAGAAAATTTACGGGAAACTGCAGGTCCACTCCAAGTCGGAAGCGGTAACGCGGGCCCTCCGCGAACACCTCTTGGACTAGCGCCCACAGGAGCGCGGGTTGACGATTGCTACCCGAACATGTAGCGGCGATGAAGCTAATTCGCCCGTATACTCGCTCTTGTATCCGCCGGCGGGTGGGCAGCTCGAAGCTTGGCATCGCGCCGGATCCGGAACTGCCAACCAGGCACATTTCAATGGAAGAAAGAGGAAAAATGAAACTCAACAATTTACTGGCCGCCGTCGCGCTTTGTGGTTCCGGTCTGGCTTTCGCGGGAAACGGGAATCAGATTGATCCCACGGCAAGCACCGCCACGCAAATTAGCGTGGCGTTCCAATTTGGGCCCACCAGCGTAATCGGGGCCAACGCCTGCCCGAATCCGGTGAACTATCTGGGCGTTAGCGTCTGCGTGGCGTCCAAAGCCATAAATCTGACGCCGGGGCAGCGCTTCGTCATTACCAACATCTCCGGTTCCCTGTCCTTCAACCCCAACGGCGGCAGCGATGTTGTCCAGCAAGGCGTGGCCATGGTGTTGAACGTGGGCAACAATGCCTCTTCCAGCCAGATCTCGCCGGACTATAGCCAAGTGGTAGGGACGACGACTTACTACTCGTTCAACAAATCGGTGCACATGTTCGCGGACCCCGGCATTGGGTTCCCGGAGATTCTCGTCGGCAACTTCCAGAGCCCCATTGGGCCGTTTTTCTCTACTGGCACGGGAGCCGTTAGCCTTACCTTCCAGGGCTACCTGGTGCCTCTCAACTAACCGCTCGAGCCGAACATGGACTGCTAGTGCGCGCGGGGCTGGTTCGCAGTCCCGGCGCCTGCACTGCGGGGCAACCCAGTTCAGAACGGGACTTCATTTGAGAATTGGCGGAGATGCAACGCAGGTTGCTGTTATTGGCGGTGGGCACTTTGCGTGGCGCGACTGCTAGGAGTCGAGAGCCCACAGGCTAAAGCCTGTGCTACCACGGTCTGACAAGCCAATAACTTGTCAGCACGCCGAGGTGCCGGCTCTAGAACAGTAGCTTCAAGCCGAACTGGACTTGGCGTGGCGGATAGGTGGAGCTTATGGTGCCGAAGGCTGTGCTGTTGCTCTGTTGGTTCGGAATTCCGAAATTTGTGTGGTTCAGCACGTTGAAGAATTCGCTGCGGAATTGCAGCCGGATTCGCTCGGTGAACACAAAGTTCTTATTCACGGCCAAGTCCCATTGCCAGAGGCCCGGGGCGCGAAATGCGTTGCGGCCCAGATTGCCGAACGGTTGGTCGGCTGGTGGAGTGGTGAAGGTATAGCCGGCGAAGTAGGTCAGCGCGCTTTGCGCTTTGCTCTGGCTGGCGGCCTGTCCGGAAACATTGGGACGCAGGATGGCCGTCCCGCGGAATTCGGAGTTCGTGGCCAGGCCGGTGACATCGTTCGCCGTTGAGGGCGCATAGAACACATTGATGGGAGTTCCGGTGTTCGCGGTGTCGATGGCATTAATGTCCCAACCGCCGACTACGGCGTCCACCACTCGATTCGCGCTCCCCAGATACTTGCGGCCCTTGCCGAAGGGAAGCTGGTAGACCGCGCTGGTGACATTGATCAGCTTTACGTCAAAAGTGGAAGGACCACGCTCCGCGGCGAGGTTGTGAATGTTCTGAGGATTCGCCACCGTCTGCCCGCCGTAGGTTTCCAACTGTTGTTCGGAAGTGCCCAATGCCTTGGACCAGGTGAAGGAGTTCAAGAAATAAAAGCCGCGGCTGAAGCGGTGCTCGAAGCGGACGGCCAGCCCGTGGTAATTATTGTTTCCGGCGGGGTCCACCCAGGTAAGCGCACCGAAGCCCTGGTCGGGACGCCGAGCTTGAACGGAGAGCGTTCCTCCGGGGAGATTCGGCGCGGCCTGGTTAAAATCCGCGACGATGGGCATGCGCAGACTGCGATTGCCGGTGTAGGCCACGTCCAGCACCGTATCCTTGAACAACTCCCGTTGAATGGAGAGCACCCAGGATTGAATGTACGGCCATTTCATGTCGGCCGGGATGTAGACGTTATTGCTGGTGACCGGGTTGAACGTGGTTCCAATCCCGGCATTGAACCCGGTCTTGACGGTGAGGAAGTTGGCGGGAAGCGGACCGCCCGCTGGCGCGCTTTGGGTGAGCGTACCGAAAATCGCCAGGGGGCCGTTGATGCCCTCCAAGGCGCTGCCGGGCCGGTTGAAGAATGTGTAGCTGATCCCGTAGCCCATGCGAATGGAGGTCTTGGAGTCGATGCTATAGGCCATACCGAGGCGCGGCCCAAAATCGCTGTAGTCGGGATGCACCAGCGCGCGATCGAACAAGCTGCCGTCGTGAGCGCGCACCAGGGTGTTCGTCGCCGGATCGAAGTTGGACCACAGATTGTCGCGCTCCCAGATGGGTGTTGCGAACTCCCAGCGCAAGCCGAGATTCAGCGTGAGTTTGGGAGTGACACGCCAGTCGTCCTGAACGTAGAGGGAGTGGACGTGCTGCCGCATGTTGGTGGTGAGATTGCTGCCTTGCGCGATGGTGCTGGGCAAACCAAAGTAGAAGTCGGCGAGGTTGTAGCTGGTCGCATCGCTGGGAATTGCGCAGCCGGCCGCGAGCCCTAATTGAGAACAAGTGGGTTTGGAGAACTGCCCGGCATAGGTGTCGGCGCCATACAGCGGATTGATGTCCAGGACTTCCGTGCGGATGGTCAGGAACTCATATCCGGTCTTGATGGAATGCTTGCCCCTGAGCAGCGAGTAGTTGAATTTCGGATTGAGCGAAGTGGGATTCTGGAATTGCGGATTGGTGGCTTGGCGGCCGAGTGTGGGATTGCTGAATCCACTGATCACCTGAGTGGGGAAACCGCCCGACAGATTGGCCGGCAATCCCTGGATGCCAAACTGGGCGGCGATATCGGGACCGCCCAGGTATGGCGGTTTTTTTCCACCTTGGACGATGCTGAGCCCAAAGCGGGCCTCAAACAACGAAGCTGGCGTGATCGCCCAGGTATAACCTGCCGCGCCTTGCTGCTGAATTGCATAGATAAAGCCGTTGCCATCGCCGCCTGCCGGGCCGGGATCGGCTGGGCCAAAATACGCATTTTGTTTCCTCTGGCTGAAGCGCGCGAAGACGCTCATCCTGGTGTTGAGCTGATAGTCGAGCTTGGCGTCGTACTTATCGGTGTAGTCGCGAAGCGGTACGGTGATCACAATGTTATTCACGCGGGTGGCATTCGCCGCGGGCGCCAGTCCGGCCAAAGCGGCGGCGGCGAAGGGATTGATCTGACCTAGGGGGATCGGCGTTTGGGCCGGGTAGACAACACCGGTGGCGGGGTTGACCACGGTAACCGGCAAAATACCCTTGCGATCGTTGACGCTCGGAACGTTGTAGGTGTTGAGGTATCCCTGCACCTGGCGGAAACCTTCGTAATCGGCAAAGAAGAACAGCTTGTCCTTGACGATAGGGCCGCCGATGGTGACGCCGTACTGATTGCGATGCAGCGTGGGCTGGACAAAATTAGCAGGCCTTTGGTTGAAGACGTAGCCGATGGCGTTGAGATCGGTGTTGCGCAGGAACTCGTAAAGCGTCCCGTGAAACTGATTGGTTCCGGAGCGCAGCACGGCGTTCACCACACCGCCGCCGACGCGCCCGTACTCGGCGCTGAAGTTGCTGGTGATCACCCTGAATTCCTCCAGAGCGTCGGGCGAAGGCTGGACCACCTGGCTGGAGAAATTCTGGTTGCTGGGTCCGTAGGAGTTGTTGTCCAACCCGTCCATCAGGAAGTTGTTGTACGTACTGCGCATTCCATTGACATTGAACGCGCCCTCGCGCGGTGTTGCGCTGGGCGAGAAGGAAATAGAAATGGGAGAAATGTGGACATTGGTGGCCAGCAGCGCCAGGCTGGAATACTGGCGGCCGTTCAGCGGTAGCTCCACGATGGCTTGCGAGCCGATTACCTGACTATGGGCGCTGGTATCGGTCTCGACCACGCTGGCCCGGCCGGTGACGGTGACGGTTTCGCTCACCGAACCAATCTGCAATACTGCATCCACACGCAGGCGGGCGTTCACGTTGACGGCGATATCGGGCGACGAGAATTTCGAAAATCCCGCCAGCTCGACGGCGATGGTGTAACGGCCTACCTTGACGTTGAAGAAATTGTAGTTGCCGTTGGCATCCGACACGGTCTTCGCTTCGATGCCCGTGTCTTGGTTGGTCAGCGTGACGCTGGCCTTAGGGACGGCATTCCGTGAGGCGTCGTAAACGGTGCCGAGCACCTCAGAGGTTTCGAACTGCGCAAATACCGGCGCGGAAAAAAGCGCGGCGAATAGCAGACCCTTGGAGAGGAGTTTCATATCCCAATAGGATAGCTCTCGATCGGACCACGAAGATTTCGACTGGGCTACATTTGTGTCAAAAAATGAGCAGGCCATCGTCTTGATTCGACAAAGTTTTTGATTGATTGTTTCTGTCGCGTCCGGCGAGCGATTTCAGCGCGGCGCCGGATTACTCACTCGCGTCCTGCGCTATGCCTTCAAACATCCGGTATTCGGCCACATTCCGGTCCACCGGAGCCGCATCCACTTCTCGTGCTTTCCAGGACAACACGGAAAGTTTGCCCCTGATTTGAACCGGCGACCCTTTTTCTTCGACAGTAGAGATGAATGGATACGGCGAGCCGAGCACGGGACGAATGGATGGCCCTGCGGTGCCAATCCGGCGAACCAAATGCCTTCGAGGATCTGGTCCATGCCATGGAACGCCCGCTGCTGTACTACGCGACTAAGTTGCTCAAGGATGAAGAACGGGCACTGGAGGCGCTCCAGGAAGTCTGGATTCGTGTGTTTCGCGGTATCCGGCGGCTGCAGGATCCTGGATCGCTGCGGCCCTGGCTCTACCGTATCGCCTACGGGATCGCGATCGACCGCATTCGACGCGATAGTTTCCGTCAGCGGGCCGAAGAGGTCGAGACGGAAGGATTCTCGGAGACTGCCGAAGTCGGCTTTGACGCCGACGATGCCGCCGCGGTCCATCAGGCGCTCGATCAGATAGATCTCGCGCACCGCGAGGTGCTGGTCCTGCATTTCATCGAGGACTTTTCAATGGCGGAGATCGCCGCCGTAATCGGTTGCCCCGAGGGAACCGTCAAATCCCGCATCTACCATGCCAAGAAGGCAATGCGGGAAATCTTGTCAAGAGGTGGATATGGAACCTAACAACGAAAGCATTCGAGACCGGTTATTGTCGCGGCTTCCGCAGCCGGAGAATCTCGCGGCGTATCGCAAAGAGGTAAGCTCTCTTCTGGAAAAGAACGAGAAGGGCCTGCGCCGCGAGAAGTGGGGTGCGAGTGCAACCTGGTTTTTCGCGGTGGGGCTCGGTACCGTGTTACTTACGGGCGCAGGGATGTCCCTGAGCACAGCCAAGGCCGCAATTGCCGCTTACATCGGCACCTTCGCCTGCTTTTTTCTGGTTTGCGGCGCTGTTGAACTGCTGAAGCACTTCATCAACCGAACCCGTGTAGAATTGCTCAAGGAAATCAAGCAAGTCCAGTTGCAGGTGCTCGAACTTGACGAATCGATGCGCAAGGCCCGCGCGTAATGCCAGTGAGCTAACCGAAAGGGTCGCACTTTTCGATGTGCGCCCCTTCGGGCGTCCGGCGCCCAGACCTAATTGCGTTATCCATGTGTGTTATTGAATGTTGATATGTTGAGTCATCTTCGGTCTGGGAAGAAGCTCGGATTTTCACTGGTGGTGATCGCGGTTTTGGCGCTGGGTATTGGGGCCAACACGGCGCTGTTCAGCATCATCGATCGAGTGCTGTTGCATCCGTTTCCATTTCGCGGGCTGGATCGGCTGGTGGAGGTGGAAGGGATCACGGGCAAGGGCAGTCGGGTGGGGACCGCGCCGCTGGAAACGAACTTTTTCGCCGCGCGCGTGCGGTCGTTGCAGCAGGTGTCCATGTGGCGATGGCAGAATCTGGTGCTGACCGGTGTGGACAATACCGATTCGATTTTCGCGTTGGAAGTGAGCGACAACCTGTTTGACGCGCTCGGGACGCCCGCGGCGCTGGGGCGGACGCTGGTGGTGAGCGACTTCGGTTCGTCTGCGCCGGCGGTGGTGGTGATCAGCGATCGGTTGTGGCGGCAGCACTTTCGCGGAGATCCGTCGATCGTTGGGCGGCAGATTCTGCTGGATGGGCAAGGCTATACGGTGGTGGGCGTCATGGGGCCCGATTTTGTGTTCACCAATCCTGCGCATGAGGCCTGGATTCCATATAAAGCAGGGGGCACGCAGGAGGAATTGAGGCATGCCTTCAGTACTCTGGCGCGGCTTGCGCCCGGAGTTTCGATGGAGCAGGCGCAGCAGGAGATCAACGCCATTGCGCCGTCGCTGCCGCCGAGCAAGGAACGGGACGCGGGATGGCATTTGCGGCTGCGGCCGTTCACCGAGCAATTTACCGGGGAGTACCGTCAGGCGCTGCTGATTCTGTGGAGCGCGGTGGGATTGGTGTTGCTGATTGCCTGTGCGAACGCGGCGAATCTGTTGCTGGCGCGCGCTTCGGAACGGCGGCGCGAGTTTGCGATTCGCGCTTCGCTGGGGGCCGATCAATTTCGTTTGATGCGGCAGGTGATCGGCGAGACGCTGGTGTTGGGGATTTGCGCGGGTGTGGCTGGGGTTGGGCTGGCGTTCGGATTTATCCGGCTTATGGTGGTCTTGTTTCCGGATCACCTTCCGTTGCCGCGGCTGGACAGCGTGGCCATCAATCCCGCGGCGGTGGCAGTTACTGTGGGCCTGGTGTTGATCACCACATTGCTGTGCGCGCTTCCGGCTTGCGCCAGCTTGTGGCGATCCGATCTGACGGTGGCGCTCGGCGCGGGATCGCGATCGATGTCGGCGAGCCGTGGCGCGAATCGCTTGCGCTCGGCGATGCTGGCGTTTGAAGTGGCGCTATCGATCATGCTGCTGGCGGGCGCGGGCTTGATGCTGCGTACGATGGAGCGGCTGATGCAAGTCCGGCTGGGTTTCGATCCACAGCACGTGCTGACGGCGAAAGTTTCCGTGCCTTCCCAACTGAAGACCAAGGCGGAGCAAGCGGCGCACTACACGCGCATGCTGGCCGAAGTTCGTACATTGCCGGGCGTGCTGGACGCGGGGATCGCGACGGTGCTTCCGTTCGGCGGTCTGGTGGCGACAACATCGTTCACGGCGGAAGGTCAGGAGAAGGCGGTGCAGCCTCCGCACGATGGTGCGCATGCGGTCTACTTGCGCGAGATCAGTCCGGGATATTTTTCGGCATTGGGAACACGGTTGCTGCGCGGGCGCGATTTCGAGGCGGGCGATACGGCGGGATCGCTGCCCGTGGTGATTATCAATGATGAAACGGCGCGGAGGTATTGGCCGGGGGAAGATCCGTTGGGCAAGCGCGTGTCGCGGTCGGATCATCCCAAGGCTGGTGAATGGTCGACGGTGGTGGGGGTGGTGGAGAGCGTGAAGCACCGGTCGTTGCGGACGGGGGCCGATGCGGAGTTGTATTTCCCGTACACACAGGAGTTGATCGGCGCGAAATATACCTACCTGACGTTGCGCGTGCAGGGCGATCCACTTTCACTGGCGGCGAGTTTGCGTGCGCGAATCCGGCAGGTGGATCCGGGCCAGCCGGTGACGGACGTGAAGACCATGCGCGCGCATGTGGTGGATTCGGCGGCGGAGGTGCGGTTCCACACGCTGCTGCTGGAGATTTTCGCGGGGCTGGCGTTGGGGCTGGCGGTGGCTGGGATTTTTGCGGTGGTTTCTTACGCGGTGTCGCAGCGGACGCGGGAGATCGGGATTCGCGGGGCGCTTGGTGCGGGGCCGCGCGAGTTGGTCCGGTTTGTGTTGGGGATGGCGATGCGTCCGGTCGCGCTGGGGGCTTGCGTGGGAATCGCCGGCGGGCTGGCGGCGACACGGGTGTTGCAGTCGGAATTGTTCGAAACGGCGGCTGCGGATCCGGTGGTGTTTGGCGCTGTGTTCGTGATGCTGATGGCGACGGCTGTTGCGGCAGCGGCGATTCCGGCGTGGCGGGCGACGCGGGTGGATCCGGCGGAGGTGTTGCGCGGGGAGTGAGGGGTGTCAGGTGCTAGGTTTTAGGTGCTAGGGAGGATTGCGGCTTCGCCGCCTTCTT
>DASQGY010000111.1:0-91528 GCA_035632375.1 Bryobacteraceae bacterium | reverse complement strand
AGCGCACATCCCCCCGCGACAACAACCGCCAACACCACCCAACTCACCACCGCCCCCCGCACCCAAAAAGTCACCGGTAGAAAAAACAGCCCAACACCATCCTCAGCCTCATGCCCCTCCGCCCGAACCCGCGCACAAATCCCACTCCAAAACACAACACCACTCACAGCACAAAACAGCGCCACAACTCCAGCCAAAATCCCCTCAAACGAAACAACGGGAAACAACATCCGGCTCAACACAAACTGCCCGAAGAACGCCGCGACTCCCGCCATCATCCAGAACTCCGCGACAGCCGGCCTCCGCAACACCCCCGCGATGCTGCGCGCCAGCGCCAGCACCGCAAACAGTCCCATGAAAAACAAAAGATGCGCATCGAGACTAAAGATCGTAGCCACAGCCTGCCCGGCCCCAGACATCCGCCACAGCCCCTCCACCGCATAAGCGCCGGTCAAAACCACAGCGCTAACCAGCGACGCAACGAACAGTCTTCCGCTCCCCCCGCTCTGCTCCGGCCACTCCAACTCGGCGCCCCAATCCGAAATCCCACTCCAAGCCATCCACCCAAACGCAAACAAACACCAAACCAATCCGATGGCCGGCGTCTTCAATTGACCACTCAACGGCCAAAACAAAACCACCACCCCCGCCACTACCGCGGCCGCAGCAATCGCGATTCTCGAAACGCCCGCACGGCCCGACCACCACGCCAGGCCCCCAACCGCGAACCACCCGACCCAAGCCAGCCGGCCAAACTCGTTGAGCCACGGCAGCAAATTCCCCTCATGAATCTGGTGATAAGTAAACGGCAGATACGCGAGCAAGCAGTAAGCCCCAAACAAAAACAAAAAGGCGCCCTGCACCGCCCGAATCCCCACCGTCACCGCCCCCTTCACTGATTCACCCCTTCCAACCGCTGCCTCGCCGCCCGATTCTCCGGATCGAGCTGCAACACCCGCTGGTACTGCGCCCGCGCCGCCCCCGCCTGATGCTCTGCCTCCTCCACACGCCCCAACAGAAAATGGATGTCCGCGTATTTCTCCGCCACCGACGCGCCGCGCTCCAACGCCTTTCGCGCCAGCGCCGTCTCGCCCGTGCTCAGCCGGCACATGCCTTCGAGCAACAAAGCATCGGCGTTGTTCGGCGACACCCGTAGGATCTGATCCGCCAGCGCCAGCGCCTCGCGCGTATTCCCCGAATAAAACCGCACGCGCCCCAGCCCCACCACAACATCTGAATCCGCCGGCGCCAACTGCACCCCGCGCTCGTACAACTCCCCAGCCTCTTTCAATTCCCCGGCCATCTCATGCACGTGCGCCAGCGTGAACAGAAAATCCGGATTCCGCTGATCCAGCGCCAAACATCGTTCCGCCGCCTGCCGTTGCGCCCCGCGATCGTGCAGCGCCGCATAGGCATGATCCAGATGCGCGCACGCTTCCTCCGGCGTCGGATCCACCGACATGTAGCGTTCCCACGCCGCCGCTTCCTCCCGCGGCTTCTCCAAAAAGTGATAAACCGTGGCCAGCCGGTCGAGATAAATGCTGCTGTCCGGATAAGCCGCCACCAGCTTCTTCGCCGGCTCCAGCGCATCCTTATATCGACCCTCGCCGATCAGCGACTTCACCTTCGCCGCAGTCGCCGCAAGCTGCTCCGGCGTCATCGCGGAACCCGCCCCATCCGGATCCACCGGCCGCAACGCCGACCAGGCATAGAGCCCGACGACCACGGCCCCCGCCAAGATTTTGGCCGCCGCGCTATTCATGCACCACACCCCCCATGTGGGGCAGGATGGAATCCTGCGGCGGGTAGGATACCCGCCTGGTCGCGCGTGCCGAACAAATGGACAACCGGCTTAACAAGCCGGCGCAGGATACCATCCTGCCCCACACTTCGCCGTGAGCCTTCATGCTTAGAACCTGTAATAGAGCGACAACACCAGCAGATAATGCTGCAGATTCGCGTTGTACAGCCGCTCCTCATTCGCATACCCAACGCGCGCGACAATCGTCAGCCTGCGCTGGATTACCTTGCTGTATTCCGCCGAGTACGAGCTCGCCTGCAATATCGCCAGATCGGAAACGTTGCGCACCTCCGTCGGCGAGGCTCCATGGCTGTACCAGAACCCAACGTAGTTATCCGCATCGGCGAAATATCTCCGCGCCCCCACGCGAATCGTCGCCGAAGTTCCCGTGGCGCTGGGCACAAAGTAGCCCCGCCCCACGAACATCCAGTTCCCCTTGTACTTGGTCACCGACCCGGTATAAATATCCACCGACGAGCTGAAGTTCAATCGCCGATACCCCGCCGACATCTCGAAGCCTCCCGGTAACGACTGAAAAATCTCCGCGCCAAACCGCGTCCGCGGATACAGCGCCGCATCGTACGAATACCCGCCGTTCAAGTAAATCTGCGTACCCGGCCGCAGCCGCGTGTAAGTCTCCAATTCCGCCAGATAGCTCGAACTCGAAAACCGGTCCGCGCGCGAGAACCGCGCAATATACGACCCATGCGACGTGTGCGCCGTCATCGCCGCCTGCCACTCGCTCCAGTGCGCCCGCCCGTCGTTGAACCACTCCTGCGTCGACGATATCTGCGACTCCCACATGCGCGATTCCTCGTCGAGCCCTTCCTTCAACCCCTGCGCGTCCCTGCGGTCCGGCGACAGCTCCAGCACCCGGTTCACGGACGCTTTCGCATCCGCCGTCCGTAGCTGCGCCTTCTGCGCGCGTGCCAGACTCAACAACAGGTCCGTATCGTTCGGATGCGCAGCCAACGCTCGCCGGGCCAGTTCTTCGGCCCGCGCCGGATGATCGGTCCACAGCTCGACATTGATCAGCGCCGTCAGCGCGTCGTAATTGTCCGGGCTCGCCGCCAGGACCATTTCCAACTGCTTCCGCGCGTCGTCCCGGCGCTTCTCCCAGGAGAGGATAATCCCGTACCGGATCCGCGCCTCGTTGTCGTCGGCATGCTGCGCCAGATGCCCTTCGAGCAAAGCCAGCGCCTCGACACCGTTCCCGGCCTTCTCCAGCTCGATAGCCCGCGCAATCACCCGGTCGTCCCCCCGAACCAGGCAAACCGCAAGCAAAACCAGCCCAATCAATCGCATAGCGACACATCCCCCAACACGAGTCAGAATCACGTCAGACATAAGTTGTGTTATGAAGAGTATCGGCGGAAGAAGGGAAAAGTTTAACCGAATCTGTGCCTTGCACCGCCTCCAAACCGGGGACAGCCCGCATGTTTCCATCCCCGATGCACATAGCATTGGACTTTAAACTGGGGACAGCCCGCGTGTTTCCTATTTTCTTTCGAGTACCTCGACCCGCTCTTCGCAACAGAATCATCCACAAAAACGTAGTATGATTGTGCTATGCCCAAAGTGATTTCCAGCGTCCGGATCACGCTAGCCGCCCATCATCTGCTCAATCAGCTCTCGGACAAGCTGCATCGGCCGAAGTCCCAGCTAATTGAAGAAGCGCTCGCGATCCTGGAAGAGCACGTCTTTTGGCGAGAAGTCAAGGATGCCTTCGCCACCGCCGACCCCGAAAAACTGCGCGCCGAGCATAAACTGTGGGATTCCACCACAAATGATGGCCTGGCCGGAGACCGCTGGTAGTGCCCCGCGGAGAGATCCTCTGGTGCGACCTCGAACCACGGCGCGATCATGAGCCAGGTGAAGCCCGGCCGGTAATCGTCGTTTCCGCCGACGCCTACAACGAGACCCGATCGCCGCTGGTGGCCATCGTTCCACTAACGCGCGCAGCCGCCAAAAATCCCCTGCACGTCGCCCTGTCCGCAGCCGAAACCGGGCTGGATTCCCAATCGACGGCATTGATCGACCACGCCCGCTTTGTCGATCGTTCGCGGCTGCGCCCGGAAGCCGCCGGAAGGCTGACACGTAGCGCACAACAACGTGTGGATCGGAATCTCGCGCGTGTGTTTGGTTTGCCGCCGGGCGCGGCGTGATCGCACATTCGCCGCACCGAGCGTATGTAACAATGAGAGTCCCATCATGCGCGGCCATCACGCTTTGCTCCTCACTCTAGTCGTCTTGGCACGACCGCTCCAGCCCGCCCCCATGCCCCCCGACCTCCAGAAGCGCCTCCTCGAACTCTACGACCGCTACAACAAGACCATCCAGGCCGGAAAGCTCGACGACGCTCTGGCCCTCCGCTCCACCGACATCGTCAAGGAATTACGCGGTGACTTAAAAACCCCCACCGACCGCCAGGGCTTCCTCGATTTCTCCCAGGCCACCATCCCCGATAAAATCGAACTGCTCCACGCCACCGCGTCCAAGGACGGAACCAAAGCGTCCTTGTTCACCATCGCGTCGAAGAAGGTTCCACCAGCCGGATTCGGCCCCGGCGGCCCTCCTCCCGGATCCACCGTCCGCAGCGAGCTCAAGATCGAATTCGTCAAGGAGAATGGCGCCTGGAAACTCGCGCAGCCCAACTTCGGCCCGGATCCCGGCAAAATCCCCTCCTGCGCCAGCGAAAGTTTCGACCCCATCGGCGCCTATGAAGACGCGAGCAGCACATCGCTAGGCGGCCTGATCATGCGCGTGGCTTTTGAGCCGCAATACACGCTGGTGATCGTGCGCGTTGTCGACGAAAACAACTGCGCCTACGTCCCCAATCGCGAGGAACTCCCCAAGCTCGGCATCGACCCGGCCACCCTCACCCCGTACGCCACCGTCGAAATCGACGGCCGCAAACACAAGTCCGACCCGCGCAAAATCTGGGCCGACAACATCAAGGTCCACCCGGAAGAGTAAGCAAGTTTTGCCTCTCCCGAGACCAATGCCCCGGATTGGGTTGACCGCGAGCAAAGACGATCTTCCTCCTTACGTCCAATCCTGCGAAGTATGGATAATCCTGAGAATGTACATCATTTGTGCCCATTCGGGGGAAACGCTTGAGCAAATCGACGTGATCGAGCAGGGCGGCGCCGATGCGGGACGCAGCTTCGTCATCGTCTTCGGCGATGTAGCTGACGATCTTGGCAAAATCGTCTAGCGCCCTTTGCGGGAAGGGGAGGCGCTAGTAATCCACTGTAGCAGGAGACTGCCAACTTCCTCGATGGGTACGGTGCGGCCGGCCTCGGCGTCGTGGATGCCTTCGTCAATCGCGGCGAGAGTTTCTTCGTCCTCGTCGTCGTCAAGGATCGGCGCCGGATCGTCCAGGTCCAGTTTCTTAACGTCAGCCACGCTTCTATAGTAGCTGTTCTCGGCTCCAGTCGCGCCACATGCGCACACCGGCGAACTCTCCGTCATGCGTCTTCAGCGCTTCACGCTGCTGGCGGACCAAATTCCCACTAGAAATCTGTTACTCACCCACCTATTTCCGGCCTCGCGGTGATGGCGCGCTGCGGAGCATTCTTGTCGAGCTTAAGCCTGAGTTCCAGGGGGTTAAACATTTTGTGATCGAAGCGGAGATAGTAGACAGTCTTGCCACGTTGCCGGGCAAAGCGAAAATGTCCTCTGCTATCCGTTGTCGTGGAACGCAGTACGGCAACCCACTGTTCGGAGCGATCTGTCACTGTCATGTCCGAGATGGGAGCACCGGAAGGATCAAGCACAAAACCCTCCACTTGCCGCGCTTGCTGGAGTTCTTCGATGACGACGAGTTCTCGAACTGCTTTCGCAGAAGTGACGAAAAATGCGCATGTAAGCGCGATGGCTGTCGACCGGCGCACGCAACCATTATCAGCCTCTATGTAAGGAAGAACAACTGTTGTTGAACATCCCAAGCCCATCTATTTGGCTGCTTGACGCGATGGGAGTTCCGTAGCTTCCACCATTCAAACCGATCAGGGTTTTGGCAATCCTGCGCACCCCACCGGCTTGGCACTCACGCAACGATTCTACGTCCGATTCTGGCGCACTCGCTCGTTTTGCCGCCCCCCACACCGCACGCTACCTTACACTGCTACTTTACTCACACACCAATCAAACCGGTTATATATTTTTCCCTATTCCTCTGCTAGCCTGGCCCCAAGTATCATTTCAACAAGGGGTGACTATGCGTAGCAAATCCGCCCAGCTTCTTTTCACTCTCTGCCTTCTCGCCGTTGCGGCATTGAGCCAGAACATCCGCGGCACCATCCTCGGTACCGTCCGCGATCCATCCGGCGCAGTCGTTCGCGGTGCGAAAATCACCGTCCGCCACATCGCCACCGGACTGGTCCGCGAAGAAACCACTAACGACGCCGGCGAATACCTGTTCGCCCAACTCCCCGTCGGCCAGTACAACCTCACCGCTGAACAAACCGGCTTCAAAAAGGTCGAGCGTCAAAACGTCCTGCTGCAAGTGGACGACAAGCTGCGCGTCGACCTCGACCTCACCGTCGGCGCCATCACCGAAACCGTAGCCGTAGAAGCGGCCGCGCCCGTCATCCAAACCGACTCGGCCACCGTCGGCAATGTGGTGGACAACAAAAAAGTCACCGAACTCCCCTTGAACGGCCGCAATTTTCTGCAGTTGAATCTCCTCGTGCCCGGCGCGAATCAGGGCGTCAAGGGATCGCAAAACCAGACGCAGGGCGGCTCCATCACCGTCAACGGCGCGCGCGAGCAGGCCAACAATTTCCTGCTCGACGGTGTCGACAATAACGATCTGGCCATCAATCAATACTCGGTCGCTATCTCCACCGAAGCCATCCAGGAGTTCAAGGTCCAGGCCAGCACCTATTCGTCCGAGTTCGGCCGCAGCGGCGGCGCGCAGATCAATATCGCCACCAAGTCCGGCACCAATCAGTTCCATGGCGTTCTGTATGAATACCTGCGCAACGCCGATCTCGACGCCAAGAACTTCTTCGATCGTCCGGCCCTCCCCATTCCCCCCTTCAAGCGGAATCAATTCGGCGCATCCGTCGGCGGGCCAGTCATTAAAGACCGGACATTCTTCTTCTTTAATTGGGAAAGCACGCGCGTTCGACAGTCCATCACCCGCGTCGCCACTGTGCCCACCACGGCGATGAAGAATGGCGATTTCTCGGCTCTGCTTCCAAATACCATCATCTATAACCCCGGCACTCTCTCCACTTCCGGCGGCCAACCCGTGCGCACTCCATTTGACACCAACCGGATCCCGAAATCGTTGTTCACCGGCAGCATTGGCCAGGCCATCGCCAACCTCTATCCCGATCCCAACGGCGCAACCGGCCCCGGCTCTGGACTATTTACCTCCAGCCCCGGCAAAACCGACGACTTCAACCAATACAACAGCCGCGTCGATCATCGTTTCACCCAAAACGACAGCGTCTTTGTCCGCTACTCCTTCATCAAAGAGGACCGCTTCGATACCTTCGATCCGTTCTGCTCCTTGAGTAATGTGCCAGGATTCGGTTGCAATACCTTGAATGGCGGCCAGAACGCGGTGGTCAGCCACATCCATTTATTCGGCGCAACCAGAGTGAATGAGCTGCGCCTCGGCTTCAACCGCACGCGCGGCGGCATCTTCCAGCAGGATCGCGCCGCCGACGTTTCCACCCAGCTCGGAATCCTCGGCACCTCTCGCAGCCCCATCGACTTCGGATTGGTGCGCATCCTTCCCGCCGGTTTCGACAGCCTCGGCGATGGCGGCAATCTCCCGCAGGATCGCAAGGACAACACCTATCAAATCAGCGACGCCTTCACCTGGACCCACGGCACCCACACCTACAAGTTCGGCGGCGACTTCCGGCGCTTCCAACTGAATCTCCTGTTCGATTCCAACGCCCGCGGCTCCATGAATTTCGATCCGTTCTACACCACCTCGCCAGTGCTGCGCGGCGCAAACATCGGAGCGGGCACCGGCGGAAACCCCATCGCGGAATTGCTGCTTGGTGTGCCTGACACCGCCTCGGTGAGCCGTTCCATCGCCGGCCCCACAGGCAACACCGTCACCGCGTTCCGCACCTACTCGCTGAACTACTTCGTGCAGGACGATTGGCGCATACGCCCGAACCTCACTCTGAATCTCGGCTTGCGCTGGGAGTACAACAGCCCCGTGGTCGACAAGTACAATCACCTCGGCACCTTCGATCCCGGCGCTCCCGGTCAACTGCGCGTCTCAACTTCGCAGAAGCCCGAGCTCTACGAGGTGTCGAAGAAGCAGTTCGCCCCGCGCATCGGATTCGCTTACACTCCGTTCGGCTCGAAGACCGTGTTCCGCGGCGGCTACGGAATTTTCTGGGACGACAAGCTGCTCAACATTCACCTGACGCCGGCGCTCAGCCCACCCTTCCTGGTTCCGTTAAACTTCAATCAGAGCACCAACGGCGTACCGAATATCAACATCGCGAATCCATTCGGCGGACAGGCCGGCGCGGCCGCGGTCCCCTCCGCGGTGTGGCTCGAAAGCCCGTTCAAGAACGGCTACCTGCAGCAGTGGAGCCTCAACGTCCAGCGCGAGCTTCCCAGCGCCATGGCCTTTACCATCGGCTACGTCGGCTCCAAGGGCACGCATCTGGATCATCAATACAACGCGAATCTCCCGCAACCCTCCACGCTGTTCGTCCAAGCCAACCGGCCGTATCCTAATTTCGGCAATCTCACGGTCGACTCCGCATCAGCCTCTTCCATCTACCACGCGCTGCAAACGTCAATCGAGAAGCGTTTCTCGCAAGGCCTCAGCTTCCTGGTTGGATACACCTATTCCAAAGCCATCGACAACGGATCTGCCTGGAACGCCGGCGTGCTCAACGTATTTAATTTCCACGCCGAGCGCGGCCTGTCCACTTTCGACACGCGCAATCGCTTCGTCGGCAGCTACACTTACGATCTGCCCTTCGGCAAGGGCCGTCCCTACGGCGCCAACTGGTCGGGCGTGGCCAATGTGTTGCTGGGCGGATGGCAGACCAACGGAATTCTGACCATTCAATCCGGCAATCCATTCGACGTGCAAGTAGGACTGAATACCATCACCGGAACCAACAGCGGTACGCGTCCGGATGTAACCGGCAATCCCAACGACTTCCATCACGACCCACAACTGTGGTTCAACACCCTCGATTTCAACCGCAACTTCAGCGCGCGCTTCGGCAACGCCGGCCGCAACGTAGTGATCGGCCCAGGCACGAAGGATTTCGATTTCGCCTTGCTCAAGCGTTTCCCGCTCTTCAGCGAGCAGCGCTATCTCCAATTCCGCAGCGAGTTCTTCAACCTGGCCAATCACCCGAATTTCGACAACCCAAACGCCACGCTGGTAAGCCCGTCATTCGGCCGCGTAACCTCAGCCGGAACGGCCGATCCGCGGAGCAGCTCGCGCCAGATCCAATTCGCCCTCCGCCTGGTGTTCTAAACCGAGCCGATATAGCCTGTGCAGACTTCTCAGCGCTTGGCACAGGCTCGTGCGTCAGAGGATGATCCTAACTCGCTTGTCGTCATCGGCGACGACGATTCTAGTTCGGCGATCCGTCCGATACCAAAGAATCCTGAATGATAGTCTGAGGTGTGGACGCTTCCTCAACCCACCCCGGCACTTTTGAACTGGGCATCTGGCATCCGTTGGCACTTCCCGCTGATAAACAAGACCGGGCGGGTTACAAAACGCTTCAGGGTCCTTCTCGGTCCTACCAGTCCACAGTGTCCCGAAGTGAACGGCGACAAGCAATCAACGCCGTCCGAGCCTTTGTGGATGAAGCGGCGGATTTCATTGCAGCGCTGCCGGAAGGTGAATCGGATCTTACTTCCGCTTCTGGCCCGCTACATATAATCATTCGCCTCAATCCCGATGCCGGAATACGCATTGTCTCTGCAATCGCTGAGTCGGCACATCGCCACGGATTGGTTTTCTACGATCCTCAAGCAGATATTTTAGCGGTCCCACCACAGCGCATTTTCAGTGAGGCAGAGAACTCGTTCGGCTCAACCGAGGAGGCGATTTCAAACAACGAAGAAGCGACGATCATCACCGTTGGGCCGTGGACCGTCAAGGCTTTCGTGGCAACGACTAAAAGGTACTACGAGAAAATCACGGAAAGCGGCAGTGACCGATGTGGTTGCGAGAACTGTTCGAACTTTGCTCAGCTTCGAGATCAGGCGTATCCGCCCGAAATGTTAAGTGTCTTTGACTCGCTTGGAATCAACTTCAGCAGAGAGAGTGAGGTTCACTACTATGGACGGACATCAGCGGAGCTTCATACTTACAGGGGATGGTTTTACTTTGCCGGTTTGATGGAGAGCGGGCCAGATTCCTGGTACCATCCACCGGAAGGCAAGCCAGAGAAACGTTTTTATCGGATCGGCCCACGTTTTGAAATGGGGCTGAAGAAGAAAGCTGATTATGGCTTTTCAGAATGGGAGACGGTCCTGATCGATGCCGGATTTGCGGACGGTCCAACGGTGGAGATCGACTTCTATACCGATCTGCCGTGGATTTCCAAAGCTCCTGAACCACGAGGGTAAGACAGCCTCGTAGCCTACTGACTCGTCGTCACCTTCCATCCGAACTTGCGGGCCATCTCACGAACGTATCGCTTTTGCGCTCTCAAATCTTCCTTCGGATCTAGCCGATAGCGTTTCCTGGGCCGATCTGTCGAGCCTGATTCGATAATCTTCACCCGAACTTCATCTCCTGTCTTGAGTCGTCGCCTCGTCCACCGGACATGTTCCATCGTCGGACTGATGAGACCGCCGACTCGCAGGTAAAGTTCGTTCATTCCATGGCCGACAACGTGGTCAACCATCGTGTTCAGGACGCCATCGTCGCCAATTCCGGCCACGCATAAACGTTTGCCGTTCACATGAACTTCAAATGCACGCATCGTGCCGGT
Source organism: Bryobacteraceae bacterium (assembly GCA_035632375.1). Taxonomy (GTDB): domain Bacteria; phylum Acidobacteriota; class Terriglobia; order Bryobacterales; family Bryobacteraceae; genus Palsa-89. The sequence continues at coordinate 80,770 of DASQGY010000111.1, read as the reverse complement.
CATCGTAACACGACTCAACCATCATTCTATGAGCGCATAGAACTAGGATCGAATCAGAATTGACCGTTCTTATGAGACTTTTGTAAAACGAATGCGATCACGCCGCCACACAAGATCAACAACAAGAGCGCCAAGATGAAGATCGGTTCGTGGATCGATATCCCGAGGACCAGGAGGACTATGAAAACCCAAAAGTGAAAGTTCCTATCCTGCTCCATTTGTTTTGGTGCCAGGTTCCAAATAGGAATAGGAGCATGAAGCACTTTCCTAACTGCCCTCTTGATCCTAGTAACGCGTCGGATGAGCACCGTTAAGCGCTCTCCCGCCATAGCGCCGCGTCGTTGTACTGGTTTTCGACCTCAATCATACTCGGTTCTCTGGGTCAATCCATTCTTCCGGTCTTACGCCAAGCTCCCACTCAGCTTGTTCCATCGCTTCGGCCACCGTCTGGTGCCATGTATCTGCTACTTGCCCATCCCCGCAAATGTGAAACAGATAACAGCAGTCCTCACCGGGATACGCAGCGATCTCCAGTTCCACGAACGGTGGAAATGGCTGGTGATCCTTGGTATGTTGCGTCAAACTGGGATGGTGATGGGGGCCTAGTCGTACTCGTTTGATCGGCTGGGGTTTGGGATCGTTTACGTTTCCTACCATGGCACTCGCTGATACGAGAATACCAATCGGGTGAAACGTCGTAAGACGAAGTCGCAGAAGCGCCGTTCGAACGAACAAATGGAAAAAGCAAACACGTCTTTGGCATCGTCATCGTCTCACAACCCGAACTTCCTAGTGTGATCCGCCAACATCCTTCCGACCATCCAATCTGCCAAGGCTTCGAATGCCTGATGCCCAGGCCAGCCCGGTCTCTCGGGCGGTCCCTTCGTGAAGGTCAAATGAACCTGAGCGTAGGTGCCGTCGTCAAGACAATAGAGAATATCATCTGATACTTCGGTCTTTGCGAGCGCCGTGTATCGCTTGCTGCACAAGGGATGATGCTCCGGAAGTTCTCGTGCAAGCTCTTGCTCGAAGTATTTTGCACGGTCGCCATACAGCGGTTCCCAAGGTTTTAGAAACAGCGTCATCTATCTATCCCGGACTTTTCTGAGACCCGAATCGTGTGCCAGTTTCCTTCCCAATCCTGTACATCGGCGATGATCGTTCCCGAAACGCAAGAGCGCAATATGAGTTCATCAGCAGCAAAATCATTCCGATGCCACAGCACCACACCGAACCTGTCGAAAACGGTGATCTCGCCGGTCAGAGACACTAGAATCAGATTTCCCTTGTCGGTCTGGAGTGTGCTGGTGATTTCACCGCTTCTGTTCGTGACACCTTGCGGGTCCTCGAAGGGCAGAAAATAGCACGCCCCACGAGAAACGATGACGCCGATCCTCGGGTCGGGAAACTCGAAGAAGTCACAGTAGTTGGTGACACCTGACTGGAAATTGGCGATCCACACTGAACCATCTTCATTCCAGAACCGGACGACGAACCCTTCCGCCCACGGCGTCGGATGTCCCAGATGAAAATGCTTCGGGACCGGGCCTTCACCGGGCAGACCCTTCAGGATTTCCCAACGGACGATCGGGCCAGGACTGGCATGGGCGGTGCTCATGAAGTTGAGGATATCATCCAGGTTCGTTTTCGACGGCACGGCAGCGTTAAACTCAAAGCAACCTTCATGGTTGACACGACCACTGAGCCTTTTGATCCGAGATCGCAAAGAACGCCGCTAAAGGAGTTTGGACCAGAGTGAGCCAGAAGCTCGACAGCAAGTTGTGAAGGTGAAGGTAGCTGAAGCCGCCGCCCCGCTGATCGAGGTTTTCCACTCGATCGGCGAAGAGCCACTGGACCACGTCAGCTACTTCTACGTTCACGGATGCCTAGAGCGTATAGTGTTTGTCTTTGGATCGACCTCGCTCGTGGTTCTGGCCGATGAAGACGATGACACTGTAGTACTCTCGACGGCTAGCACGGCCACTACGGACACAAGCCTGGAAACCAACATGACCCACTTGCCCTTGTGGACACCCTTCACCGGAAAACCATTTGGATGGGGCTACATCGTCATCAATCAGCAAGGTTATTGCGACGGGTTACTCTTGAGTTTCGGTGACATGCGGTCAAAGATCCTAGTGCAAGTATTGGCTTCTTCGCTTCAAGTGAGCATGATTTCGGAAGCGCCATCCTATTTGACAAACGCTGCGGACGAGCAATCGAAATGACGGAGGGCCATTCAACTCTGTTGTTCCCACTCGATTTCGACGAGCGTGCCGCTTGGGAAATGGAGTTGAAGGGTTTTGTGTGCGCTGCCGTCAAGCTGGCGAACGGGACAGTGTTGGAGGTGACGTTTTATGATCCCGTCCGACTGGCGCAAGACTTGGAGGATGAGGGCTACATCGCCGATCCGGGCCTGATCGTCATACGGAGTGTGACACTTCAATGCATGAGGGATGCCGTTGAAAAACTACAAAAGAGCGGCTACTTCGAGCGGCTGGTTCCATTGACCGAAGCTGAGGCACGGCGATTCCAGGAGATTGCCTGAGGCAGAGTGTGAATCAATCGGTTTTTTCAAGCCGGCGCAAGTGAAGTGAGTTTCTCGGAGCCGTGCCAGACCACCCGATTTACTTCAGCACCCGGCGAATCAACCTCAATCCGTTGTCGCCCATGAGGAAATAGTGTGGGCCGCAGTTCTGAGATTGGTAGCCGACTTGAGTGCCCAAATGCAAGGCTACTTCAGCCTCGCAAATGTTTGCTATCAGCAGGCGGCTGTCGAGGCGATATTCCAACGGTGCTGCTGGGAATTCCCATGGCACTTGGAAATAGCTGTGCCCTGGCCTCGAATGATAGGGCTGCGGATAGACACGCCCGGTTACAGCATCGACGATCGCCGCCATCAAACACGGCGAACCGCAGCCCCAGGTAATCATGAAATAGTGTCCTGCGAACGTAGGTCCCGGCTTCGGCGCTTCCTTTCCTGTGGCTCCGTCGACAACTCCCCACCCTCCGCTAACGCCTTGACGGATCACAGTGCGGAATCTCCGCTCCTCGGATTTCGTCAACACCGGTCGAGCAGGAGTGCCGTTGAAGATCTCCCTCACTGGGTAGTCCTCAAACCGTGGAAGTCGAGAACTGGGCGTTTGCGCCAACGCCGGCAGCGAGAAAAGAAGTACCAAGCCGAGGACCGTAGCTCTCGTCATTGTCCGTGCCGGGATTGCTTGCCTGAGACGAAGAATATCTGGCGAAACCGAGTCCCTTCCCAAACGAAATAGTAAACATCCGGTACGTTCTTTTGAAGACGTTCTGAATAGTTGATGCCTGCCCGGACGATCACCAGCCTGCTGTCAGGCCGGAAGTCAACCCCAGAGCCATCAAAGAAGGCAGGCGAAATAATCCAATGCTCCCAACCGTTGCCATTTGCTTCGAGGGGTGGCGGGTAGACAAGTCCGCTTTGGAGATCAACGACAGCACCGGCACCACAGAGTGACCCACACCCCCAAAACGTGAACCGGTAGTGACTTGCAAAGTTGGGCGGTTCTTTGGTGGCATTCGTCAGGTTCGTCCGGAACATTCGCTCAGAGCGGGTGCTTAGCTTGAGGGGCGCTGTTGTCCCGTGCCACAACTCCGACACTGGATAATTTTCAAAGACTGGCGACTGTTTGGCGGATGCTGGAGTTGATGCTGCCGGTTGAGGAAAAGCAAATAGAGTGTCGAGAAGCGCCAGCAAGATCACACTTGCGATCCATGCAGGCCGAAATCCAGTAGTCTGTGGCACGCTAGACATCGGTCACCTTGGAGCTTTGCTCGTATCCACCATATCGAACTTCACCAGGGCGAAGCGGTTGCCATTCCAGTTGAAATAGTAGACACCACACGATGTCCTATCCTTGAAGTCCCGACACCCGTTCCGAAGAACTATCAGGTTGCTGTCCGGTCGGAAATGAACCTCCATAGCACTCAAGTTGTCTAAAGGAACCTGCAGAAACCCCTTTTCTGCAAGCGGTGGCTCATACACGTTGCCGGTCTCGGCGTCCACAATCGCCATCATCACGCACTCAGAACCACAACCCCAACGGATGACGAAATAGTGTCCTGCGAAGTTTGGACCCCGATTTGTGATCGGGTTCCTCCAACTGCCGCTCCACACGTCGCTACCTTTCATAGCGCCGTCCCGTATCCGAGTTCGGTACCGCCTTTGTTCTGGGGTGCCTAGAATAGGTTCCGCGGGTTTTCCTTTGAACGTTCCCGTTGCCGCGTAGTCCTCAAACTTTGGAACCGGAGCGCTCGGAATTTGCGCCCACGCCGACATTGCCAGAGCACCGAGCAGAACCACGGAGCGAGGCGAATTCATGCTTTCAGCGTACTCCAGACGCAGCACGGTCGATCATTCCGACCAGTGAACTTTCACACTTGAACCGGTCACCGATTCCCGGAACCGTGCCGGATCAGACGGTGTCCAATTCCTACAGTGCGACCCACAACCTTGCTCCTCGGCGTAGTGCTGAGCATCACCGAAGTCGGTAGCCAAACGATTGCATTCAGGTTGCCCTTAATCTTGCGGATTAACAGTTCCGTGGCCGAAATGATCCGAGACGCGCCAATCATCATCATCGGCAAGGTCGTTTCCGAGCATTGGATCGGCCCGATAATGAACCGCCACTGGCAGCGAATGGAAGTCAAGGTCGCCGTAGAAAACGTCATCCGGGGCGATGTGAACGATTCAATTGTGACCTTCTACTTCAATTTCTTTGCCTTTGCCGTAATCCGATCCAACGGAAATAATCTGTTCGTCGATGGCCGGTATATTCTCTTTCTGATGCGCGACCGTGGTATTCTCCGGGCTGTCGTAGACGAGCGACAGTCCAGTATCGCAGTCCCCAGTGGCAGACACCGGGATCTACCGCTCACGTCCAACAGGCCCCTGGCGGAACGAATCGGCGCCCTTCTGCTGACACCGGGAGAAGGTATCAATCCATCGAGTTTCAGCACCGGTCTCCTAGGTGCCGAACACTATGCACGGCTACACCTGGGACTCTGGCGCACCGTGAAGATGCTTAGAGCCTTACTCGCGAGTCCATACCGCGCAGTCAGGGTCGGTGCTTGCGAAGAAATCACCTTGAGCTACCCTAACCAGGACGCTTGTTGGAACACGATCGACGTCGGCGATGGAAGTGACTTCAGATGGCACTTCGGAATCATTCCTCCCATGGGTTCCCGCAGGACCCACCGTCTTCATTTGATGTACACCCAAGATGCCAACGGATTGTGGGAAGATCGAACGTCGCAGATCGCACGAGGGTGGTACACAAAAGCCCAATTGTTGGACGAATTGCGGCTCCTCACTACCGACAACGATCAACGCATCCGCAAGAGATTCTGCGAATTCTTGTCGAAGAAGTTTCCCCGCGAGACGGACTCTGGATGCGGCAACGCTGACCGCTGATTTGGACGGCGCGAACGTACGCCGACAACTGCCCCCTGTGATGGATCGCGTCAAATAGGATGAACCACAAAAACTGGCCCACCGGTTGCTCCGACACAACCTTGCCGTTGTAATAAAACTGCGCCGTCCGGCTCCACGATTCCTCGTCCATCTTCGATACGCGATCGATCAATTCGTTGGACCGTTGCTCAAACAACTGCACCATCTCCGGCAAAGGCGGCGCGGGCAACGACTGCCATTCCGCCCTATTCTGAGTCACCACATCCAGGCAAGCCTGCAGCTCGAAGGTGAGAGTCCAGACCAGTTGCTGCGCGGTTAGACTGCGCTCGTGCGGCTTATAACCGGCAGTCGCCGGCGATCAATGTAGAATTCACGAAGTGCCGTGTCAAAATTCCTTTCCGTGGTAGCACAGGCTTCAGCCTGTGAACACCTGTGTCATCATGAGTATAACCAATGACGGATGAAGGGTCTTATGCCGATTTCTCCAGACTTTGGTTTCGTTGGCCGACTCTGCCTGAACCTGACAGTTACCGGCGACATGGGCGATGCAACCCGCTTCGAACGCCTCACCAGCCCAAAGCAATTGCAGCGCTGGTTGAGCCCACTCCGCCTCGCCCACACGCGAACCGGTCCCGCCGACGTCAAAGCTGCCAACGCGCTGCGCGGAGCCATCTGGAGAGTAGCCGGAACCGTCCTTGCCAAGACCGCGCCCCGCGACGTCCCCATCATCAATCGTGTGGCCCACAAACCAGCCTTGGCGAGAGAGCTTCTTCCCGGAGCTGAATCCATGCGCTGGCGTTGTCCGACTGCGGCAGCCGCGTTAGCAACAATCGCCCAGGATGCCGTCCTGCTTCTCGGCGACCCAATTCAGCGCGCCCGGATTCATCGTTGCGAGAACCCGAAATGCAGAGTCGTTTTTTACGACGACTCCCGCCCCGGACTCAGGCGATGGTGCGCTCCGAATCGTTGCGGCGATCGCATACGAGTAAAACTCTACCGGGACCGGCACAGAATCACTTGTGGCGGTAAGTGATCCTGCCCTTCGTCAAGTCATACGGTGAAAGGTCCAACGAAACCCGATCGCCATTCATGATCTTGATCCGATTACGTCGGAGTCTGCCGGCCATGGTCGCCAGCACTGTTCGGCCCGCGTCGAGTTCGATCGAAAACATCCCAGCCTTGAACTTCTCAACCACCTTGCCCATTACCTCGATTGCGTCTTCTTTTGGCAAATCTCTTGCACCTTTCCTGTCTGTTCTTGACCACTTCCCTGCCCCGCGATGCGCTTCTCCTCCGAGAGACGGATTACCAGCGGTTGCCCTGCCGTGAGCCGCCACCGCCGCCGTTGCCACGATATACGCCGCCGCCCGATCCTCCATCGGTCTTGGGGCGGGCTTCATTGACGTTCAGAGTTCTGCCATCGAGATCGGTGCCATTCAAGGCGGCGATGGCCCGATCGCCTGCGGCGTTGTCGCTCATCTCGACGAATCCAAAGCCTCTGGCTTGTCCCGTATCGCGGTCGGTTACGATGCTGACGCGATCAACCGTGCCGTGTGTTTCAAACATGGATCGAACCGCTTCCTCGGTAGCGCCGAAGCTGAGGTTTCCTACAAAAATATTTTTCATTTTTTACTGCTTTCTGAAGTTGCAGACGAATGAGTCGGGGCAGGATCGGACAAGGGCGGTAGGGCCAGACTATCGAAAGATGCCAAAAATCAACGGACTGCGAAACGACATCTCTATAGTGGCACGGAATGGCCCCCGGCGCAATCAGTCCTTGTCGCCGGGTCCCTACCAACCGGTCGGCCGGTTGTATTATAATCACCGGAACGAGGAGGTTTCACGTGCAGACTACCCGACGAGCTTTTGTTGGTGCTATAGGGGCCGCTACCGCTGTCGCCGCCGCAGCCCGAGGCGCCAAGACGCCCGCCGCTTCCAACGACAAGGTCCAGTTCTGGGTCGCCGCCTGTACGCCCTGCGACAAGAATCTCAAGTTCGACGACGGCGTTTACAAGGACATGATGGCCTATTTCAAGGACCAGGGCGCAGACGGAGTCGTCGTCCTCGGCACCACCGGCGAATACCCGTCGTTCGCCATGGCCGAGCGCAAAAAGGTTGCCGAGACTGCGCTCAAACATCGCAATGGGCTCAACATCATCGTCTCGCCCGGCACTCCCAACTTCGTCGAAACCACCGAGCTCTCTCTGCACGCCCAGGCCAACGGCGCGGACGGCCTGCTGATCATTCCGCCGTTTTATTACAAGAATCCCAAAACCGAAGGGCTCACCCGCTATTACTCTCTGATCTTCGATCAGGTGAAGATTCCGATCAACCTGTATCACATCCCCGGCACCAGCGCGGTCCCGGTGACGCACGAACTGCTGCACAGCCTGGAGCACTATCCGAACCTCGGCGGCATCAAGGACTCCACCGGCAACCCCGAGGGCTACGCGGCGTTCGTCAAGGAATTTCCGAAACTGAACATGCGCTCCGGTACCGGCAACAATCTCAAGACCGCGATCCAAAACGGAATGGGCGCCATCCTGGCCGAAGGAAATATCTTCACCAAACAGGTCGCCGCGGTTTTCGCAGCGCACCGCCAAGGTAAAGACATCGATGCGCCGCTGGCGAAACTGCGCGAGGCCCAAACGTTGATGCGGCCCGCCGGCCTCGGATCGTACGGTCCCATGAAGTACGCCCTCAGCTTGCTCATGGGCACGCGGCAAACCTACCAGCGGCCGCCGCATCCGGACGTCACCGACGAGCAGAAGGCCACCATCAAGGCCAAGATTGACGAGCTAAAAAAGGCAGTTTAGGGCATTAAACAAGGCGAAAAAGAGGCGAAAATGAAGCACTATTTTTGGTTGCCAATGGCACTTTTGTCGATGGTTGTGGGGGCATCGGGCCAAGGTAAGCCCGGCGAGTGGCCCACCTACACGGGCGATCTGGCCGGCACGCGCTACCGCCCGCTCGACCAGATTAACTCCTCCAATTTCAGCAAGTTGGAAGTGGCCTGGCGATTCAAGACCGATAGCATCGGCAATCGGCGGGAGTACAAATTGGAAGGCACGCCGCTGATGGTGAACGGCGTCGTCTATGCGACCGCCGGATCCCGCCGCGCCGCCATCGCCCTCGACGCCGCAACGGGAGAACTCCTTTGGGTTCATGGAGAAAGAGAGGGTGCGCGTGGGGCGGCTGCTCCTCGGCAGCTTTCCGGACGCGGGTTGGCCTATTGGTCGGACGGGAAAGAAGAGCGCATCATTTATGTGACGCCGGGCTACCGGCTGATCGCGCTGGATGCGAAAACCGGCGCGCTGATCCCCAGCTTCGGCAAGGGCGGCGCAGTCGATTTGAAACTCGACGACGATCAGACCATGTTCCCGGATCTGACCACCGGCGAAATCGGCCTCCAATCAGCCCCAGTAGTAGCAAAAGACACAATTTTAGTGGGCGCAGCGTTCCGCGAAGGCATGACGCCGAAGAGCATGCGCAACAACAAGGGCTACGTGCGCGGTTTCGACGTGCGGACGGGCAAGCGGCAGTGGATTTTCCACACCATCCCGATGAAGGGCGAGCGCGGCTACGACACGTGGGAGAAGGGCTCGGCCGAATACACGGGCAACACCGGCGTGTGGTCGCAGATCACTGTCGATGAGCAACTCGGGTTAGTGTATCTGCCCGTGGAGTCGCCCACTGGAGATTATTACGGCGGGCATCGTCCAGGAAATAATTTGTACGGCGAGAGCCTGGTGTGCGTCGATCTCAAGACCGGGCAGCCCAAGTGGCACTATCAGCTTGTCCATCATCCTTTGTGGGACATGGACATTTCGTCCGCACCGATTTTGGCCGACATCAAAGTGGATGGGAAGGCGATCAAGGCGGTGGCGCAGCCGACCAAGCAGGGATTCCTTTATGTGTTCGACCGCGTGACCGGGAAGCCGGTGTGGCCGATCGTGGAGAAGCCGGTGGAGAAGGGCTCGGTGCCGGGCGAATGGTACGCGGCGACGCAGCCGGTTCCGACCAAGCCGCCGGCGTACTCGCGCAACGGAGTCACGGTGGACGACCTGATCGACTTCACGCCGGCGATGAAGGATCAGGCGCTGACCATCGTGTCCAAATATAAAATTGGACCGGTGTTCACGCCGCCGGTCGCGAGCACGGCAGGCGGGCCGTTGGCGACGCTGACGCTGGGGACCGCGGCGGGCGGAACGAACTGGCCGGGCGGGTCGTACGATCCGGAGACGCACACCGTTTACGCGTTCGCGTGCAATGCGTGCCTGGTGCCGATCGGGCTGGTGGAATCGCCGAAGGAGATTTCGGACATGCGATACATCGCGGGAATGGCGGGGCAGGAAGTGCGGATACGGACTGGTCCGGGAGAAGGCTCGGGCGCGGATTCGCCGCTGCCATCGCGCGCGCCGGTTGCTCCGGTTGCGCCGGCTCGTCCTCCGGCGGCGGGCGGCGGTGGAGGCGGTTTCGGACTGACGGTGCAAGGTCTGCCGTTGATCAAGCCGCCGTACTCGACCATTTCGGCGATCAATCTGGATCGCGGCGAGATTGTGTGGCAGGTGCCGGCGGGCGAGACGCCGGATGCGATCCGCAATAACGCGGCGCTGAAGGGGCTGAACATTCCGCCGACCGGGCAATCGGGCTACAACATCGGGACGCTGGTGACGAAGACGCTGGTGATCGCGGGCGACGGGCAGATCACGAATGTTGCGCCGCGCGGACGGGGCGCGATGCTGCGCGCGTACGACAAGGCGACGGGCAAGGAAGTGGGCGCGGTGCTGATGCCGGCGCCGCAGAGCGGGTCGCCGATGACGTACATGGTGAACGGGAAGCAGTACATCATCGTGGCAGTAAGCGGCGGCGCGTACACGGGCGAGTACATTGCGTTCACGCTGCCGGAGGAGCGGGGGGAGAGCACGCGGTAGGGGGTAGGCGCAAGCGCGAAAGAAGCGCACCACAAAAGAGCCACAATGTCCAGGCAAGTTACGCTCACAAGGCATACGGGTAGTGACATGTGGGAGCCTTACGCCACGATCGATTTGGACGAGGAAAGCGAATGGCCTACCGATCTGCCTGAAGACGTCGCGAGATTGCTGCGCGAAGGGATCATTCCGACGGAGCTCAATTCGCAAGATGGTCACCACTATCGGATTGAATCAATGTGAAAGTGAATGGTTGGGCCTTGGTAGCCGTTGCCGCCCTGGTTGTCATTGTTGTCGTACTCCTCCTCGAACCTCGGATAAAAATGGAGAAACAGGAATCTACGACGAATGACAACGCTGCGAAAGTAGATCCGCCGTCTGAACCACCCTTCCAACGTTTTTTGCCGCTAACCAAGACCGGGCTGCTATGTCGCACTGATCCCACCGACACCATCTCAAGTAGTTGGGTTTCCCTCGTGGTTCGTCCCATTGGACACCAACTGTGCCCACGACGCGGCGTTTGGGGACAACATCGCAAGGAACACGCCGTAGACTATTCCACATGATTGGCTTGCATCACTCTTTCGCCGACCGGGAGCGTTCGGGCCCCTCTCGGGCGCAAACGCAGCCTTGGCATTTACTCACGGTCTCTGTTGTATACTAAACTAAAATATTTAGATACCCGGGGATATTCCATTCGCAATGCCGCGAATTACCGACCCTCTTCTGCTAACCAAACACGAGCTCGCCCGCTTTGCTGGATGCCCCGTGGGCTGTCCGCGACTTCCTCAGAAGATAACCAACTTGGCTGATTACATCTCCGTGATCAGCACCACGATTTCTTCGGGAGATCCGTTTTGGTTCCGAGGGGTCTGCGATGCTCAATGGTCTTTGACCCCATCAGCCCTGCGATACCGCACCGACAGCGACTGTGCGAAGGCCCTCGGACTTGTTATGGATTTCAAGCGCGTTGCAGAGATGAAAATTGACAGACCCCCTCAGGCGCATGAGCAGCTCAAATGGGCGCAGCTTGCTCAACACTACGGACTTCCCACGCCATTGCTAGATTGGACCGAAAGCGCAACCATGGCGTTGTATTTTGCTTGTGAGAATGCTTCAGTTGACGGCATTGTGTACCTGATGAACCCGGTGGATCTTAACCGTTTGACATATCCGAAGCGGCCCCGCATTCTGGATGCGCACTCTGACTCGGACATTGTCGCGAAGTACTTACCGCCGCTAGACGGTTCCGTAAGGAAACCCCCGAAAAACCCTATCGCGGTAAACCCGGTTTGGAATTCTTCGAGACTGATGGCCCAAAAGGGCGTCTTCACCCTTCATGGAAAGCTGAAGGCGATTGACGCTAGACAAGCGCCGTCTCTGGTAGCTGCTCTCATACTAAAGGAGTACAAGAATCAGCTCGCAATGGAACTTGAAAGAATTGGCGTGGACGAGATGAGCATATTTCCGGAGCTCGACCATGCGTGTCGGTTCCTAAAACATAAGGCAGCCCTCACATGAACACCACCACCGCCGCCCATATTCCATTCGTCAACACGGAGACCGATTGCAGGCTGTTTACCCAGCATTTTGGCAATTCGGTTGTCGCTAGAATCTGCATCGACAATTTCCAAAAACTCAGGCCAAAGCTTCCTCAAGTGCTCAATGTGTGGATCGATGCGGGTCTGGACGCCTTGGATCACTTGCGAGATGGCGATGTTCCTAGAGACTTTGTCCGGCAGTTCGGCGATTCCGCATTGATCCAATCTTTGGCATCTGGAAACGCCGACAAGAAAGCCGACGTTCAGCAGTTCGTCAACGCGCTACTTAACAAAACGAAAGTTGCCAAACCAACATGGCTATCGATTCCGCAGCTACCCCTTGTCGAGGGCTCCACGCGAAATAAAACCAATCGACTTCTTGCGGAAGCGACTCGAAGCTGGGCTACGGAACAAGGCTATCGCGGAAAACTCATCTTGCCGATCATCGTCACGAATCAGCGGCAGATCAACAAGAAGACCGATCGAGATGTGAAAGTCAAGGTCATCAAGAGCTGTTACGAAAAGGCCGCAGCCGACGGCTTGTGGATAGTCGAATCGAGTTTGAACGATCAAGAAGGTTCTGGAAAATTCGACAATCTTCGTTTCCCCAGTCTGATCAAATTTCATCAAGAGGTTGCTGCAGCTTTGCCGGCCGAGTCGATCAGTGTTGCTGGACCATACTGGGGATTAAACCTCGTGCTGTGGGCACGAGGAATTGCCAAACACCCTGTCGTGGGCCTTGGGAACAGCTTCCAATATCGAATTCCAGGTGGACACATGCAACCTAGCTCCGCCCGAATAGCGTTGAGTCCGCTTAAGCGCTTGGCAGTGATGAAGCCGGATCTCAAGAGCTGGCTTAGCCAGAGCCTCTCGGTCATTCCAATGGGAGATCCGGCCCACGCGCAACTGCAATACCTTCTGAAAAACTTCGACCGGCTACAGTCCCAAGAAAGTCGTACCCAGGTAGCCAAGTTCTACAAGGATTGGTTCGATCGTATAGCGGCGACGAACCCGGCGGGACGCGCGTTAGCGCTCTATCAGGACTTCTCCTCAGCCTATGTTCTCGGCAAAGGCCTTCCAAATTTGCCTGACGAAAAAACGGCGCGAAGACCCGAGCGAATTGCTCAACAACTCATGCTCACATGTCTTTGAGCGAGGCTCGCCATAGTCGTTCCACACAGTGAGTTTTGAGAACCGTGTGTTGATCAGTAGGTCTAGATGCTGGCAACACCACTTTGCAATGCGCCGGATCGACTGCGAGAATACCGACACCACTCACGACGAAGAACGACCGCCGCGGACTCTCAATAACCCTCTGCGCCAATTCGGCAGGCAATCCGATGTAGGCCTCATCCGCGATGTAGCGATGCGCCCTAGCTTGACTCAGAGCTTCGCTAACCCGGTTCAGCTTGAGCTCAACCGTAACGAGGCGCTTGCTCAGAGGCATCCATCCATTCAGCTTTTGAACCGAGGACCGACCTTTGCGAACTACGAACTTCGACCTAATAAGTGCAACAAGCTCGGTTTCCACGTCATCGCCATCGATAAAGTCACGGAGTTGTCTCTTGAGAGTCGAGATCGATACTGCATTCCCCGTTCCCGCGTCGGGAATCCTATTGAGTACATCGATCCGCCTCGGAGAACCGATCGGCCTGACTTGGCCTAGCCTAAGCCGCTCACGTACACGGGACTTGTAGAAGCTCACCCCGACAAGATCACAAATCCCCCAGGGAAGCGAAAACTCCTCCTTCGCTTCGAGCCCAGACTGGACCAGCCACTTTCGAGCCGAATCGAGCATTTCCCGCTCAAGTCGAAACGCTCTCGATTTACCCATACCTGTATTATGAGACATCCCGCTAGCCTCTACGAGTTCTAAAATTCAGAGGGGCGGCGATGTCGTGGCCGCGCGTAGCCGGGAGACTCGTGCATGTTGCCAGTTTCCAGTAGCCCCCTTTTTTGGAGGCGAGCTCAGTCCTGAGCCGCGCTGGGGCTTTTCTCGCTGGTCGGGGGGACGATTCCCTTCAGGCGCATGTAGGTGACCATGTTGCCGTAGTGTTCGTAGTCGTGCGCGAAGTTGGCGGCTAGTACAGTGAGCCTCGCCATATCGAAACCCATCATTTTCATCATCTGACTGCCTTTCACATCGGTCATGGCGGCATACGTCTTGTTGCAGTAGGCGACGGCGTCCTTCAGAGCGGCTACAAGGTCCGCTTTCTTGGTGATGGTTTTTTCGGCATCGCTGGTGGGCTTGGTTTCACCGGAAGCCATTGAGCAGAAAAAGTACTGGGCATCGGTCAGGTGGCCGACCAGTTGGCCGAAACTGCGAACCTCCGGCGTCGGCTTGAATGAATAATTCTCTTCAGGCATTTTCTCGGCCGCGGCGATTACCACGCTGCCGAGCATGGCGTAGACACGCTTTTCGCTCTCGGAAATTGGATTGGCGGGGGCTGGCGATCCTTGCGCGAGTACGGCCACCGGAACAGCAGCCAGAGTGGCGAAGAGAAGACAGATTCCTTTAGTCAAGTTGCGCTCCTTTCGAATTCGGAGGTCGGTCCGAGAAGTAACACTCGTCACGAGTCCAATTATCCTACGTTGTTGAGGGCCGAAACGTTCCGGGGAACTTCGGTTCGGCCGCAACACGTTCAAACCGGATATGGACCATCTTCGAAAATCACGTCGTGGTAGCCTTTAGACCCGACGGCTAACGCCAGGGAACTGCGGTAGTCTTCTCCAGCGGCAACCCGGTCGACGATATTTGCGAAGTTGTATCGTGGCCGCCACTCAAGGTCGGCCCTCGCTCGATCATTTACGTAGACGCGGTCGATCGCAGGGAACATCGACCAGCCACGGGCAGCATAGACCTCTTCGTATCCTGGGACGTAGCGCCGGACCACCGCTGGCGCATTCACGCGGAGCTCCGGCAGATCGTCCTGTGTAAACGGCGTCGTCGCGCTTACGATGTAGCGGTCGAATCCAATGGCAGGGGCCTTCTGAAGCGCCAGAATATGCGCGGTGGCAATATCTTCAATGTCGGCGCGACGATAGAGAAACTCGTTCACCTTCGCGTTGGCATCCGCGTAGGAGTCCCTGATTTCCTTCCGATCATCGGGCTCAGGAAAGAATCTTGAGGTTCTCAGAATTAGACACGGCAAGCCACAATTCCGGTGGAATAGTTCGCACAAGTGCTCCGCCGCGATCTTGGTAACACCGTAAATGTTCTTGGGCGCGGGTACAACGTCCTCTGTAATCCAGGCTGCTGGGTCTCCCGACGATGGTGTCAAGGCATGTCCGAAGACGCTAGTGGTGCTGGTGAAAATGAAGGCGTCAACCCGCGCACGGCTTGCTTCTTCGAGTAAGTTAAGGGTTCCGGTAATGTTGGTGTCGACAAAGTCCTGGTGAAGGTGCGTCGCGACGTGTGGTTTGTGCAGCGTTGCCGTGTGGAGCACAGCGTCCACGCCTTCGATGCACGCGCTCACAAAGTTGCGATCGGCAATGGAGCCCACACGGTTGGTGTATGGCGACTCCTTGACATCGAGGCCAATCGGATGGTGACCTTCGAGAGGCAATGTCCGCATAAGGGCCTCTCCCAAGTGGCCGGCGCTGCCAGTGACGAGAATCTTCATGGCTTCTTCCAGTGTAATTTGCTGGAAGCAGCGATCTAACAGTAGCGAGTGCTGTTCTGAAGGGAAGCTCTTGCGCGACCAGGCACTCATACCCATCAAGTGGAGAGGCCGAGGTTATTGATGTCTTTATGAGCCAGAATAAATTTCCTGAAGGATGGGATGAGGGCCGGGTCCGGCGGCTGCTCGCTCATTACGAGGAACAGACCGAAGAGGAGGCCATCGCCGAGGACGAAGCCGGCGTTGAGTCCTCCGAGACCGTCATGAGTGTTCCTCGCGACTTGGTGCCCAAGGTGCGGGAGGTGATCGCAAAGAACCGCAGTTAACAGTTTGCGGCTGGCGGCTAAATCTCGCAGGCCTGAGGTGAAGACGCCCACGGCGCAGAGGGTCAATATCCATGAGATGGGATCATCACTCCGTGATACGAGCCGACGTGCGCGATCTTGACTTCGACTTCCCACGATGTTTGCGCGCCGCGCGCCAGTGCTTCCGCTCGCACGGGGACGGGGATCCCCCAGACTCTGGCGTGGCGCGATTCGAAACGCAAGCCGGCGCGATACGGCGGCGCGTACACTGGGCGCGCGTCTCGCCCGACGCCAAGGCGTGCCTATTGCGCGATATTCTGAATTTGGTGACAAAGGCCTGCACAGGCTGAAGCCTGTGCCACCGCTTGCTGACAAGTCTCTGAAGGTGGCACGGACTTTAGTCTGTGCGTCTTGGAAATATAGAGGGCACGGTGGTGCAATCTTGAACGATCCATATCATCTGCAGCGGTTTGTGGACGCACAGAATCCGGTGTTTGAGGAAGTATGTTCGGAGTTGCGGGCAGGCCGCAAGGAGAGCCATTGGATGTGGTTCGTGTTTCCTCAGCTTAAGGGCTTGGGGCGTAGCTGGATGGCGGAAGAGTTCGGCATTTCTTCGCTTGCCGAAGCCGAAGCGTACTTACAGCACGCGATTCTCGGGCCTCGATTGAGAGAATGTACCCGGCTTGTTAATTCTGTGGTGGGGCGTTCCGTTGAACAAATCTTCGGCTCGGTGGATAGCATGAAGTTTCGATCGTCCATGACGCTCTTCGCTCAGGTGGTCCCGGGAAATGAGATCTTCGTGAGCGCGATCGCGAAGTACTTTGAGGGCAAAGCCGATCGCCGCACTCTCGAACTGCTGTGATTTTGGACGTTTAGGCCAGGGCTTTTCCGTACAGCACCAGCAAGCGGCTCCAGGCTTTTTCGGCCTGGGGCTCGTTGTAGACTCCCGAATCCGGGGGGCACCAGCCGTGGGCGGCGCCGGTGTAGACTTCAATCTCGGCTGACAGTTTCGCGTTGGCGAAGGTTTCTTTCAGAACGTCCTTATCCTTGGGCGACCGCGCATCGTCGTTGGCCGCAATCGCGATTAGGAACTGCGCCTTGGTCTTGGCGGCCTGTAGATGCGGGCTATTCGGCGATTCGGTTACGAGTCCGCCACCGTGGAAGGAAGCGACCGCGCCGACGCGATCGGGCACTGCGGCCGCGGTGCGAAATGCGATCGGGCCGCCCATGCAGTAGCCCTGTGTGCCGATCTTGCGGTTCTTGGCCACCGACGGTTGCGCGTCCAGCCAGCCGACGAAGGCTTTCGCATCGGTCATGTGCGTTGTCTCGTTCAGAGCCCGCGCGAGCGGCATCAGTTGCTGGATTGGCGTTGCGGCGCCGGATTCAGCGGTCGGCGCTTTCTTGACGCGATAGAACGGATTCACCACCAGCACTGAGTAACCCGATTCGGCGAGACGCTTTCCCATCTGGCGGAGCGCCGGCCGCAGCCCGAAGATGTCCGGCCAGATGAGAACGCCTGGGGCGGCGCCGGTGGCCGGATGGACGAAGTAGCAGTCGGCGGCGCCGTCGGGCGTCACTACATTCACGTCCGATTCGGTGACGGCGGCGGCGTTCGCGACCTGCGGCAGCATCATGGCTACGCCCGCGCCTAACATCATGCCGAATTGCTTGCGCGTTACTAGGCCGAGAGATTCGAACTGTTCGCGGTCCTGCTCAAAATGATCCTGGTCGCACATATGTTGCTCCTTTAGTCGAGGCCTACCTACGTGAGGGAAACTGCGCCCGTACTGGATAGTTTATATCGACTGGGACTGTTCGCGGGGAGTCCGGCGTCGGCTAGGGGCGGAGCGCTGGGGTCGCGGCTCGGTTAGTTGGTGTATACGTTAGGATGCGATTGGTAATGATTATTCCGGAACAACTTGTTGTTAACTGCTCGAAGATTCCTAAGCGGAAGGAATGGCTCGACAAGTTGCCGGAGTTGTTGGAGGAGTTGAGTGGCCGCTGGTCGGTGCGGGTTGGTGCACCGTTTGATCACGCGCAGGTATCCTGCTCGTGGGTCGCGCCTGTCGTTCGCGCGGATGGGTCCCCGGCCGTGTTGAAGCTTGCGATGCCCCACATGGAGGGGGCGCATGAGATTCAAGGGCTGCGGTTCTGGAACGGCGATCCGACGGTGCATCTGCTGGAGGCGGACGACGATCTTGGCGCGATGCTGCTGGAGCGCTGCCTGCCGGGTGAGGCGCTTCACTCCGAGGCTGAGTCGAAGCAGGATGTGGTGATCGCTGGGCTGCTGAAGCGTCTTTGGCGGAGGGCTGCGCCGGCGGATGGGCCCTGCGGCTTTCGGCATTTATCGGAGATGTTGGAGAGCTGGCGCGAGGAGACGATGGCGCAGGCTCGGCACTGGCCCGATTCGGGTTGGTGAACGAAGGGCTGCGGTTGCTGCGGGATCTCGCGAAGCCATCGCCCAACGACAGCTGCTCGCCACCGATCTTCACGCTGGGAATGTTCTGCGAGCCGAGCGGGAGGCTTGGCTGGCGATCGATCCGAAGCCGTTTATCGGCGACGTAGCCTACGATGTGGTCCAGCATCTACACGTTTGCGAAGCGCGGCTGCATGCGGATCCGATTGGTATGGTGAAGCGCTTGGCGGATCTTGTCGAGGTGGATGAGGAGCGGCTGCGGCTTTGGACTTTTGCGCGGGCGGCTGCCGATCCGCGGGCGGCTTGGGACAATCCGGTGTGGATGGATATCGCCCGAAGCCTTGGCTAACGTGTAGCCGCTTTCTTTTCGCGCCTGCGCCTCAGAAAGCTTTCGATGATCGGCGTGGCATCCGGAAGGCGGGAGGTGAGCTGGCCCTGATCGAACCCCTGGCTTTCCGCATAATACTCGTGATGGGGATACGGGTCGTTCGTTGGCGGCTCAACGACAACGGTCCGCGGGAAATAAGGATTGGCATCCTCGCCGGGAGCTTCGCCGGCGCTGCCCATCGCGGTTCGGCCGATGCGGCTCACTTCCAGAAGACTGAATAAGGTCCCCCAAGCCCCGACCAACAAGCCAATCAACAGCAACGCGGTCTGCCACCAGGCGAGACCGGCTATCGCACTGAAGGTCATTGCGCACGGGATGACGAGTGCGGAAACCACGACATACAGAAAGGCGAACTTTTCCTGGCCGGGAGCGAAGCCTACGAATCTTGTCTCTCGATGGCTTGCAATTGGAACATCCAACAAGGCTTTTTGCACGATATCCCTCCTTCAGGGATTACCTATAGCAAATCCAGTACCAGCCAAAGTCATTGATACCTGAGCGCTTATTTGCCCGCGGAAGTCGAGTGTGGTTGATTTAGCCCACGTTTCAGCTTCGCTGCGTCTACTGACGCAATCGCGAGCGACGCCAACAATGGACGAACGAAGGGACGCATCCGGGGCTGGGGTTCAGCGCCGGACGAGTGTCAGGAACCGGGATTCCTTCACCAGGGCGATGTCATGGCCGCACTCGCGTTCATGATCGACATCGAGCAGCTTTTGTCCTTTTAGTTCCGCCTTCCAATGCGGCGACTGGCCGCCGACCACGACGATGTCGGTTCGTTCGCTGACGGTGTTCTCAACAGTCGCGCCAGCTTTTTTCGCAAGCTTCTTCGCTTTAGCGCGGGGCAGTGAGAGCGGGCCGGTGAACACCAGCGTCTTGCCGTCGAGGGAACGGACTCTCGCGGGCTTGCTTGGAGCAGGACGCCGCACGCCCAGGGCTTCCAGCATCTCCACCGCGCTTTCAAAACATTTCCGGCGTTCGCCGATGCAGCGCTGGAGCACCGATTTCGTATGCGCGCTGCACGGGAAATGCTTCACCTCGGCCGCGGTGATCTTGCGCGAACCGGCGCCGGTCAGCAGCGCGGCGAATAACTGGCCTATCTGGTGGACATCGTCGGCTTGACGCCACGACTTGGCGCCACTCCGGATAGCGTCGGGGGCGAAACGCGGGGCGAAGGCGTCGGCGGCGACATCCCGGCGGCCGACGCGATGCAAGGCGATGCCAAAGTCGCCGAGTTTGAGCGCGGATTTGGACGCTACGAATACGTTGCCCGGGGTGATGTCGCGGTGGACTGCGCCGCTTTCATGAATCCGGGTGACGGCGCGGAGCAGGCGGACGATTTCGCGGCGGGCGCGCGATTCCGGCCACGGTTTTGGATTGCGCAGGAGGTAATCGCCGAGATCGCCTTCCGCCAGGTATTCGGAGACGAGGCAATAAATTGGGGCGCGGGTTCCCTCGGGCGGGACCCAGGCGAACGAGTCATACACTTCAACCAGGGCCGGTACGTGCTGGAGCAAATGGCCGAAGTAGGCTTCGCGATGCCAAGCCGGCGCGTTGGTGGTGACCTTTAGAACACACAGCCGGCGAGAGGCTCTTGCGCCGGACATTGGTACGGCGAGGTAGGCTGCACCGAATCCGCCGTGGCCCAGCGGTTTTTCGATACGGTATGCGCGACTGTTGATGGCATCCTCGACGATCAGGCCAGGGCGCAACGACAAGGCGGGGTGGAGCGACGGGCGCGCCGTCCTCATGGTCGCCGTGGCTTTGAGCATGGTCGTGTGTTTCGCGAGTGAAACCAGCTTGGTCCTGGCTGACACACCACGATTTTAGTCGGTTTCGGACATTCTGCCGAGGCCAGTTGTCAGGCAGGTTTCGACCGGGCGGAGCGCTTGCGGGGAGGCACATAGTGGAACCGGACCAGATAGATATTCTCGCCCCGGCCGTGCTTTGCAATCTTGAGAAGATCGATGAGGCCGAGGAAACCGGACTCTCTCGCCAACTGAGGAGTGATATCCGGGAAGCCGATCGGCTCAATGGAATCCACTTCGATTTCACCTTCTTCCATCGGGTACCGGTTCCCGGCTTTGACATGCGGGTGTGTCCAGAATCGGACGCTGCAGGTGATTTCTCCGCGCCGAACGCCGTCGCGAAGACGCTTGGTGAAGACCATGAAGACGAGTTTACACGCGCGGTTGTCTTACTCGCCGCGGCGTCCGACTGCCATGGAGTACGAGCCGCCAGCGCGGGTCATTTCTTCTGCGACGTCGACGATCAGGCGGCCGCCGGGTTTAAGCGAATCGCGGATGTGGCGGAGCATTCCGCCGTTGCGGGGCCGCCCCACCATCGTCGCGGCCGTTGAGCACCTTAGCTCAGTGTGTGCACCCGATAGAGCGGGATATTGCGCACTGTGTGAGATCATCGTGCTCCGCAAGTCTAACTGTTTCCAAACAAAATTGTTCTGGCACACAACCTGCCTTCCACAGGCACCCGGAGAGGTGAAAAAAAACATGAAAACAGCAAGAAGGATACTCATGGCGGTGGCGGTGCTTGGCATCCTGAGCACGGCTGCTTGGGCGGTTGCCAATTACTTTCAGGGCTTCGAAGCCAATACGGGCGATTGGGTAGTTTCTCAAGGAATCACGCGAGTTCCGTCACTGGGGGGCACTCTACATCTCGCCGCCAGCGCGGGCAATTTCTATGCGGAATTGCAAAACCTGCACGATGGATACGGCTACCCTGGATTCGGCGACGGTGGTTACAGTTTCTTCGGCGGAGCCAATCCGGTTTACAACGGCGACTTTTACCAGGCGATTGATGTCTACATCAATGCGCACTGGGCGCCCGCGGCCGACACCGGGTCGCCGGCGTTTTGGATCGACATGACTCCTTATCATGCCGATCCGAACAATTACGGCGCGGAGCATAACTTCCGCTTGAGCGCGACGGGTTCGTCGGTGGAGGTACGAGTGGATGGCCAAGCGGTCCCGATAGCGACGATCACCAGTTCCGGTTGGTACACGTTCCTGATGACCTGGCGGAAGGCGGCGAACCCGGCGGATCCCGCGATCACGGATATGAACCTCTATAACGCCGCTCATAACCTGGTGGGGACAACGCAAGTGAGTGCAACCTCGCCGGGAGGGCCGTTCGCCAGCTCCGATCTGCGTGGCAACGGATATGTCTGGATCACGATTTGGCAGAACGGTTTTGGTGGCGATGTGCTTGGTTTGGACAATCAACGAACCGGGTCGCTGCCGTGGCCGGTTCCGAACAGCAAGGACCAGTGCAAGAACGGCGGGTGGCAGTTGCTGTTCCGCGCGGATGGCACGGGCTTCAAGAATCAGGGCGACTGCATTCAATACGTGAATACGGGCAAGTAGGAGCGACCTGGCTAAGTACGCGGGCCGCCGCCTCAAGGCGGCTCGCAACCAATTGAGTGCGCCACTGGCGTGAGTTAAAGTGGAGAACTATGCGGTGCAGTTGGTCGCTCGTAGTGTCGGTTGTTGTTGGGATGGGCGCTTGCTCGATAGCTGCGCTCGGGCAGGGCGTACTGACCACGTTTGCGGGCAACGACTGGGTGTTTCCCGGTGACGGGAAGGCGGCGGCGAATGCGCCGCTCGGGCGGGTCTATGGACTCACAGTGGATCGGGCGGGCAATCCGATCGTTGTCGACACGGACAATTGCATGGTGGCTAGGGTGGAGAAGAACGGGCTGCTGACGGTGATCGCGGGGAACGGGTTTTGTGGTCTCACGTTCGCGATCTCGGGTAACGGCGGAGCTGCTACCGCTGCCGGTGTTTATTCGCCGTACTCGGCGGCTTTCGATCCGGCGGGCAATCTCTATATATCCAGTTCGAATTTGATCCGCAAGGTTTCCGGCGGCATCATCAGTAATTTCGGCGGCACTGGCAATGCCGGTTTCTTCGGAGACGGCGGCCCGGCGGCGTCGGCGTTGATCAGTTCCAGTGGGGGGATCGCCAGCGACGCTGCCGGCAATATTTACTTTGCCGACGGAGGAAACAATCGGATCCGGAGAATCGCAACAAATGGAATCATTAGCACCGTGGTTGGCACCGGAAAACCGGGGAACGGCGGGGCTGACGGCGATGGCGGGCAGGCGATCAACGCCAATCTTAGCGATCCCGAGGGGTTGGCGTTCGATGGCGCGGGCAACCTGTTTATCGCCGATACCACCTTAAGCCGGGTTCGCAAGGTTACGCCGGACGGCGTGATTTCCACGGTCTTATCCAACATTGCCGCGAGGAGTGTGGCGTTTGACAGCGCCGGTGCGATGTACATCGGCGGAATGACGGCCGTCTATAAGCTGCCGCCAGGAGCAACCACGCCGATTGTGATCGCCGGGCATGTTGGGGGCACGAAGGGCTTCGGCGGCGATGGCGGCCCGGTGGTGCAAGCGTTGTTCGATGGACCGCTGATCGTCGCGCCGGACAACGCCGGGAACTTGTATATCGCGGATCGTCAGAATTCGCGACTGCGCAAGGTGGACGCCAACGGAATTGTCACCACGGTTGCGGGGAACGGGAACTATCGCTACTCCGGGGAAGGATTGCCTGCGCTGGCCTCCACGCTGAATTATCCGTTCGGTGTCGCGGTGGACACGAAAGGCGCGGTGTACTTCACGGAGAGGGCGAGCAACAGCAATCGGGTGCGTAAGGTTTCGGCGGGCGTGGTCACCACGGTGGTGGGCACGGGCGTGAATGGATTTTCCGGCGACGGCGGGCAAGCGAGCCAGGCAACGCTGGCCAGTCCATGGGGGTTGACCATTGATACCGCCGGCAACATGTACATCGCCGACAATGGCAACGGCCGCATCCGCAGAGTGACCAGTGCCGGCGTGATATCCACTTTTGCGACGGTTCCCGATCCGCAAGGGCTGGCATTCGATCCGGCGGGCAACTTGTACGTGTCCAGCGACAACAACAAGGTGATGAAGGTGGATCTGCAAGGCAACGTCACCACGTTTGCAGGTACGGGGGCGAAGGGCTATTCCGGAGAAGGTGGCCCAGCGACGGCTGCGATGCTGACGAATCCCTGGGGTCTGGCGTTCGATAACGCGGGGAATCTCTATCTTGCCGAGCCGGAAATTAATGTGGTTCGCAAAGTTACTCCGCAGGGGATCATCAGTACATTCGCTGGTACAGGAGCGTATGGTTCCGGTGGTGACGGCGGTCCGGCGAAATCGGCGACCCTTGGGTACCCTACGGCGCTGAGATTCGACGCGGCCGGGAATCTTTACATTTCGGGCCATATCGAGGGGCACATCCGCAGAGTGAGCCCGGCTGGAATTATTTCAACCTTCGCGGGCGGTGGTCCGAGCAATCAACTCGGGGATGGGAAGGTTGCTACCTCCGCCACGATCTCCATCCCCGACGACCTCGCTTTCGACGCCGCGGGCAACTTGTACATCGCCGACGAGAAGACGAA
Organism: Bryobacteraceae bacterium; assembly: GCA_035632375.1. Taxonomy (GTDB): domain Bacteria; phylum Acidobacteriota; class Terriglobia; order Bryobacterales; family Bryobacteraceae; genus Palsa-89. Next base: position 56,678 of record DASQGY010000111.1, on the reverse strand, counting down.
CCGGATTCGAGTGGTGCTAACGACGGCGCCCAGCATACAGGTTCCGCAGACGAGTCTGTCGTTCGCCGGATCGAGCGGCGGCCCGACCGTGATTCAATCGCTGGTGGTACAGGGATCGCTGGCCGGGCTCGATTTTCAGGTCGCCGTCGATACCGGCACGAGCGGCAAGTGGCTCAGCGTCGATGCCACCAGCGCTTCCACGCCGCGGCTGCTTTCGGTGATCGCCGATCCGGCGAATCTCGCGCCGGGAAATTATAGCGCCACAATCACTATTTCACCCGTGGCGGCGACGCCCGCCAAGCTGCCGGTGACGGTTACGTTTCAGGTGGGGCCGGCGTTGCCGCCGAAACTGGGCGCCGACAAGACGAACCTCTCCTTCACGTTTCCGCGCGGCGCCGGTGCGCGCGTGACAAACATCAATGCCGCGAACGTTGGCGGCGGCGTGTTGAATTTCACGGCGTCGGCGAAGACGGCCACTGGCGGAAATTGGCTCTCGGTTTCGCCGCTATCGGGGAAGCTGCTGCCGGGTAAGCCGGTTCCCATCGTGGTGACGGCGGATCCCTCGGGGTTGATCCCTGGCACTTATACGGGAAGCATTTCGCTCACGCCAGATAGCGGAAACGTGGTGGCGATTCCGGTTGTGGTGACGGTCAGCAATCTGGCGCAAGCGCTGCTGCTTACGCAGAGCGGCATCAGCTTCACGGCGGTGGCGCAGGGCGGTATTGTTCCCAGCCAGTGGTTCGGAGTGATCAACCCGGGCACTGGCGTGCTGAATTGGACAGTGTCCACGTCGACGCTGTCGGGAGGTGCGTCGTGGTTGAGCGCGTCGCCTGGGAGCGGAGCGAGCGATCCCTCGCAGACTGCGCCTCAAGTGCAGGTGAGCGTGAACGCGGCGAATCTCGCGCCGGGAAATTATTTCGGCCAGGTGCGTATCGACGCGCCGGGAGCGGCCAACACGCCGCAGGTGGTCACTGTGTTCCTGGAGGTGCTTGCGGCGGGATCGGATCCAGGCGCAGTGGTGCAGCCGGTGGAACTTGTTTTTCCGGCGACACCCGGCAATGGCGCTCCGGGGGCGCAAGCCTTTTTGGTTTACAACATCGGCGCAAGCGGCAAATCGTTCACCACTGGGCACACCACCAGTGTGTCGTTCCAGGCACTGCCGCAACAAGGCGTGTTGGATCCGAATCAACCGATGCGAGTGCTGATACAGCCGCTTGGCGACTTCGCGGCCGGGACACAAAGCGCGGTGTTGACCTTCCAGTTTTCCGACGGGCGGGTGCAAACGGCGAAGGTCCGGGTGATCTCGGCGGCGGGCGCGGCGGCGGGGGCGTCTTTACCGGGAACTGCCGCGGGACGCGAAGCGGCGTGTACCCCCACCACTCTGATCCCCAGCATGAATACGTTGGGCGATTCGTTCTCGGTATCGGCGGGCTGGCCGGTGGCGCTGACAGTGAGTGCACGCGACGATTGCGGCGCTCCGCACACCGCGGGATCGGTGACAGTGAACTTCTCGAACGGCGATCCACCACTGACGCTGCAGTCGCTCAAGGATGGTACGTGGCAGGGCACCTGGCAGACGCGCAGCAGTTCGCAATCGGCGGTGACGTTGACGGTGAACGCGGTGAATCCGCAACTGGGAATCAGCGGGACGAGCACCGTGGGAGGAGGCTTCCGGTCGCCGAAGGATCCACCGATCTTTACGCAAGGGTCCATCGGCAGCGCGGCAGTGCCGACCGCGTACCAGCCGCTCGCGCCTGGCAGCATCATCTCGATTTACGGCGATCGGCTGGCCGATGGCACACTCGCGGCCAGCACGCTGCCGTTGCCCACGCAGCTCGGGAATACACAAGTGTCCATCGCCGGGCAACTGATCCCGCTGATTTTCGTCAGCCAGTTTCAGATCAACGCGGTTGTGCCTTTTGGCCTGAACATCAATACGACGCATCAGGTGCTGGTGCAACGCGGAATCACTTACTCCGAGCCCGCGCCGATCGACGTGGCCGCGGCGCAACCAAATATATTTCTGGCGAATGGATATGGCATCCTGTTCGCGGCTCGGGCGGATGGGACGCCGCCGTTTCTGATTTCGCGTGACGCGCCGGCGAAAGCAGGCGACATCCTGGTGATTTATTGCGACGGCCTAGGCGCGACGAATCCGGCGGTGGCGGATGGCGTGGGGAGTCCGCTATCGCCACTGGCGCAAACTACATCGCCTGTTACAGTGTCGGTGGGCGGGCAGAATGCACCGGTACTTTTCGCCGGACTGGTGCCTGGTTTCGTGGGTCTGTATCAGGTTAATGCCATTCTGCCGGACGGAGTGGCTCCGGGGAATTCTGTGCCGGTAACGTTGACCGTGGCGGGACTGACGGGGGTTGCGGTGACGACGGTAGTGCAGTGAGCTGTGGGGCAGGTTGCCAACCTGCCCCACAAAAAAGTACAGAACTCTGACAATTCAAATGATGATCCCGTGAAACAATTGTAGGTGTGAGCCCTCATCCCTTAATTATTCAGGGCGGCATGGGGGCGGGCGTTTCCAATTGGCGTCTGGCCCAGGCCGTCTCCCGGCTCGGCCATTTGGGAGTGGTTTCCGGAACGGCGCTGGAGCAGATTTTCGCGCGGCGGCTGCAAGACGGCGATCCGGGCGGGCACATGCGCCGCGGCCTGGATCATTTTCCTTTCCCGCAGATGGCCGAACGCATCTGGAACACTTATTTCATTCCTGGCGGCAAGCCGGCCGGCAGCCCCTACAGAACGATGCCGATGCGAGAGAAAGACGGCCCTCGAGACCTGCTGGAGCTTAGCATCGCGGCAAACTTCGTCGAGGTGTTTCTCGCCCGCGAGGGTCATGCCTTTCCGGTGGGAATCAACTATCTGGAGAAAGTCCAGTTGCCCCACCTGCCCTCCATTTACGGCGCGATGCTGGCCGGTGCGGGCTACGTCTTGATGGGCGCGGGTATCCCGGTGAAGATTCCTGGTGTGCTGGATGGTCTCGCTAATCACCAGCCAGTCGCGTATCCGCTGCAAGTGACCGGCGCGCTGGACGGCGATGACACAACCATGACGTTCGTGCCGCGCGAATTCATGGAGCACGATCCTCCGCCGCTTGACCGGCCGAAGTTCATCGCTATTATTGCCTCCAACACGCTGGCCGCAACGATGGTGAAAAAGGCCAACGGAAGAGTCGACGGGTTTGTCATCGAGGGGCCCACGGCCGGGGGCCATAATGCGCCGCCGCGTGGGAAGTTGCAACTCAGCGAAACGGGTGAACCGATTTACGGAGAGCGCGACATGGTGGACCTGGACAAGTTGCGCGAGTTGGGTTTGCCCTTTTGGCTCGCCGGAGGATACGGCAGTCCCGAAAGATTACGCGAAGCCTTGGCCGCCGGCGCCGCGGGCGTTCAGGTGGGAACGGTTTTCGCTTTCTGCACCGAATCGGGATTACGCGACGACTACAAGCAGGCCATTTTGAAAAGCGTTGTTGCCGGCGAAGCAAGGGTAGTCACGGATCCGCAGGCGTCGCCGACGCATTTTCCGTTCAAAGTGGTGCAGGTAGCGGGTTCGGTGTCGGAGCCCGATGTCTATTCGGTCCGGCCACGCATCTGCGATCTCGGCTACCTGCGTGAGGCGTATCGAACTCCTGAGGGCGCGATCGGTTACCGCTGCTCCGCCGAACCCGCTACCCTATACGTCTCGAAGGGCGGGAAACTGGAGAATACGGTGGGCCGGAAGTGCCTGTGCAACGCGCTGCTGGCGAACATCGGACACCCGCAGTCGCGGAACGGCCATCACGTGGAAAAAGGTCTGGTGACCGCAGGGAACGATTTGACCGAAATGGCACGGTTTCTCCCGGCAAACGGATTCGACTACCGGGCCGCGGACGTAGTCTCAAAGCTGCTGAACTGACCGGATGATCCGCGTGCTTCGGTCCATTTGGATTTGGACTGCCAGCGCCACTCTTGTTCTGTCGTGGGTTCCGTTGCTGGGAATAATCAGGCTGTTTGACCGCGAGCCGCGCCGTCTGCGAACCGGCCGCTGGTTCCGCCGTCTGGGACGCGTTGTGGCGAAAATCAATCCCTGGCGAATTCAGATTTCCGGCAGTGAGAATTTGAAAGTCAACCAGGTCTATGTCATCGTCAGCAACCATCAGTCGCTGGCCGATATTCCGGTGATCTCGCACTTGTTGCTGGATACGAAATGGCTGGCCAAAGCGGAGCTGTTCCGTTTGCCGGTAGTGGGTTGGATGCTGCGCATGGCCGGGGACGTGCCTATCGAACGATCGGACCGCCGGAACAGTGCAAAGGCGCTATTGCGCTGTGCCCGATATTTGCGTGGGCGCTGTTCCGTGGTTTTCTTCCCCGAAGGCACGCGGTCGCTGGACGGGCAGGTCCTGCCCTTCAACGAGGGTCCATTCCAGTTGGCCATCCGCGAGCAAGTCCGGATACTGCCACTTGTGGTGGAGGGCTCCGGCGCGGCTCTGCCCAGGAATTCGTGGATCTTCGGAAGGACGCAGAATGTCTATCTGCGGATCCTCGAGGCGGTGTCCGTCGAGGGCTGGAACATCAAACAAAGCGCGGCGCTGCGCGATGCAGTGCGGCAGAAAATCGTGGATGAATTGCGTCGGATGCGCGCTGTAGCTGAAAGACCCGCTTGAACCATGCCGCGAGTGCTACTGCTGAACTCGGAAGGCACTGAAGCGAAGAAGCTAGTGGAGCAACTTCGCTCCGGCGGTTACACCGTTGATTGCCGCCGCAATGTGGGATCGGTGCGCGCGCTGCGCGAATCGCCTTTGCACGCGTTCGTGATCGATCTGTCGCGATTGCCGTCGCACGGCCGGCATTTTGCGATGTGGATCCGTTCCATGGAGTCGATACGAAATATCCCCGTTGTGTTCGTGGACGGGGATCCGGAGAAGGTGAAGAAGATTCGCGCGGAGTTGCCGGATGCCATCTACACTTCGCGCGCGAAGTTGACCGGCGCGCTGCGGAAGGCCAAACCGCTGGCCAATCCGGCGCTGGGCTATGGGAATCGGACGACGGCACAGAAGCTCGGTATCAAGGACGGGGCGCGCGTCGCGGTGATTGATCCTCCGGCGGGGTATGTGAAGTTGGTTGGTCCGCTTCCTGCTGGCGCGTCGCTGGAGGAAGAGCCGGACGATGCACTTGCGGTGACGCTTTGGTTTGTCCGCGATCCTGAGGGGTACCTGGCGGGGCTTCCGCGCATGCGTAAGCTAGCCGCGGCGAAGAGCAGGTTGTGCGTGATTTATCCCAAACAACAGACTCTCAAGGCGCGCGGGAGCGGAGTGAATGTATTCACGATCCGTGAAGCCGCAGAGGCGGTGGGTTTAGCGGCCTACAAAACTTGTTCCGTAGACAAAACGTGGAGCGCGATTTTGTTCGCGCTGAAAAAATAGCACGCCTGCGCTCCACTCACTTGATCCAGATGTCGCGGAAGCTGACCGGCGAATTAGGATACGACTGGATGCCGATGAATCCGGCCGGAGCGCCGTTCACTGTGGCGACGCCGCGTATGGAGTCGGCGTTGTCGAACTTTGTGGTTAGTGTGGAAGCGCCAGTTTCGGTGTCGGTGAGGGTCACTTCGTAGTGATCTCCCGTTACGACGATGTCGTATTGCATCCAGACATTCGGCCGCGTTGGCGGACCGGGCGTGTACTCCTGGATGCGCAGGTCGTGGCCGCCGGTCTGGATGATGAGATCGCCGGCAGGGATCTTGTAAATGGCGCCGGTGCGATTCTTGAACAGCCCATCGGGTTCGGGCTTTCGTCCATAGTAGTCCTTATTGACGTCACCGCGGGCGTTGTCGTCGATCTGGACTTCGAAGCCGGTGAAGACCGCGCTCCAAGCGGGATTGGAGGCGACGGCTGCCCGTTCGTTTTCGGCAAGGTGGAACGCATCGGGCATCACTTCGAGCGGGTTACGGAAGCGGATGAACACGCCGCTGTTGCAATTATTGGGGTCGAAAATTTTGAACTGCAGCCGCAGGTGAAAATCGTCGAATGCCTTCGGCGCATAGTAGAGCATCGCGAAGTCCGATGAACCGTAACTCACCAGCTCGCCATGAAGCATGGCAAAGCCTTGCCCGTTCGACGCGCCGGCGAGCTGCCATTTCTTGAACGCGCCCACCGTGCCATCGAACAGAGCAGTGAAACCCTCGGCGGAAGCGCTGCGGATCGCCGGCCTCCGCAGCACGCTCGATTCGAGCAGATCCGCGGTCCGGCGTGCCAGCGCAACGCCGGTGAGCATGGGATTGGGCGAACCAAGGCTGGGAAACAAAGCGGGAGCGGACACGTAGCAATTGGTGGTGTCGTGGATGCGGCCGAATTCATTGGTGACCGAAGTGGCCGGGTCCGATCCCATCCACAACGTTCCGGCGTCATGATGGGTGGTACCCTCCGGGTCGCGGCGGTTGCCGTAGGGGTGCGCAGTCCGCAGATCCGCGGTTGTCGCACCGGCCGGCATGGGAATGGTCTTGCCTTCCTTGGCCATCAGGATTTCGAACGGCTCGCCATTCGCGAAGATGAGCGCGACCTCGTCGGCCAGCGCGTCCATGGCATCCCAGGTCTGTTTGTCGACATTGGACTGCGGCGTGTTACTGGTCCCGGACTTGATGTCGGCCAGGCTGACTTCGGCAATCGCGCGCGAGTCCTCCGTCTTGGTGGGGGAAAGGCGGATGAAGCTGTCGGGATTATGCGGGGTCATCTCGCCGATGCCGCGGAGAGTGATGACGGCGTGGGTATCGCTGGCGCGCAGCATGGCATCCAACTGCTCGGTGTCGGGGATCTTTTTGAAGAGCTCGGCTTCGGAATCCTGGCCCATACGGTTCAAGCCGGAGGCGGTGATCTGCAGATGGAAGAAGCGGTCTTCACCGTCGACCGTGGCCTTTCCTTTTACGAACAGCGCCGAGGCTTGCAGCGAGGTTTGTGTTGAGGGCGGCAAGGTGGTCAAGGAACTAACGGGAACGCGAATGGTCAGATTCGAGCGCAGGTGCGCGATCAGGTTCTGGCCTATGCGTTGCGCCGCGCGGCCGGACAGCGAGTCCTTGAACGTGTTGAGAGCGAGCCGCGTGCTTTCGATGGCGCCCAGAGCTACGACGACCGTACTTTGACTGCCGTTGGAGGGCGCAGCCAGTGTGATGACCTTTTCCAAACCATCGATGTCTTTCACGCGGACGCCGGTGACGCGAACCCAATTGTCGCTTTGTGTCTCGGTGATCACGTCCAGCACTTTGCATTTGGGGACCACCATGAACCGCTTGCGGGCGTCCGCGTCGACGCCCACGCCGCCGGTTTCACCGGCCGCGACACGTGCGACCTTGATGAATTCGGGCATGGCGCTGAACTTGTTGAACGGGAACAACCCCGGCTCCGTGCGGGCCTGCACAGCGAGCGGGGCTTCGAGTTTGAGCAGGTTGAGCATCTCCGATCGCGGAGTGCTATCGGTGGACTTGAACCCCAGCAAGTCGCGCAGCTCGTCGTCGGATACCGCTGCGCTGCCGGTAGTTGTGGAACCGCCGCCAGCTCCGGCACCGGCCGCGAAGGTGAGGTCGCCCAGGGCCTCCATGCCGGCATAACGCACGGCGGGATGGTCGGGCAGCGCGGCGAGTTTTATGGCGTGAGGCGCGGCTGCGGGCATCGCCAAGCCGTCAAAAAGCTGGCGGCGCAGTGCAGTGTGCAAGCGGCCGTAAATGAAGTCGTTGCTATCGGTGGCGCCGATTTGGTCGCTCGATTGCCGGAAGTAAGTATTCCGGAGATCGGCGACCACGGCGGCGGGCCAGTTCTTAAACTCCTGCTCGAGCAATTCCGGAGTCCAGCCTCCCCAGGCAAGCGAACGCCCGCCGATGGTAAAGAGAAGCCCGGAGTAGCCGAGCGCCGGGTGGCTGTCCCAAGGCACGCGGAAGTCGGGCGTGCCGCCCATGAACGGCATGTTCTGCAAGTGTTCGGGAAGTGTGAACGGGCCAGCTTCCAGCACCAGAATCCGGCGGCTGTGAGTGACATCGTTCAGGAACAAACGGGAGGCGAGGACAGCGCCGAAGGTTCCGCCGCCGATAACAACGACGTCGAAGCCTTGCGGCCTTCCTGCCACGGTTACGTTTGCGCTATCGGCCGCTTCCTGCAAGGTGTTGCAAAGAAAGCGGCCCATATTGTCGAGCGTAAAGGTTGTAGTTTCAGACTGCAGACCCATATTCAGGTTTCCTCGTATGTCAGTATATGCCTAATCCACGACATTGGTATTAACAACTATGTGATTTTTATATGAAATAGAGAGGTGACAGGAGTGACAGTATCCCAAATGTCCTAGAGGGCATCGAACAAAAGGCGAAGTTGGCCCCTAGGAGAACATCCTGGCGACAGCCGCTGCTACATGAATCCTGGTGGTATCGAGGAACGGAATACCGACGCCGGCGGTGTGATCGAGAATCAGAGGCAGCTCGGTTCCGCCCAGAATCAGGCCTTGGATTCTTTCATGGTCACGAAGGCGAGCGGCGATAGCGAGTAGTTGTGCACGAGTCTCCGGGCGGAAGATACCGTTCACTATTTCCCCGAGATATTTCTCGTGAATGTAGTCCTGTTCTTGCGGTGCAGGAAGTATTAACTCCATACCTTCCTTGGAGAATACATCCGGATAGAACCGGCCTTTCATGGTGAACTTGGTGCCAAAGATGCCGAGACGTTTCAGGTTCTGAGCCTTGGCGGTGCGGCAGGTTGCCTCCACGATACTGATGAGCGGGATGGGCGACCATTGCTGTACTTCGTCGAACACGACGTGGGGAGTGTTGGCGGATAGCAGCGCAAAGTCGGCGCCGGCCATGGCGAGCCGTTTCACTGCGCCCACCAGGAGCTCGGTGACGCGTACGAGTTCGTCAGCGGCGATCCAGTCCAACATCTTTTTCACGTCGATACTGCAGATCAGGATAGGCGGATAGCTGCCATCGGGGTTGCGGTCGCGGTATGCGGCAATGGTCTGCCGGTAGTATTCGATGGTGGATTCGGGGCCCATGCCGCCGACAATGCCGATCATCTTTATCTTCATTTTTGTTTACGATGATACGATGAATCTGTGAACGGAAAAGTTGCGGCGGAAGATCTTGGCACGGTGGAAGGCGCGGAGGGCATCTTCACCATTCGTGGCGGCGACAATGTGCGCGGATGGAATGGCATTCGCTACAAGGCTGGGTTATCGGCGAAGAACGTCGGCGCGAAGAAGCTGTCGATGAATGTAGCGACCATCCCGCCTGGCGGCATCGCCTATGCGCACATTCACGTCGGCTTCGAAGTGATGCTCTACATCCTGGCAGGGCGGGTTCGGCACGAATACGGGCCTGCGCTCGAATACGCCATCGAAAACCAGGCGGGCGACTTCATCTTCATCGAGCCGGGCGTGCCGCATGAGGTTTTCAATCTGAGCAAGACCGATCCAGTGGTCGCGGTGGTGGCGAGATCGGATGCGAGCGAGTGGGAGAATATCGTGAACTTCACGAGGCCGGCGAAATCGTGAATCCGGCCTTACGGCGGGCCTTCCGATAGCCCGTCGAGGATGAAGTTCCCTGCCCCACCGGGCTTGAAATAAATCGAATACTCGTTGCCTCGGGCCTTCCAGGTGATGGAGTAGACGCCGTTGGGCATGCGCTCCGGCTTCCTGGCGGCAATCAACTTGCGGATTTCGGCGGTGAAATATGTGTCGAAGTTGTTGGCTAGATCCGCCTCGGTTTTGATCTCGCGGATCTTGCCGTTCTCCCAATTCAACGGGAACTGAACGCCGCGCGCCACCGTGTGCGCATCGCGACCCGCTACCGCTGCCTGGAAATGCGGCCACCACGCGGCGAAAGCGGCTTTGTCATCCGCAGGCGCGATGCAGGGTAAGAGAACTGCCAGGAGTACTGGTGTGATGTTGAAGAAGTGCAGGCCCAAAAAACGGGGTCGCAAAAAGCGGGGACAGCCAGCCTGTTTCCGCGCAGGCGATCCGTTAGTGACAGACGGATTCCGGTCGCGCGAAACAGGTAGGCAGTCCCCGCTTTTTGCACCTCCGCTTTTCGTGCCTGAACTTGTGCGTACAAGTCCAGATCGTCTTCGCATCGATCCTCCACACGCCAGTGTAGCCACTTTCGAGGAGGTGGCGGCTATCCTCGGCACGGCGCGCTGCTTGGCGCGTCTAAATCGCATGACAAGTATTGCGCGAGATCTTTGTCTTGCCGTGCGATCGCTCTTGAAATCGCCCGGATTCACCGTGGTGGTGCTGCTTACCTTGACCTTGGGGTTGGGAGCGAACGTCGCCATTTTCAGCGTGGTGAATGGAGTGCTGCTGCGGCCTCTGGATTTTCATCGGCCGGGCGAACTGGTGAACATATCCGAGATCAACCAGAAGACTGGAGCGAATGCGGGACTATCGCTGGCGGATTTTGAGGACTGGCAAAAGCAAAGCCGCGTCACGCAGGACATGGGAGCGCTTTGCTTCTGGCTATTCAATCTCACTGGCGATGCCAATCCGGAGCGATTGCAAGGGGCGCGGGCTTCGGCGCGCCTGTTCCAAACGCTGGGCGTCGAACCGATTCTGGGGCGCTATTTCACTGCGGCAGACGGCACGGCCGATCGAGGCGATCTGGTGGTGCTGAGCAACGGGCTGTGGAAGCGGCGGTTCGGCTCACGGCAGGACATTGTTGGCGAGAAGCTGATCCTGAACGGCATCGTGAGCACGGTGATCGGCGTAATGCCCGCGGGATTCTCGTTCCCGGACAGTCAGGCGGAGCTGTGGGCGCCGCTGGCTGATCAGTTAGAAGGAACTTCGCGTTCGGGCCGGTTTTTTACGGGTGTCGCCCGGATTCCGAGCGAGCGGCGGGCGGTGGCAAAAGCCGAACTGGAAGCGATCGCAGGGCGGCTGGCGCAGAGTTATCCCGACACTAACGCGAACATCGGCGTGTCGATGGTTCCGTGGCAGGAATCGGTAACGGGCCAGAGCCGGACGTCGCTGCTGATCCTGATGGGTGCGGTTGGGTTCGTTTTGCTGATTGCATGCGTGAATGTGGCGAACCTCGGCTTTGCGCGTGCGGCCACGCAAGGCCGCGAGATGGCGATTCGCCTGGCGCTCGGTGGATCGCGATGGCGCATCGTCCGGCAGGTGCTCGCCGAGGCGGTGGTACTGGCGACTGCCGGCGGAGCGCTTGCCTGGCTACTGGCATTGGCGGTGGTGCGAGGGATTATCGCGCTGAGCCCCGGCAACATTCCTCGATTGGATTCGGTGCGCTTGGATGGGTTCGTTTTTGCGTTTACTGTTGTGGTGGCGCTCGGCACCGGTATTCTCGCCGGCCTGGTTCCGGCGTTGCGCGCGTCACGGCAGGACGTGAACGAGGCGCTGGTGGGAGGCGGGCGATCGAGTACCGCCGGATCGGGGCTGTTGCGGTTACGCAGCGCACTGGTGGTGCTGGAAGTGGCGTCGGCCATGATCCTGCTAACCGGCAGCGGGTTGCTGATCCGGAGCTTCGCACAAGTGCTGCGTGTCGATTTGGGTTATCAAACCAAGAACCGGCTGGCCTTGCGCGTTTTTCCCGTGGGACAGAAGTATCGCGATGCGGCGTCGACCAGCCGGATGATCGAGACGGTGTTGAACAAGGTGGAGGCGCTGCCGGGAGTGGACGCGGTGACGGCGGCGAGCCACGTGCCGCTTGCGAATTCCGGGACCAGCGTGGTGCGGATGCTGCCCGAGGGCGGCGCGATCGCGGCGTCGAGCGCGCCGAACGTGGATGTGCGTGCGATCAGCGCGAATTATTTTCACCTGATGTCGATTCCGCTGCTGGCCGGGCGGAATCTGACGGCTGGCGATAACGCGAGTAGTGAGCAGGTGGTGATGGTGAACGCTACGCTGGCGAAACGCATTTGGCCGAATGAGAATCCGGTGGGGAAGCGCGTTCGGTGGCTGGATCAGGATCCTGACACAGACTGGCATCGCGTGGTGGGAGTGGTGGGGGATGTGAAGCAGTTCGCGTTGGAGAGGGACGATCGGCCGGCGGTGTACTTCCCGTACCAACAACGCAGGCTCCCGTGGCTGCGCTGGACCAACTTCGTAGTGCTGGGAAGAATGGACCCGGCGAATCTGGTGGCGGCGGTTCGGCTGCAAGTGCGCGCGGTGGATCCGGACCTGCCGGTGTTCGAAATAGCAACATTGGACACGCGGCTGACGCAATCGCTTGCGCCGAGGCGATTCTCGCTGGCCTTGATCGGCGGGGCTGCGGGGCTTGCGCTAGTGCTGGGATTGATCGGCGTCTACGGCGTCATCAGTTATGCGGTGGCACAGCGGCGGCAGGAGATCGCGATTCGGATGGCGGTGGGCGCGTCGCCGGCGCGCGTGCTGCGGCTGGTGTTGTGGCAAGGCTGCGCATTGACCTTGGCGGGAGTGGCGTGCGGCATCGCTGGATCTTGGGCGACCACGCGGTACATGAGCAGCTTCCTTTTCGGAATTGCCCCGCACGATCCGGTGACATTCGCCGTACCGCCGGTGATCTTGATAGCCGTGTCGGCGATGGCGTGTTTGATCCCGGCGCTGCGGGCATCGCGTGTGGATCCGATGGGAACGCTGCGGGCCGGTTGAAGTATCCTAAAGCGTGCTGGCAATCATCTCGTTGCTCCGCGGCGTGAACGTCGGGGGGCACAACATGGTCAAGATGGATGCGCTCCGGGACCTCTGTGGGTCGCTCGGTTGCCAGGACGTGCAGACCTACGTGCAGAGCGGGAATGTCGTGTTCCGGAGCAAGGAACGTGACTTGGCTCGCCTGTCCAAGCGGATCGTGGACGGGATCGAACGTTGCGCCGGCTTTCGGCCGGAGGTGATGCTGCGGACTCGCGCCGAGATGAGCAGCGTGGTTGCGCGGAACCCGTTCGCCAAGCGGAGTGGGATCGAGCCGGGCAAGCTGCTGGTGTATTTTTTAGCGGGCGAACCGAGCAAGGAGGCGCGGGAACTGGCTTTGAAGATCAAGGCGGACCCGGAGGAATTGCGCATCGACGGCCGCGAGCTTTATATTTATTATCCGAATGGCGCGGGGCGTGCGAAGCTGTCGCCAGCCCTGCTCGAGCGGACACTGAAGGTTGCGGGGACGGGAAGGAATTGGAACACGGTGAGGAAACTGTTGGAGATGGCAGGCGCGTTGGAGGGTTAGGTTCGCAACGGACACAGCCTTAAAGTCTGGGCGCGCACCGGCTGAAGCCGATGCCAGCACTTGCTGACCAGCTTTTCTCAGTAACCCGTCAGAACTCGGTGGCACAGGTCTTAGCAGATGCTGAGCCGCGGATGAACGCAGATGAACACCGGTAAATTTGTTTCTCATCTGCGTTTAGCTGCGTTCATCTGCGGCCATCGTTTCCGAGGACTTTTTCAGCAACGCCTTTAGTCTGTCCAGAGAAACTTTATTGCCACTGCTCGCTGAAGAATGAGGCGGCTTCGTCCAGGTCGTCGCCTGGGTCCGTTGGGGTCCCGGCATCCAACAGGCCCGCTACTCCGGGGTTGCGATTCCAGTCTGGAGGTTCGACGCCCAGCAGGTGATGCACGAAGAAGTCGTAACGCTTCCGGTCGCCGTAGGTGCCGCCGCTGCCGTGATTCGCTCCAGGAGTGACCAGCAAGTCGAAAGCTTTCTTGTTCTTGATGAGTGCGTTTACCACCTGCATGGTTGACGAGGGGTCGACATTGGTGTCCATCTCGCCGACGAAGAGCATCAGGTGGCCTTCGAGACGCCCTGCGTTCTCGGTATTCGAACAGGCGATGTATTCCGGTCCGAGCGGCCAGCCCATCCACTGCTCGTTCCACCAGATTTTATCCATGCGATTATCGTGACATCCGCAGGACGCGACACCGGCTTTGTAGAACTCCGGATGGAACAATAGGCCGCCGAGCGCATTCTGTCCACCAGCGGAAGTGCCGTAGATGCCCACGCGGCTGATGTCGTACCACGGATATTTCGCGGCCACGGCCTTGTGCCATAGAATGCGATCGGGAAATCCGGCGTCGGCGAGATTCTTCCAGGCCACGTCGTGAAATGCTTTGGAGCGATTCGAAGTGCCCATGCCATCGATCTGCACGACGACGAAGCCGAGCTCCGCCATGGATTGCATCTGGTTGTAGGCGGCGAAGGATTTCGGAACGAATGAATCCTGCGGGCCGGCGTAGATGTTTTCGATGACTGGATATTTCCTGGATGGATCGAAGCTCGTTGGGCGGATGATGACGCCCCAGATATCGGTCTTGCCATCGCGCCCCTTGGCGACAAGAACCTCCGGCGCGCGCCAGCCTTGCTTCTGAAGTTCCGACGCATCGGCATGCTCGACCTCGGAGACCATCGACTGGTCGTCCATGCGGTGCAACTCGGCAACCGGCGCGACATCGACGCGCGACCAGGTGTCGACATAGTATTTCCAATCCGGCGAAAAGACGACGGCGTGATTTCCGTTGCCATGAGTGAGCGCAGTGAGGCCGGCGCCGTCGAAATTGATCCGGTAATAATCGACGAAGTAGGGGTCCTGCGCTTTATTCATGCCGCTCGCGTGGAACAGGATCTGTCGCTTCTGGTCGTCCACGCGATCGACACCGCGCACCACCCAGTCGCCTTTGGTGATCTGGTTCTTTACCTTGCCGGTGTTGCCGTCATAAAGGTAGAGATGGTTCCAGCCATCGCGCTCGGACATCCAGACGATCTCCTTGCCGTCGTTGATGTCGTGGCGATACTTCTTGCCGGAGTAGCAGAAAAAAGTCTTCGCTTCCTCGTCGATCACACTGCGAGCACGGCCGGTGGCGGCGTCCACTTCGATCACGCGATAGGCCTGATGGCCGCGCTGATTGTATTCGAAAGTAAACGCGCGGCTGTCGCGCCGCCAAACAGGACCGGGGCGGGAAAGTTCGTAGGGATTCGGGAAAAGACTGTTGTCGACGACGATTTCTTTCTTGTTGTCAATGGAGAACAGCACCGGCTGCTGTAGATCGAGAACGTCGCCGGGTTTGGCGTATTCGATGGTGCTGTACTTGGGCTGAAGCTGATCCGATGGCGACGACTCAACATAGTGTACCTGGCGCTTGTAGCCGGGCCGGATGCGATAGGCGGCGAGATTCTTCGAGTCGGGAGACCAGGCGATGGAGATCACGGAATAGTAATTGTCTTCCGAGCCGTCGAAGCTGAGCATAGTTTCGTTCTTCGCGCCCTTGGGACGGATACAGATGTTGTAGTTATTCAGCAGAGCCTCCCATTTTCCATCGGGCGACGTGATGGGGCGATTTTCCTGCTGGGCCTGAAGCGCGCGATTAGCAGGTGGAGCACCCGCGCCGCGCCGGCCGAATCTGGAGGAGTCCGTGCCAAGACTCTGGCAGGTGTAATCGGTGAGGGAACATCTCCAGCGAGAGCCTGCTGCCATCACTTCGACCGCCTTCCCCTGATCGAGAAGATTGAGGCTGGGGAAGGGCCGCGCGGTGTAAGGGAGCGCCAGGCCGGTGTATTTTGCTCCGGTAACTTTGGAGAGAGCGGCGGCCAGTTTCTCATGATCGAACGCCTCGCCCTTGACGCCTGTGGCGACGTTCATTACGAAGAAGGCGTGGCCACCCGGGACCGACTTGCGGTACCAGAAGTGGGTTCCATCCATCCATCGCGGCGTCTCCGCGATGTTCACCGCAGCAGCCTGGTACTTGGTGCGGAGGCTGGCGGCGCGTTGATAATCGGCCAGCGTGCCTTGCGCATGGATCGCCGACGGCAAGCAGCAAGTCAGGATAGCTGCGGCCGGGAACAGTCGAGTGAATTTCATACTGCCTCCTCGATAGGGATCACCAGGTGATCTCCAATAAAGATACCCCTTGGCGTGGGAGTTGGAACTGAATGTCGAGCGCTCCCGCTTGTGCGCGCAACCAGCGCGGCGATTCCAGCAGCGCCAGTTGGCCGGCGGCTTCGAGTTGCAAATACTGTTCAGGAGTGGGAGTTTGGGGCGTGCCCATTCTTTTCCACACGGTGAATGCGTTGCTGTGGTCGTCATCGATGCGGTAGTGGCGCAGCACTGGACGCTTGCCGGCTGGGAGTCCGGTTACGTGGACGGTGATTGGCGTTGGCGGATCGGCGACATCGTCATCGTGATAATTCCAGACCAGGATGGAAGCGGCGGAAGCGCGGCGAGTGGCCATCGCGTTGATGTCAGGCTTTGCTCGGACGCCTGCTGCGAGCACGTTGTTCAGGTTGACAGCGGAATCGCTCGCGGCCTCCACGCGCTCGCCGCCCATCAGCCCCAGCATGCGGAACACGTTCAGCACTGGTTTGTCCACGCCGTTTGTTGCGAGCGTTCGGAAGCCTTCGAACCAGGGCTGATCTTCAAACTCGAATGCCCAAGTGACGGCGCCGGCGAGACGCACGTGGTGGCGATCGGCGAGATCCAGCGTGTGGTGGAACATAGCGGCCGTGTAGCTGGCGTAGAGCGGTCCATTGCGGTAGGCGTTTTGTGGAGTGGTACGGGCCGGACACGCGGCGCAGCCTTCCGGATCCGATTCGCCTATGATGATTGGCTTGTCGCGCAATTCAGGAAAGCTCGCGACGATCTCGAAGCCGCTCGCTACATTGCGCGCCTGGTTGCGGATTCCCATTTCTACGTGGCCGTCCACCATGCGGGGGCTGCCCTTGGCGTGGAAGCCGATGTAATCGAGCGGCGATCCGGCTTTGCCGGTGGCGAAATTCTTGCCGTGGGTGACGTGCTCCAGGAATCCACGCAGGAACTCGGCGGCTTTCGGCGCGGCGGGCCCGGTGGCGTGCGGCCCACCGATTCGCGCCGTGGGTGAGGCGCGCTTCAAGGCATCGGCGGCGTAGTCGTAGAGCTTGTAATATTCTTCGGGCGTGCCGCGCCAGTAGCTGATGTCCGGTTCGTTCCACACTTCCCAATACCAGGTGGCGACTTCAGCCGCGCCATAGCGGTCCACCGCGTGACGCACCCACTGATAGACGAGCTCGGCCCAACGCGAGTAATCTCTCGGTGGATACGCCCAGCCAGTGGAGATGGAACCAGCCGGAAAGTTGTGCCGGTAGGGCTGCGGCTTGGTGGATAGAGCCTCCGGCATGAACCCGATTTCGACCAGCGGCTTGACGCCGATGTCGCGATAAGTATCGAAGATGCGATCGAGAATTTTCCAATCGTAGATCGGACGGCCGGCGCTGTCTTCGGTGTACGCGTTGGTGGAGCCCCACTTCAGCGACGCCGTTCCATCGCCCGAGGTGAGCAGATTGTGGGTGCGAATGTAGACCGGCGTGGAGCTTGTGGCGGCGAGTTCGGAGAGCAGCTTGCGCCCGTTTGTCGCGTAGGTGTAGTTGGGTTCGTCGTAGCCGAAGAAAGTCCAGGCGGGGTTCCAAGCGCCACGCGACGCCGCGAGATCGACGCGGATGGCGGCCGGTTCCTGAGCGATGGATAACGCGGCGCAGGCGAAGAGTGCCCTGAGGGTCCGTGTAGCAAACATCGGTGACACGCTACGGTAAGCGCTTACAGATTCTCCTTCGAAGAGACCTTGCGTGTCAAATTCGTGCCATACTTTTCTGTACCGGGGAGGCGTCCCAATGAAGGCAGTGCGATTTGCTTTGTTATTGCTTGCGCCGTGGCTGGCTTACTCGCAAGCGAGTCCGTGGTATCAAACCGATTTTCCGCCGGAGGAATTCCGCGCGCGATGGGCGAAGATCTTCGACAAGATCGGCAGCAACGCCGTGGCCTTGCTGCAAGGCGTCTCGCAGACCAACGGCTTCATCATGCCGCGTCAGGGAAACGATTTCTACTATCTTTGCGGTATCGAAACTCCGCACTCTTATCTGCTGCTGGATGGCCGGCAGAAAAAGGCGACGCTGTATCTTCCCCCTCGCAACGCGCGGCTGGAGAGCGCGGAGGGCAAGGTGCTGTCGGCCGACGATTCGGAGCTGGTGAAGCGGCTCACCGGCGTGGATGAAGTGGCCAGCACCGAGGCGATGCGCGGCGATTTTTTGCGGCCGCCAGGCGGTGGTCCTCCGGCAGGTGGCGCGCGCTTTTCACCGCTGACTATCTTCACGCCGTTCGGTCCCGCGGAGGGCGCTGGACAAAGCCGCGGTGAGCTGATGGGGGCCAACACCGCAATCCTCAACGATTACTGGGACGGACGCCTGTCGCGGGAATCGCGCTTTGTGGAGTTGCTGCGCGCGCGCAATCCGCGAGCCCGCGTCGAGGATCTGACGCCGATCCTGGATGAGATGCGCAGTGTCAAGAGTCCGCGCGAGATCGCGCTGATCCGCCGCGCGTCGCAAATCGCTGGCCTGGGAATCATGGAGGCGATGCGCAGCACCAAGCCCGGTCTTGACGAATATCATCTGGACGCCGCGGCGCGCTACGTGTTCCTGGTGAACGGCGCGCGCTTGGAAGGCTATCGATCCATCGTCGCCGCCGGCGTGCCCAACATCTGGAACATGCACTACTACCGTGACATGAGCCCGCTGCAATCCGGCGACATGGTGCTGATGGATTTCGCACCGGAATATCATTACTACACCAGCGATGTCACGCGCATGTGGCCCATCAACGGCAAGTACAGTCCCTGGCAGCGCGAGCTTCTGGGGTTTGTGCTCGAGTACAGGAACGCGGTGATGAAGCAGATCCGGCCGGGCGTGACATCGGCGCAGATTCTGGAGCAGGCCAGGGCGGCGATGGAGCCGGTGTTCGCACGGTGGAAATTTTCGAAGCCGGTTTACGAGAAGGCGGCGCGGGAACTGGTGAATCGAGGCGGTGGCGTGCTATCGCATCCGGTGGGCATGACGGTACACGACGATGGGCCGTACAATCGCGGCGCGCTGCAGCCGGGTCATGTTTTCTCCATCGATCCGCAACTGCGAGTGCCGGAGGAGAATCTCTACATTCGGTATGAGGACGTCATCGTGGTGACGGAGAACGGAATGGAGAACTTCACCGCGTTTCTGCCATCGGAGCTGGACGCGATGGAGAAGTTGGTGGGCGTCGGCGGCGTGGTGCAGAAGGTCCCACCGGTGGCTGCGAGCGCGATTCCGGGCGTCAGCGCGTCCCCAGCGCCCACGCGGGCGGATCGCTAGTGGGAAAAGATTCTTCCGACGCTTCGTCCACGCTGTCCCGGACAGGTGCGCGTGGCTGAACACCTCGCCGTTCCTGGCGGCCTTCGAATCGGCGATCGGACCGCAGCCAGCTCACGCCACCGTGCAGAAGCAGTGCGCCCATACCGGCCAAAACTAAGCCGCCCCAAGCGGGCCGTTTGCCGCGAATGCCGAGTCCGAGCAGTGTTCCGCTGCCGATCAGCAGCGCTAACCGTTGTTGGAACCTGGAGAGTTTCTTAGGCATAAGAATCCTCGCCGGTATTAGAGCAGGCCGCATGCCATGTCCAGGGAAAAGAAACCACAGGACTTCGCAGCCCGCTGCCTGTGCGTGAGCGCGCAAAAAATACAGAGCGACTGTTGAGCCTACGGTGTTTGAGCAGCCTTGCTCTTCTGTCCTGGAGACCAGCACTTCACATCGTGCAGCCTCGTCCCGTAAAGTCCGCTCCAGAGACGTCCCACATCTTTGTAGGTTGTTTGAATCTCCTGTAACGTGTCGTGACCGATCTGAACCGCGACGGTGTCTTCCAGGACTTCTCCCTCTTCACCGTCTGGATTGCCGATCGTGGAGTAAATGCCGACCACAGGCATCTGATCAAAGTGCCCCCCGCCCACGACATCGAGTTGGCCGCCATTTGCGCATTGAACCCGCACCTTGCCAACCAACATTATGAACGCCTGGGAGGAGAGGTTGAGTTTTTCCCCCGAGGCAACCTTTACGCATTTGGCGTTGAATTTGGAGAGACCATCTTTCACCGCTTTGGCCATGCCCGGAAACAATGCCGGCGAAAGAAGCGTGTTCTCAACCACCCTTCGTTGGATAAGCGAGTACACTATGTTCGCGACGTCTTCATGCTGTCGCAGCACTGTCTCCAGCGGACGATGGCCGAGTTCCAGGACCAGTCCCGGATCGAGGGAGCGGATGCGAGCTGTCCGCTTCAGGTTCGGAATCCACAAGCTGAACTCGCCGAGCATCTGTCCCTTCTTGACTGGAGCCGGTTCGTCGCGGCCCCGTATTTCGAGCACGATCCTGCCGGAGACGGGAAAGAAGCAGCTATCGGCATCGACACCGTCTTCGCAGATCACCTCGTTGGCCCCAATAACCTTCGGCTTGACGCTTTTCACCACCTCGAATAGGACATCGCTGGGCATACCACTGAAGAGAAAATGTTCAACTGGAAACGAAACAGTCATCGCGTCCAGATTGCTAAGTATTTTGCAAAAGTCTCGAACCCTCTGCTCTTCCCCCATATCGAGCAGGTACCGTGCCGCGGCAATTGCCGCAATCGAATCGCCCGATCGCATGGTGTCGGACATCAGGTGTTCGAACTCTTCCGCAGTCTTATTCCATAAACCGCCCAAATAACGCCATCGCCTTCCGCGTTCTTCATCGCCGCCCAAGCCTAGACCGGACTTCGAGGCGTTCATAACGTCTAAGGTGATGCCGTGCTTCACCGTTCTCCAATACGGCTCGCCGAAATGGTACGCATCGCCGGGCTGATCCTTAACGTAGGTATCGTGATACTGCTTGGAGACCAAGAGTTGATTCTCATCGCTGATGGAGAGGATTCTCGCCGTCGTATTGATCCCCATGCCCCATATGTTCGTGTCGCGGCCTAGGTCTGCGCTTTCCTGGACGGAGCCGGCGTGCAGCGCCGCGCGAATTGTAAATCTCCTGTCGAAACTCTTTCTCGGCGGATTAGCCACCTGCTGAAATATGGAAAAGGCGACATCGATTGCCGAACGGCCCGCGATGACGCTCAAGAAAGTAAGATAACCGCCGTCGCCAGCGGGGCTCCAACGATAGTCGTCTTCCTTTAGGTCCTGAAGCATCAGGGCCTGCCTGACGTACTTCATTAACTGGCCGATGACGCCAATCTGGTCGTCCTCATCGAGAGTCGAAAATGAAACGACGTCCATTCCGAGAACCGCGAATGCGCCAGCAGCATGGCCATTCGTGGAAATCTGCTGATTCCCCGAGTTGAGTTGCATTTCGGAATCATATCAGACTTTCTGGACTTAAACTGGGGAATTAGAGGATACAGTGGCTTTCACAGGCTAAAGCCTGTGCCACCCGAACTATTCGCTGTCGCTGGTGACCTTCAAAACCGACAGAAACGCCTCCTGCGGGATCTCCACTCGCCCCACCCGCTTCATGCGTTTCTTGCCTTCCTTTTGCTTTTCCAGCAGCTTCCGCTTGCGCGAAATGTCGCCGCCGTAGCACTTGGCCAGCACGTTCTTGCGCATCGCCGGAATATTCTCCCGGGCCACCACCTTGTTGCCGATCGCCGCCTGCAGGGCCACCTCGAACATCTGCCGCGGGATCAGCTTGCGCAACCGCTCGATCAAACCCTTGCCGCGCTCATAGGCGAAATCCTTGTGCACGATGATGGACAACGCATCCACCGGATCGCCCGCCACCAACACGTCCAGCTTCACCATCGGCGAAGCGCGATAGCCGGAGAAGTGATAATCGAGCGACGCATATCCGCGCGAGGCCGATTTCAGGCGGTCGTAAAAATCCAGCACGATTTCATTCAACGGCAGCTCATACAACAGCAACACGCGGCCGGTGCCGATATATTCGAACTTCTTCTGATTCCCTCGCTTTTCTTCCAGCAGCTTCAGAATCTCGCCGACATACTCCTCGCGCGTGATCACCGTCGCGTCGATGATCGGCTCCTCAATCTGTTCGATCTCGGTGGGGTTCGGGAACTTGGTCGGATTGTCGACTTCGAGCACTTCCCCGTTCGTCGTGGTGATCTTGTAACGCACGCCAGGCGCGGTGGTAATCAGATCGATCTCGAACTCGCGCTCCAGCCGCTCTTGAACTATCTCCAGATGCAAGAGACCCAGGAAGCCGCAGCGAAAACCGAAACCCAGCGCCACCGAATTCTCCGGCTCGAAGCTGAACGCACTATCGTTCAGCCGCAGCTTTTCGAGCGCATCGCGCAGGCGCCCGTGCTCGTGCGATTCCACCGGATAGAGACCGGCGAACACCATGGCCTTCACTTCCTGGAAACCCGGCAGCGGCTCGGAGGCCGGATTCAACGCATCGGTAATGGTATCGCCGATCTTCGCGTCGGATACGGTCTTGATGTTCGCGAACAGAAAGCCGACTTCCCCCGCAGCGAGTTCTTCGCAAGGAATCGGCTTGGGCGATTGATAACCAAGACCCTCAACTTCAAATAGCTGGCCGTTCATCATCAGCTTGATCTTCTGCTTCATGCGCAGCCGCCCATCGATGACGCGCGCCAGGATGATCACGCCGCGATACGGGTCGAACCAGGAATCGAAAATCAGCGCGCGCAGCGGGGCGTCTGGCGAGCCCGCTGGAGGCGGCACCAGATGCACAATCGCTTCCAGAACATCCTTGATCCCCACGCCGCTCTTCGCGCTCACCAGCAGTGCGTCCTTGGCGGGCAGCCCGACCAGTTGCTCGATCTGCTCGCGAATTCGCTCCGGCTCGGCCGACGGGAGATCGATTTTGTTGATGACCGGAATGATTTCCAGGTTGTGCTGCAAGGCGAGATACGTATTGGCGAGCGTCTGCGCCTCCACGCCCTGCGAAGCATCCACCACCAGCAGCGCGCCTTCGCACGCCTGCAGACTGCGCGAAACTTCGTAGGTGAAATCGACGTGGCCCGGCGTGTCGATGAGATTAAGCTGGTACATCTCGCCGTCGTCGGCCTTGTAATTCAGCCGGACCGCGTGCGCCTTGATGGTGATTCCGCGCTCGCGCTCCAGATCCATGGTGTCCAGCACCTGCTCCATCATTTCGCGCTGCGAAAGCGCGCCGGTCACTTCCAGCAACCGGTCAGCCAGCGTCGATTTGCCGTGATCGATGTGGGCAATGATAGAGAAGTTGCGGATGAACGCGGGATCCATGGGGTAGAATGGAGACCTGAAACCCTATTGTCCCATATGTCCCAAGTGACGGAAGGAAATCTCGATGCGCACGGGCTTAAGGTAGCGGTCATTTGCGCGAGGTTCAACAGCTTTATTACCGACCGTCTGCTAGCTGGCGCGCTCGACGCGCTGAAACGTTCCGGGGTGAAGACCAAGGATATTGAAGTGGTGAAAGTGCCGGGTTCCTTGGAACTCCCGCTGATCGCGAAAACGCTGGCTACCGCCAAGCGTCACGATGCGATTGTCGCCCTGGGCGCGGTGATTCGCGGTGAAACGCCTCATTTCGATCACGTCGCCGCGCAGGCTGCCAATGGACTTTCGGCCGTCGCACTCGAGACCGGTGTGCCCGTTGCATTCGGTGTTCTCACCACCAACACCGTGGAACAAGCCATCGATCGCGCCGGCGGCAAGAGCGGTAACAAGGGCTACGACGCCGCCATCACCGCCATCGAAATGGCAGACCTTATTCGCCGCCTGCAACAATAGCGGTAGCAGCCATGGCCGCACGTCATCGATCCCGCCAGCGAGCCTTGCAGGTTCTATATCAATGGGACATGAACAAGCAGCCTGTGGAGCAGGCGATTTCGTCGTTCTACGACACGCAGTTCACCGAAGAGGACCCCGGGCTGCCCGGCCGCGACGAATTCATGGAAGAGCTGGCCAAGGGCGCCTCGGAAATGGCTTCCGATATCGACCATCGCATCTCCGAGAAGTCGGAACACTGGAGGCTGGAGCGAATGCCCATCGTGGATCGCAACATCCTGCGCCTGGCGATTTATGAAATGAGCCGCCAGGAGACGCCGGTCGCGGTGGTGATCGACGAAGCGCTGGAGTTGGCCAGGCAATTTTCCGGCGAGGAGTCGGTATCTTTTATCAACGGTATTCTGGACGCCGTTCACAAGACAGCGGGATCGTAGATGAACATCCTGATGGTGGCCTCCGAAGCCACTCCCTTTGCGAAAACCGGCGGCCTCGCGGACGTGCTCGGCGGCCTTCCCGCCGCATTGGCCGCGCACGGCGAAAATGTCGCCGTTGTGATGCCCGCTTACCGCTCGAACGTTTATTCCGATCCGCCGCGTGAGGCTTTTCGCAACCTTGGCATCCCGCTGGGTCGCGGTTTCAGCGTCGACATCAACCAGACTGTAGAACGTGGAGTTACCTTCTACTTCGTCCACTGCCCTCCGCTCTTCGATCGCCCGGGCATCTACGGCGAAGCCTGGGATTACGCCGACAACCACATGCGCTTCGCCGTCCTTTCGATGGCTGCAATCAGCGTGGCCCGCTACCTCTTTCAGCCGAACATCATCCACACGCACGACTGGCAGGCGGCCCTGGTTCCGGTCTACATTCGCGAACATTTCGACATCGATCCGACCTTCGGCGGCGTGAAGCTGCTGTTCACCATCCACAACGCGGGCTATCAGGGGATTTTCGGTCCGGAGATTCTGCCCCAAATCGCGCTGGACCCGCGGCTGTTCAATCCTGAGCAGCTTGAGTTTTATGGCAAGGTAAATTACCTCAAAGGTGGCATCGCCTGGAGTCACGCGGTCAGCACAGTGAGCAAGGCCTACGCGCGCGAGATCCAGACGCCGGAATATGGTTTCGGACTCGATGGTTTTCTCCACAAACACGCGCCAATCTACGGGATCGTCAACGGCGTCGACTACAGCGAATGGAGCCCGGAGCATGATCCCCATATCGCCCGGAATTATTCGGTGGACGATCTCTCAGGGAAGACCCATTGCAAGCGTGCCCTTATCGCCGAATTCGGACTCCCGGACGAAGCGATGGATCGCCCGCTGATCGGCATCGTCTCGCGTTTCGCCCGCCAGAAAGGCTTCGACTTGATCGCCGGCATCGCCGCCGCTTTGCTCGACGAAGAAGTCTCGCTGGTGGTGCTTGGCTCGGGGGAGGTCGAATTCGAAGCCCTGTTCCATCACCTGGCGCACTTGCATCCCGATAACGTGGCGGTGCGCACCGCCTACGATAATGCTCTGGCCCATCGTATCGAGGCGGGCGCCGACATGTTCCTGATGCCCAGCCGCTATGAGCCATGCGGCTTGAGTCAGATCTACAGCCTGCGCTACGGAACCGTGCCCATTGTTCGCGCCACCGGCGGCCTGGATGATACCATTGATGAGGAAACTGGGTTCAAGTTCCGGGACTACGACGGAACCGCATTGCTGTTGGCTATTCGTTCCGCACTGGCTGCTTTTCAGGATCAAGACCGATGGGTGGCCATGATGCAGCGGGGAATGCGCAAGGATTTCTCGTGGAGCGCCGTCGCCAGGGAGTACCTGGCGCTGTACCGGCAGCTCCTGGCTGGTTGAATCCTTTTGCCCGTTTCGACATCTATGTAAGGGAGAATGAAAACTATTATGGCTGATACAAAGACCATGACCCATACTCATGGTGCAAACACTCTGACCTTCACCGACGCCGGCTGGGACGCTGAGGTACTGAATTCCGACGTACCGGTTCTTGTCGATTTCTGGGCCGAGTGGTGCGGGCCATGCCGCATGATGTCGCCAACGGTGGATGCCGTGGCCACGGATTACGCCGGCCGCGTGAAAGTCGGAAAGCTGAACGTGGACGAGAACGGCGCGACGGGCATGCGCTACAACGTCCGTTCCATACCCATGCTGCTGGTGTTCAAAGGCGGCAAAGTGGTCGAGCAAAAAGTCGGCGCGATGGGCAAGGCCGATTTGCAGAAGATGCTCGACGCGCACCTGTAAAACGCACCTACTGCTTCTTCAGAATGTAGACGTAGTTGTTGAGCCCGAACGCGGCAGTGGATGGATCGATGAAATGGAAGTCCACCTCGTTTCCGCAACCGGTTTCGAGCGTCTTCCAGCTCCGTCCTTTGAATCCCACTGTCGCCGCCACCTTGGCCGGATCTACCGCTTTGTCTTTGCTCTGCATCTCCCCGAATGCGCCCTGAAACAGCATGTCCGCGGGATAATCCTTGACCTGATATTTCGGGTTCTTGCACGCCACCTGTCGCGGGCCCAGAATGTTCTTCGGACCGATGGTGAAGCTCTTGCCGACCAGCGATTTCATCTCCGCCGGGTCCGGCTTCTGCTTCTCGGCCCACCAAGGGCCCACCACCGCTGAATCGATCTTCCAGGTTCCAACGTAGAAGGCATCCGCCGCCCAAGCGCACAAACTGAATGCAAGCGTGGCGATAACGATGGCAAGAGATTTCATGTGTGCTTCATCGTATCAAGCCATGTCGGCATAGGCCAGGTACTTCTTGCAATGCAGGCAGCGGAAGAGGTACGCCGATGGCTCATCATCCTTGGTCAACCCATCGAAAAACTCCTGGAGATCTGCGCCGGAGAGATCGTAATCGTCTTTTATGTATTTTTTCACTGCCGGAATGGCTTCGGGGAAATCTTTCTTCAGTTCTCTTGCACCCACCACTCCGAGGAAAGCCGCCGCATCGTTGCAGCAGGCGAGCCAAGCCTCCTGCTGCCAGCCGGTAAAGCCCGGCGTCCGCTCCTCGATCTCCTGCCGCACCTCCGGCGAGACATCCTCCATCATCCCCGCGTAATTGAATGTTGCCCCGAATTGCTTTGCAGCCGTGCCGTCGGCGATGCACCAGGGACACAGATGGTCTTCCAGAATGAAGTTTTTCTCCGTGAACACCGGGCCGCTGTAAATGTAACTGCGGATGCGATTGCAACCCAGGCACGGAGTGTCCGGCTCCGGCTTCACGCTGCCGGTGGCCAGCGGATCGGGATGATATCGGAATACAGGTAGCGGAGTCGAATCGTCCATGAGTCTACTTTATCCAGTCACCGCACCTTCCGACGCCGAGCCCACCAGCGCAACATATTTCGCGAAAACTCCCGTACGGTAGCGCGGCTCCGGAGCTTTCCATTTCTTGATCCTCTCGGCGAGCACGCCTGCAGGGACCTCCAGATCGATACCGCGCTTTTTGATATCCAGACGAATGATATCGCCCTCTTCTACCGCAGCAATCGGTCCGCCCACGGCCGCTTCCGGCGCGATATGACCGACGCAGAATCCACGCGTGGCACCGCTGAATCGACCGTCGGTGATCAGAGCCACATCTTCCGATAGCCCCGCGCCCACGATCGCGCTGGTCACCCCCAACATCTCGCGCATCCCCGGCCCACCGCGCGGACCCTCGTAGCGGATCACCAGGATGTCGCCCGAGTGAATCTTGCCGCCCATCACCGCGGCCATCGCCGCTTCCTCGGAATCGAACACCCGCGCCGGGCCGCGTTGCTCGTTGCGATCGATCCCGGTTACCTTGATCACGCATCCGTCGGGCGCAAGCGACCCCCGCAGGATTACCAATCCGCCGCTCTTCTTGATGGGATCGGTCAACGCATGGATCACTTCCTGCCCCGCCGTCTCCTTCGCCCCCCGCGCTTCCTCGCCGAACGTGCGCCCCGTGACGGTCATGGCCGATCCGTCTGCGTAACCGCCGTCCAGCAGCCGCTGCGCGATCACCGGAATTCCACCGGCCTTATCCACATCCACTGCAACGAATCGCCCCGCCGGTTTCAAATCCACCAGCAGCGGAGTGCGCTCGCTGATGGTTTGAAAATCGTCGATGTGCAATGGAACGCCGGCCTCGCGCGCAATTGCCAGGAGATGCAACACCGCATTGGTCGACCCGCCGGACGCCGCCACCGAGGCAATGGCGTTGTCGATGGCCGCACGCGTCACGATGTCCCGCGGCCGCAGATTCTGCCTCACGGCATTCATGATCACTTCGCCGCACCGCTCCGCAACGTCGTTCTTCCGCGGGTCCACTTGCGGCACCGAAGCTGTCCCCATCGGCGACAGCCCGATGATCTCCATCACCGTGGCCATGGTGTTCGCCGTGAACTGCCCGCCGCACGCGCCCGCGCCGGGGCAGGCCGTATTCTCGATATCGAGCAACTCCTGGTCCGAGATTTTCCCCGCCGCATTTGCGCCCACAGCCTCGAAGACATCCTGGACCGTCAGATCGCGCCCATGATAATGTCCCGGCAGAATCGACCCGCCATAGAGCACCAGCCCCGGCACATTCAGACGCAGCAGCGCCATCGCCGCACCGGGAATCGTCTTGTCGCAACCCACCAGCGCGACGACGCCGTCGAACATATGCCCGCGCGCGACTAGTTCAATGGAATCGGCAATCACCTCGCGACTGATCAGCGAGGTCTTCATCCCCTCGGTGCCCATGGTGATCCCATCGCTGATGGCGATAGTGTTGTACTCCATGGGCGTCCCGCCGGCCTTGCGAATCCCGTCGGCGACTTTCACGGCCAGATCCCGCAGCAAAAAATTGCACGGCATCGTCCCGATCCAGGTGTTGGCGATCCCAATGATCGGCTTCTTCAAATCGTCATCGGAATACCCGATAGCCTTGAAATACGACCGCGCCGGAGCCCGATCCTTGCCTTGAGTGATGGTGTAGCTTTTTAGGGTCATCGAAACACCAGAATACAAGGAATACGAGGAAGACAAGGAAGCCTCAAGCTGTTCGAGATCGCTCCGCCCTTCCTCGCACTCTCACTATTCCTTGTCTTCCTAGTATTCCTCGTGTTCTTCAGAGAATATTTACCGCTCTCGCCGCAATCAACGCAACCGTCGCCAGCGATATCGACGCCTGCACCATCATCATCAGTTTCGCCCAGCGCGACAGCACCGGAACGTCGGTCGGTGAAAATGCCGTGCTGGTGTTAAACGCGACGAACAGGTAGTCCACGAACCCGGGCGCCCAATTCTTCGGGCGCTTCCCGGGGATCATCATTTGTGGAAACAGGAAGGCGCCTTCCGTGTGCGCTTCCCGTAGGTCACGCTTATTCGGACCACCCGCATCCAGCCGCCAGTACCACGACGCGAACACTAACACATTCGAAACCCACAGCGCGCTCGCACCCCGCAGTAGCATTTGCGGCGATTCGGTCTTGGTAAGCAGCCCGTGGATGAGCAACACTAGCGACGCGATCAGTCCAATCGTCACTGCAGACAACAGTATGTGGCTGAGAACCTCGTTCAACCCGACCCGTCCCGTGCGGTGTGCCAGTACGGTGAGGATCGCCAGTACCGACGTGATCGCCAGCAGCAGCCAATACGGTCCCGGGCTCAGCTCCTCCGGCAGAATCGCGTTCAACCCGCCAACCGCCAGCAGCGCCAACACCACCGGCCATCTGGATTGCGCCGACTCGGTCTTCTTGTCCGGCATAGAGGACTATGCTGAATGTATCATCACACCGTGCGCATCGTTTCAATTCACGCTCATCCCGACGACGCCGAAATTCTGGCTGCGGGCACGCTCGCACTCTTGGCCGAATCGGGCCACCAAATCATCATCGTCAGCATGACCCCAGGCGACTGCGGCTCCACCGTTCACTCCGCCGAGGAAACCGCCGCCATCCGCCGCCGCGAAGCTGCCGAATCCGCCGCCATGATCGGCGCCACGTATCTCTGTGCTGAATTTCGCGACATGGCCATTTTCAATTCCGACGAGCCGCGCCGCCGCGTCACCGAACTGATTCGCAGCACGCGTCCCGATCTTGTCCTCACCGCTTCGCCCAGAGACTATCATTGCGACCACGAAGCCACCAGCGCGCTAGTAACCGACGCCTGCTTTGCGGCCTCCGTACCCAACTATCAAACCAACGCCCCGGCCCCGGCGCCACCTCTCGCGGCCATTCCTCATCTCTATTTCATGGATTCCATTGGCGGTGTGGACCGATTCGGCGACAGCATCGAGCCCGACTTCGTCGCCGACGTCAGTTCCACCTTCGAGACCAAGCGTCGTATGTTAGCCGCCCACCAAAGCCAGCGGGAATGGCTCAAAAAACAGCACGGCATCGACGACCCGCTTGCAGTAATGGAGCGGTGGACCCGCGGTCGCGGCGCATTGGCCGGCATCGACCTTGGCGAGGGCTTTCGCCGCTACCAAGGCCATCCCTATCCGCAAACCCCGTTGCTCGAAGAGTTGCTCGGAGCGAAAGCGATCGTCCGCCGGCGTTCCTGAAATTTCCACAACAAACCCTCGGTAGTAATGACCGTTCTGGGCCAACACGCTATTGTGTCGCGAACCCTTTCACGTTAGAAACATATAGGCGTGCCCGTTTACTCCGATCTCCACAGTTCGCTACGCGACATCTTTCGCGAGTATCTGGCAACCGGCTGCCGTTTGTTCCGCCTTCCGGTTGGCATGATCTTCCAGGGCGACATGGTATTGGCCGCCCATTGCGATTCGGCCGATCCCTACGGCGAGGCCACGCTCGCTCTCAACACATTGTCCTCGGCGCTCCTGCGCACACCCCTTCTCGTCGGAACCGAGGTCTTCGGAACCCTCGCCTTCTCCTCGCTTGCGTTGGGTCCGTCGCGGGTTATTTCACCAAATGACAAAGAAGTCCTGTTAGTCATGGCCCGAAGCCTGGGGCTAATCCTCGAGCAGCGCAAGCTCGCCGATCGGCTGGTTTTCCAGGCCCGGCACGATTCGCTCACCGGACTGCCCAATCGGTCCTATTTCATCGAAAAGCTGGAATCCACCTTGTTGGACGTAAGCGCCGCCGCTGGAATCGCCGCCGTTCTATTCATCGACCTCGATCGATTTAAGCAAATCAACGACACCCTCGGCCATTCCACCGGCGACCGCTTGCTGAAGGAAGTCGGCGGGCGACTGCGGCAATTGCTCGGTCCAGCCGATATCGCCGGCCGCATGGGCGGCGACGAATTCGCCATAGTCCTGACGGACCAACTGAGCGAGTCCATCGCCACGCAAGCATCACTACAACTTTTGAACGCGCTTCGCGAGCCGCACTCCATCGACGGCAATGACCTGTTCGTCACCGCCAGCATCGGCGCCGCCTTTAGCCCCCGCCATGGCCGCAACGCTGCGCGCCTGCTGCATCACGCCGATTCGGCCATGTACCGCGCCAAGTACGAAGGGAAGAACGATCTTCGTGTGTTCGCCGCGGAGGATCGCGCGCCCAGCCTCGAGCGCTTGCGCCTGGAGACCGCCCTGCGCCGCGCCCTCGAAAACAACGAATTCGACCTGCGCTATCAAACGGTCTACAGCGTCGACGGCAAACTCGACGGCTTGGAAGCGCTGCTTACCTGGAAGCATCCGGTCTACGGAAATATCCCGCCCAAGGAATTTATTCCGATCGCCGAAGAAACCGGCCTCATTCTGCCCATCGGATCGTGGGTGATGCGGCAAGCCTGCCTCGATGGCGCGCGATGGCAGACCGCAGGCTATCATTCCGCCCGCATTTCGGTCAACGTCTCCGCGCTGCAGTTCGAGCGTCGCGATTTCGTCGAGACCGTTGCCGCCGCCCTGGCCCTCAGCGACTTTCCCCCGCAATGTCTTGAGCTGGAATTGACCGAGAGCTACGTGATGCGCAACCTTACGGATTCCCTTCCGCGCATGTCCCAGATCCGCGGTCTCGGCGTTAGCATCTCCATCGACGACTTCGGAACTGGCTACTCCTCGCTCAGTTACCTGAACCGGCTCCCGTTGGACTCGTTGAAAATCGACCAGTCGTTCCTGCGCAATCTCCTGGAACCCGAAGGCTCGCTCCCGGTGGTGCAGGGCATCATCCGCCTGGCCCACAGCATGAACCTGACCGTGGTTGCAGAAGGCGTGGAGACTCCGGCCGAGCTCGACCTGGTCCGCGTCCTCGGCTGTGACAAAGTGCAGGGCCATGTCTACGGCCCCCCGCTGTGCCGCGACGATGTCGAGGCGCTCCTGGCGGTTTGTGAAAAAAAACCTCCACAGGCTGACGCCTGTGCCACCACGTACTGACGAGTTATTGAAGAAAGCTTGTGCAGCAGTGGTGGCACCGGCTTCAGCCGGTGAGGCTGTTATCCACCGAACCGCCCGACCACCTCAAAGCGCATCTCACGCCCAGTCGCAATCACCACCGTGTCCCCGTGCAACCCGCCGAGCGCAGCAACGCGCCCATTCACGGTAACGCTCCGCACTTTCTGCTGCACCGGCATCCGGAGCTTGACGTGTAATTCCCGAGGCGACCCCGCCCGCGCTAATTCCACGGTCGCAACCACGCTCTTCGTTGCCGGTTTGGCCACCAACTCAAAGTTAACGCGCCCCCACCGTGTCGGCGCCTGCTCAATCTTGATCGGCTTACCGGAAGCAACCCACTCCCGAGGCAGCCCTTTTCCGAAATACAATCGCTCCTCGTCGGAATCGTCCAGCACCAGCATCCACCGGACTAGCAGTGGAATGGTCTGTTGCGCAGGAATGCAAAACAGTGCCGTGCCGCCGGTGATTCCTGCTACTTCGCCCGCCGTCCAACTCCCCGGCGTGTGATCGTGATACCGGTGCGAATACAAAAACAGCAGGTACTCCTCCACCCGATCCAGCCGCAACAGCATCTGCGCATAGCCGTAGGAGATGAACCCGAGAATCGCCCGTCCACCGGGCCGCGCGCGTCCCACATTGGCGACAACTCCGAGCGTCGTCGCGCCGTATGCCCGCATGCAATCGATCACAGTGTTCGCCAGATTCGCCGGCAGCACGTCCGCTTGTAACAGCTCGGCATAAGGACGATGAGGCCACTGTTGCGGGCTCGGCCGCTCCTGCTCCATCGACTCGCGAAAAGTCAATTTCGTTCCCGGCAGCGGCCCGATATACGGCGGATTCATGTCGCGCCGGACGTTCTTCTCCATACTCGCCACGGTTGCGTCCTGCAGCACTCTCGCGCGCCGCAGCCACTCCGGACCGCTCTTCCCACCGCCAGGAATTTCCGGCCACACGCGTCCGATATCCATCAGTCCCCGCGCCGCGAACGCGCTGTTGGCGAAATACGGTTTCCACCACGTGCCCGGCTCCAGTGCGAGACAAGCGTCCGATTCGCTCCATCCATGGATCAACCCGTACCCCGGATTGTCCCGCGGCAGCCGCAGACTCTGGTCATGCATCGCCGCCAGCAACGCCGCCGTCGCCTCGATCTTCGCTCGATGTTTCGCCAGCAGCGCGCCGTCACGGGTGTACTCGAAATAGCGCGCCAGCAGCGACAACGTCATCCCGAACTGCGCAGTCTCCGGGCCGCGCATGTTCACCATGCCCTTCGAATCCACGAAATCGGAAAAGTAGTTGTCGATGATCAGCCGTGCAGGTTCGAAGCGCCCCCACTCCAGATTCGTGTAGATGGCGCTGGTGAACACATCCTGGAACCCGTCGTATTCGGAACCGTAATAGTCGCGATCCACCGCCCCATATTTCGGATACACGCCACCCGGCCGCACCATCAGCTCTTTGGCGAAGGCGTGCTTCGCCATATCGATCCACACATTGTGCGGTGTCGACGCCGCGGCGAAATCCCGCAACTGCCGGTCCCAATAGCCCGCAAACGCGAGCAGCGCGCGATAAAACTCTTCCGCCTTCGGATCTGTGCGTGCCGGCGGAAATGCCGGATAACTGTGCCCGTAGACAACTTTGATTATCTTGCCGTTCTCGATGCGAGCCGTGCGATGCCAGGTCTGCACGATGAACTTGTCGCGAGCCTCCACGTCACCGAAGACGATCGCCTCGCAATAGGCGCCATCCGTGAGCGGAAACACTTTGCGGACCGCTGGCATCCAGCCGCCCAGCAGCCCTTCGTAGCGCTTCTGCGCAAAACCGGGAGCGCGTAGTTCGGGAAAATACTGTGCCGGATGATACGTCCGCGTGTTGCCGCCGGGAAATACGGGCATCGTGTCGGAGCATTCCTTAGTGCCGACAATCGCGTTCCACGGAAGGCGCGCCCCAGGATTGCCGCCCGCCGCCGATCCGAGCGGCGGCGCCGCGGATCGCACTATCTCAGGATCCGGATCGCCGCGTTCCAGCAACTTGTCCGCAAGCAAATCGGCGCCCGCCATACCGATGTCGTTCAGGCTGAGCCCGAGATACGGCGGATTTGCCTCCGTGAAAGTGGGTTCCGCACTCTTGGCCAGCACACGCTTCCCGCCCGCGGACACAAGAGTGATGGTACCGTCGCGAACCCGCAGGTCTTCGTAAACTTTCCATCCGACCGAAGCGATCTGGAACTCGCAGACAAGTGTGTGCCCTTCCGTATCCGACTCTTCCGCAGCTTCCGCATCGAGCAACGGCAGATACTCCACCGCTGCAGTGGTCGCCGCGAGATTCCGCAAAAAGCGCCGTCGATCCATAGACTCAACTTGCGACCTTAGCCTGTGATTGGAGCTTCTACATTCTTCTTTCACATGTTGAAACCTGTGCCACCAACGTTCCGACAGATTATGGAGAAAAGCTTGTCAGCATGTGGTGGCACAGGCTTTAGCCTGTGAATTCTCTTTACTTCTTAGCCGAAAACCTATACACAGTCGTGCTCCGAAACGCCTGCCCCGGCCTCAACACGGTCGACGGAAACTGCGACTGGTTCGGCGAATCCGGAAAATGCTGCGTCTCCAAACAGAACCCCGACCGGAATCCGTACACCTTCCCGCCCTTCCCTTTCACCGTGCCATCCAGAAAATTTCCGGTATAAAACTGAACGCCCGGTTCGGTGGTATGCACTTCCAGCACGCGCCCCGTTGACGGCTCCTCCACCCGCGCCGCCAAGCTGAGCGAATTCCCGCTTTTGTTCAGCACCCAATTGTGGTCGTAGCCCTTGCCCAACTTCAGTTGCTCGTCATTCTGCTCGATACGCGCGCCGATCGCCGTTCCCTTGCGGAAATCGAACGGCGTTCCATT
Source organism: Bryobacteraceae bacterium (assembly GCA_035632375.1). Lineage (GTDB taxonomy): Bacteria > Acidobacteriota > Terriglobia > Bryobacterales > Bryobacteraceae > Palsa-89. The sequence continues at coordinate 21,988 of DASQGY010000111.1, read as the reverse complement.
CACCGATCGCAGATCCCCAGTCGGAATCAAGCCCGCATCGACGGGCGTAAAGCGATCGGCATTCAGGGTCAGCACATGACCAAGGATGTCTCCGTTCCCTGCACCTTTCAAATTGAAATACGAATGATTGGTCAGATTCAGCACCGTGTCTTTGTCCGTGCTGGCCGCGTATTCAATCTTCAGTTCGTTGGCTTCAGTCAGATGGTACGTCACCGTCACACGCAGATTCCCGGGGTACCCCTCCTCGCCATCCTTGCTCAAATACGTGAGCTCCAACCCGCCGTCGGACAACTCGCGCGGAGTCCAGACCACTTTGTTAAAGCCGCGATTGCCGCCATGCAGCGAATTCTCGCCGTTGTTCGCGGCCAGCTTATGCTCCACGCCGTTCAACGTGAACCGCGCATGCGCGATCCGATTTCCGTAGCGCCCGATCAGCGCGCCAAAGTACGGGCTCGGGCTGTTCAAATATCCGTCCAGCGAATCGAAGCCGAGGACGATATCCCCCATCGCACCCTTGCGATCCGGCGTTTTCAGCGAAACCACGATCCCGCCATAGTTGGTGATCCGCGCCTCCACGCCTTTCTTGTTGGTCAGCGTGTAAATCTGCACCGCGACGCCCTCGGGCGTCTTGCCGAAATCTGCGTGGTTCTCCGCCGCTGCGAGTGTCATAAATGAGAAAGCGGCCCCCAAAACCGCCGCTGCAATTTGCCATGATAGCGCTTTCATGATCCAGCCTCCAAAGCCCCCTAATTGTATCCTGAAATCCAACCGGCCCAGCCAGCCATCACGCCCTCGAACGGACTACAATAGAGTCCTATGAAAGCGATTGCAGCCGCCTTGTTTTTCGTCGCCCTGCCATCGCTCGCTCAAACTCCGCGCGATTACCCGGTGAAGCCCGTCCCCTTCACCGCCGTCCACGTCAGCGACGGATTCTGGGCGCCGCGCATCGAAATCAATCGCAAAGTCACCATCCCCTTCGCCTTCCAAAAAGACGAGGAAACCGGCCGCGTCGACAACTTCATCCGCGCCGCCAAGGCGCTCCGCAACGAACCGTTCGAGAACCACAAATACCCACCCTACCCGTTCGACGACACCGATGTCTACAAGGTGATCGAAGGCGCATCGTACACGCTCAGCGTCCACCCGGATCCCAAGCTTGACGCCTACATCGACAGCCTGATCGCCAAAATCGCCGCCGCTCAGGAACCCGACGGCTATCTTTACACGGCCCGCACCATCGATCCAGCGCATCCCCACCCCTGGTCCGGCAACCAGCGCTGGATTCTCGAAGGTGTCAACAGCCACGAATTATACGACCTCGGCCACCTCTACGAAGCCGCCGTCGCGCACTACCAGGCGACTGGGAAGCGCACGCTGCTGGACATCGCCCTCCGCACGGCCGACCTGCTCGACCACACCTTCGGCCCCGGCAAGCAATCCATCTGGCCCGGCCACCAGATCGTCGAAATGGGACTCGCCAAGCTTTACCGGGTCACCGGGGACCAGCGATATCTCAACCTCGCCAAGTTCATGCTCGACGAGCGCGGCCCGCAGAGTCACGAGCAGGGCGCCGGCAATGCATACGTGCTGGCGCAGAAGAGGGTGGTTGAGCAGAACGAAGCTCCCCCCGGCGCACACGCCGTCCGCGCCACTTACATGTACTCGGGAATGGCCGACGTCGCCGCACTCACCGGCGACACCGCCTACTTGAACGCCATCGACAAAATCTGGGATAATGTCGCCGCAAAGAAGTTGGCGGTCACCGGCGGAATCGGCGCGCGCGCCCGTGGCGAAGCTTTCGGCAACGATTACGAACTGCCCAACCTCACCGCCTACAACGAAACCTGCGCCGCCGTGGGCAACGATTTTTGGAACCATCGCCTCTTCCTGTTGCACGCCGACGCGAAATACATCGACGTGATGGAGCGCACTCTCTACAACGGCCTCATCTCCGGCGTCGCGCTGGATGGCAAGACTTTCTTCTACGAGAATCCGCTCGAGGCCACCGGCACGGCGCCCAAGGACCAGCGTAGCCCCTGGTTCGGCGTCGCCTGCTGCCCCAGCAACATCACGCGCTTCATGGCCTCGGTGCCGGGCTACGTCTACGCGCAGCGCGGCGACACACTGTGGGTGAATCTCTACGTGGGCAGCAACGCCGAGATCAAGCTCGACAACGGCCGCACAGTCAAGCTGACGCAGGAAACTCGCTACCCCTGGGACGGCGCGATTAAAATCACCGTGACTCCCGACCAGACCGCGCCGCTCACCATCAACGTCCGCATTCCCGGTTGGGCGCGCAACGAACCCGTCCCCACCGATCTCTATCGCTTCACCGATAGGTCAGCCGCCCTCGCGACCCTCAAGGTCAACGGCAAACCAGCCGTCATTAGACTCGACAATGGATACGTCGCCCTAACACGCACCTGGAAAGCGGGCGACACCATCGACCTGAATCTTCCTATGCCCGTCCGCCGCGTCGCAGCGAACGATCAAGTGGCCGCCGATCACGGACGCGTCGCCCTCCAGCGCGGCCCCATCGTCTACGCCGCCGAGTGGCCCGACAATCCCAACGGCAAAGTCCGCAACCTGATGCTCCCCGATCGCGCGCCGCTCACCGCCGAGTTCAAGCCCGCCCTGCTGAACGGCGTCACGGTCGTAAAAAGCACAGCCGTTGCGCTGGCCTACAACGCCGAAGGCAAAGTCACCAGGAAAGAACAGCCCTTCACCGCCATCCCTTATTACGCTTGGGCCAATCGCGGCCGCGGTCAGATGATGGTCTGGTTCCCCGAGACCGAAGCCAGCGCCAAGCCAACGCCGTACCCAACGCTCGCCACCACAGCGAAAGTAACTACCTCGCGACGCCCGCACGGTGGCAGCGCCGACGCGATCCACGATGATGAGCCCACCTCCTACTTCGATTTCTGGCCCATCAATGGCACCACCGAGTGGGTGCAGTATACTTTCGAAAAACCGGCGACCATCTCCGAATCCGAACTCTACTGGTTCGACGACACCGGCCGCGGCGGCGTTCGGGTGCCAGCGAGTTGGCGCCTGTTATATAAAGATGGAGACAACTGGAAGCCGGTGGAGAATCTGGCGCCCTACGCGGTCGAGAAAGACAAATTCAACAAAGTGACCTTTAAGCCAGTAACCACCGACGCCCTACGCGTCGAACTAACCAGTCAACAAAAATTCTCGAGCGGCCTACAAAAATGGATCGTGAAGTAAATGTAGCGCACGCTCTCAGCGTGCCGCGTTCGCACTCATGCGAACGCCAGACAAAATCCCTATGCCAAAACTAACCCGACGCAACTTCGCCGCAACCCTAGCCGCAGGAGCAGCCACCCCCGCGTTGCTAGCCCAACAACCCGCGACACCCCAGCCCCAACCAACCCCACCCCGCCGCGGACCCGCGCCCGAAATCCCACCCTTCCAGGCCCCCATCGAATTCACGCGCAAAGATGTTGCGGCCAAAGCCCAGCCCTTCCCGATGACCCAGGTGAAGCTCCTCCCGAGTCCCTACACCGAAACGGCGGAGTGGAATCGCGACTACATGCAACGCCTTCCCGCCGACCGCCTGCTCTACAACTTCCGCGAAAACGCCGGACTCGCCGTAGGCGCCGCCCAACCCTTCGGCGGTTGGGAAGCGAAGGCCGACGGCAAGCGCGGTACCGAACTGCGCGGCCATTTCACTGGCCATTTCCTTTCCGCCAGCGCGCAACTCTACGCCTCCGCCGGCGACCAGCAGGCCAAGGCGAAAGCTGACGAAATCGTAGCCGACCTCGCAAAATGTCAGGACAAACTCGGCGGCAGCGGATATCTGAGCGCCTTCCCGCACGAACTGTTCGATCGCCTCGATTCCCTCTCCGGCCGCCCGCGCGATCCCAACGCTCCTCGCGATCCCAACGCGCCTCAGCTCCCCTGGGCCCCCTTCTACACCATCCACAAAATCATGGCCGGCCTCTTCGACATGTACACACTCGCCGGCAATAAGGACGCGCTCAAGGTGGTGGAAGGCATGGCCGATTGGGCCGACAAATGGTCCGCGTCGAAATCGGAAGAGCACATGCAGCAGATCCTCAACGTGGAATTCGGAGGCATTGCCGAAACGCTCTACAACCTCGCTGCCGCCACCAACAACGATCAGTGGGCCAAAGCAGGCGACCGTTACACCAAGAAGCGCTTCGTCAATCCGCTGGCTCTGCATCGCGACGAACTGCGCGGCCTGCATGTGAACACGCATGTCCCGCAAGTGATCGCCGCCGCCCGCCGCTACGAAATCTCGGGCGACATGCGCTTCCATGATGTCGCCGATTATTTCTGGTATGAAGTGGTGGGCGCGCGTACTTATGTCACGGGCGGCACCAGCAACGGCGAAGGATGGCCCGGTCAAGCGCGCGAACTGGCCGCGGAATTAAAGATGAACGTGTCCACCGCCGAGTGCTGCTGCGTCTACAACATGATGAAGCTCACGCGCCATCTCTACGGTTGGACCGCCGACCCGCGCTACTTCGATTACTACGAGCGAGTCATGCTCAACCACCGACTCGGCACCATCCAGCCGAAAACCGGCCACACGCAGTATTATCTTTCGCTGTACCCCGGGGCCTGGAAGACTTTCAACACCGAAGACCAATCCTTCTGGTGCTGCACCGGCTCCGGCGTCGAGGAATTCTCCAAGTTGAACGACAGCATCTACTGGCGCGACAACGAAGGCCTGTACGTCAACCTGTTCATCCCGTCCGAATTGAACTGGCAGGAAAAGGGCTTGCGCCTCCGGCAGGAAACGAAGTTTCCGGATCAGCAGAGCACGACGCTCGAAGTCAGCGCCACCCGCCCGGTCCACATGGCCGTACGTCTGCGCATCCCGGCGTGGCTGCAATCCGCACCGGCGATAAAACTGAACGGCAGAGCGCTCGAAGCCACCGCGACCCCCGGCAGTTACTTCACTCTCACCAGAACCTGGAAAACCGGCGACCGTGTAGAAGTGGAACTGCCGATGCACCTGAAGGTCGAAACCATGCCCGACGACCCAAGGGTCCAGGCGTTCCTCTTCGGCCCCTTAGTCTTGGCGGGCGACCTGGGCGCCGACGGCCTGACGGAGCGCCTGATCACCGGCCCCAACGCCCCGCGCCTGCGCAACATGCCGATCGAGATCCCGACGTTCCGCGCGAACGTCCTTCAGGGAATCAAACCAACAGACGCGCCGCTGACCTTCCGCACCAGCGCGCAACAAAAAGACGTAACGCTAGCGCCAATCAGCAGCATCTTCGACAAGCGCTACAACGTCTACTGGCAAGTAACGTAGCGCACGCACTCCTGTGCATGCGCTACTTCAGGTGGACTGGTTGGGTGAAGGCGCCGTTGCCGGCTGAGTCCCAGACGGCGAAGCGGATCCATTTTTTTCCGGTGGCGTCGAAGGGGATTCGGAAGCGGTGGTTGCCGAAGGGCGCAAGATCGGTGGCGGGGATTTCCTGGCGCTCGGTTTTGTCGCCGTCGCCCCAGACTAGCTCGACGAATTCCAAAGGATAGGTCCATTCGACATCGGCTGTGTAGGTCCGCTTCGCTCCGGCGCCTTCGATGGCCCAGTTTCGGAACAATACCTCGCCGCTGGTGACGAAGAAATCGCCGGCGCGCATTGATTGGAGGACAGGTCCCCAGTCTTCATTGAAGCGCGGGACTCGATCCAGTTTGACGTAGTTGACCATCAAGTGCGGATAGGTCTCGTCATCGGGAAACTTCATGTAGGTGTCGCCTTCGGCGACGAGGTACTTCGGGCCGGCCCAATTGTTCATGTCGTCGAGGGTGCCGAAGCAGCGCGTTTCGCAGAGGCGTTTCTGCGAGAGATCGACGGGCAGCGATTGATAGGACGCACCGAGGAATCGGTCGCTGCGGAAGTGTTCGGTCTCGCGCGACGCGTCGGGATAGCCGGAGGAGCCTTTGGTGCGCGGGTGAGCCTGCCACACGTAGCCACGCTCGCGCTGCAGCATTTCGAGTTCGTCGGCTTGCGAGCCGACATGATAGACGCGACCGTACGGCGAAATTTCTTCGGCCAGCGGCTGTCCCGGCGAGCGAACCATAGTCCAATACACCGGATGCGGAAAGGCCATGGTGTAGTGTCCGCCGAAGGTTGTGTCTGGTTCCTCTTCGGGCATGATCAGGAAGTTGCGGTCCGATTGACGCGCGGTGCCTTCGAAATAAACCTTCTGTTCTTTGAGGCGCAGCGGGCCGGGATCTTTGGGGTGCGAGTCGCTATGGAAATCGGACATCATGAGCACGTTGATACCGAGATTGCGGAACACCGGCACCCAAGTTGGCTGGAGATCGAGGCTGCCCCAGTCGCTCAACTGCTCGTTGAAGTGGGTGTGGAAATGGCCGACTTCTACTTTGAAACCGGGCATGGGCTGGAAGCGATCGCCGTGGGTGAAGGCGAGCACGGAGCGTTGCGTTTCGACGGCGTCGCCCGGGCTCAGGTAGTAATAAATCGCCATGTGCTGCTGGGTTCCCGGCGGCGCATTGTACAGTGCGAAATTTCCAAGGTTGTGGCGCGACTGGTTGACGCGCCGCGTCCACACATCGTCGGAGACACCGAACGGGCGGTATTCTTCTTCGTGCTCCGCCTGGCGGATTCCGGCTGAGAACGAGGCTTCACTATCTTTGCGATACCAAACGTAGCCCAGGTTCATTTCGATTTCGCGCGCCCAGAAAAATTTGTGTGGCGGTGGGAAGATGGCCAGCGATCCATTGTTGGTCTCGACGATGGCCAGGCGGTTGCGCGCACGAAGCGTGACCGGGTCCTGATTCACCGCGCCTCCTAGCTCGTAAAGTTGCCATGCGCGCGCGACATCCTGCCAGGCGACGCCTTTCGCCTGATCGATGGTGAAGCCCTTGAGACCGGCGTTGTATTTGTACGCGACGGAGCGCTCCTCGGTTTTGGCGATGGCTTCCTGGCGCAGGAGGTTCGTGCCTTTGTAAACGGTGAAGCGCAACTGGCCGGAGAAAATTCCCATGGAGAGGCCTGGGAAAGTTACTTCCAGGCGCGCGCCGTCGGTCTTTACTGAGCAACTCGCGGCGTTGTAAGTCGCCTTGGCGCGATGGATCTCTTCAGGCTTGCGCGGCATGTCTTCGTTCGTTCTTGGCTGGCCGGGGATTTCGAGCGGGGCGTCCCAGAATGCGTTCCACTTCTCGCGATCGATTAGTTCTGGGGTCAGATTCAATTTCAGCGCGCGCATGGGTGCGAGCTGCTGCTCGGAGATCCGGCGGCGGCCGCTGGTGACTTCGAACTCGGGGGTAAGGTTGCTTCCGAGAATGCGCCAGTTGGCTTGGCCGGCGCGCACGGCGAGTTCGCGCACTAGCGGCTGGCCGTTGCGGATGGCGAACTCGGCGCGCAGTTGTTGATCGCGCTCGCCCTGCCAGGTGAGCTGCAATCCGCCGCTCGCTGCGGCGGCCGTGAGACCTTCGGCGGCTTTGTAATCGCGCATGTCGCAATTCAGGGCTTGGCCCAGGGCAGCGACGCACATCGTCGCGAGACACAACAAGGCCTTGGGGGTGTGTTGAAGGAATCGTCTGTTGAACCGCTCCCTCAGAAGCGGTGAAAAAATCGGCATCCGCTCCCTCACGGTCACGGCTCGGTAAGTGGTTGCGAACGCGTCGAGTCGATTCATCGAATCCTCCAGCCGTTCACTGGGCCGCTATGGAAGAATCGCTCCGGGGTCATTACTCCTTCGCGGCGGAATACTGTTCCATCCTTCATGACGAAGCGCACTTCACGAAGGGCGTCGATGTTCTCCAAGGGATTGCCGCGCACCGCGATCAGATCGGCCGGCAAACCGACTTTGATGGGGCCGCGCTTGTCGTAAATATCGCAGACTCTGTAACCGTTGGTGGTCATGATTTTCAGAATTTCCGGCGCGGGAATCCCGGCTGCCTTCCAACTTCGTAGGAAGTCGATCACGATCTGGCCGCGCGTCATGTCGGGGATGTAGTAGTCGGCATCGGTGGAGAAAGCCATCTTCACGTGGTTCGCGTAGGCGTTTTTCAGGCCTTCGGTCTGGCGTTGGAAGCGCGCCTCGCTGGGACTGTAGTAGGTCGATACAGGCGTTTCCGTTCCGACGCGCCAGATGCCTTTCTGCGCCATCAGCTTGTGAGTTTGATCGTCGAGCGCGCCGGAATGTTCGATGGACCAGATGCCCGCCTCGATGGCCCGGAGTGCGCCTGCGTGAGTCTGGACGTGGCCCGCTACCTTCATTCCGCTCTTGCCCGCTTCGGCGATGAACAGCTTCATCTCATCCACGGTGTACCCGTAAGGCTTGGCGTCCACCATGATCTTGATCACCTTCGCGCCGTACAGCACGTTGCGGCGGACGGCCTTCACGATTTCGTCGGGCGTATCGGCGTCCAGGTACTCGGGATACACCAGGCTGGCGCGCTCCGGCACGGGATAAAACTGGCCGCCCATTCCGCCGATGATGATTCCGGAGTTGATTACGGTCGGGCCAGGAACCCAACCTTGCTCGATGGCCACGCGCAGCGCGGTGTCGGCATAATTCGCGGCGTTGCCCAGATCGCGCACCACGGTGAAGCCCGCGTTCAACATGCTGATGCCGTTTGAGACGGCTTGGATGGCGCGGATGGCAGTGGAATCCATCACGCTGGTGAGGTAGTAGGCGTTGTTCTCCGGGTCCTTTTTGTAGGTGAGCGCGAGATGGTTGTGAGCATCGACCAGGCCGGGAAGCACGTAGTATTGCGATAGGTCGATGGCCTCGGCCGCTTGTGGAATGCCCAGATTTGTTCCGATGCCCGCGATCTTGCCGTTCTCCACCAGGATCAATTGGTTTTCGGTGGCAGTCCCGGTCTCAGGGTCGATCAGATGGCCAGCGCGAATGACGATCACCTGTGCGCTGGTGAGAGCCGGCACCAGTGCCACCATTAGAAATAGCAAGAATCGTTTGGTCATCACTTCTCCTTGGCAAAATTTCGATCGCTGGGTGTTAGTGTATAACGCCCGGCTGTCGGCGATAATAGGCGAGTGTGGTTTTGGCGAAGACTGGTAGCTGTTGGCGCGTTCCTGGCGCTGCTGGCGACCGCTTGCCGCAAGCCTCCGGCAAAGATTGTTGTGCCGGAAGTTTTCCGCGTCAAGTTCGAGACTTCGCAAGGCGACGTCGTGGTGGAGGCCAATCGCTCCTGGGCGCCGCACGGCGTGGACCGGTTCCACGAACTGCTGCGCATGCATTATTTCGACCAGAACCGTTTCTTTCGGGTGCTACCCGGGTTCATCGCGCAGTTCGGCGTGCATCGCGACTTCAATGTTCATGCTACGTGGCGCAATCTTTTTATCGTGGACGATCCGGCGAAGGAGAAAAACCTGCGCGGGACGCTGGCTTTTGCCAGATCGGGCCCTAACACGCGAGCGACGGAGATCTTCATCAATCTCGCGGACAATGCGGCTCTTGACGATCAGGGGTTCGTGCCGTTCGCCAAGGTGATTCAAGGAATGGAAGCAGTGGATAAGTTTTACTCTGGTTACGGAGAGATGCGGCCGGAGGGTAAGTGGATCGACCGGGCAAGGGTTGAGGAGGAGACTAACGAATACCTGGTGCAGCGGTTTCCCAAGCTTGACTACATTACACGGGCTGAAATTCTACCGTGACGGGAGGTGTGTTGAGGAAGCAATTCGGCGGCTATGACGGGCGGTTGTTCGCCGGGGATCTTTTTGGCGGCGCGATCGCGGCTCTCATTGCTTTGCCATATGGATTGGCGATGGCATCGCTGATGGGGCTGCCGCCGATTTTGGGCCTGTACACTTCGCTGCTCGCGGTGCCTATTTGCGTGCTGCTGGGCAGGAACCCGGTTCTGATTGGAGGCACATCCAGCGCGACGGTGCCGTTCATCCTGGGCGCGGTTCGAGTGGGCGGAATCAGCGGCGCGGCGAAGGTGTGTATTTTCGCTGGAATTTTTCTGCTGATCTTCTGCGTGTTGCGGCTGGGGCGATATGTCGCCAAGGTTCCCTACTCGGTGCTGGCGGGTTTTTCCTGCGGCATCGGAGGGATGATGTTCATCTCGCAACTGAAGGTGATCTTCGCGCTGCAGGCTCCGGCGGGTGGATGGAGCGTGCATATGTCCGGTCAATTGATTCAGAGCGTCGTGCAATTCCGGCAGTTTCAGTGGATGCCGGCGACGGTGGCGCTGATCGTGATGTCGATATCGACCCTGGTCCGCAGGCGCTTTCCGAGAGTACCCGGCCCATTTCTCGGTGTGGCGGTTGCCGTCGCGCTGGCCATGGCCTTTGGCTGGAAGGTGAACGAGGTTGGTAACATTCCCACGGGTCTGCCGCCGTTTGTGGGTTTTAACTGGGCGCCGGAGGACGTTTGGAACGTGCTGCCATCGGCTTTTGGGCTGGCCTTCGTGGCTTCCGTGGAACTGCTGATGACGTCGCGCGTGGTGGACCATTTCCGGGGCCGTCACAAACTGGTGAAGAAAGTGGATGCGGACATGGAACTCGGTGCTTACGGCATCGCCAATCTCATCTGCGGTCTCTTCGCTGCGCCCACCAGCGTTGGCATCCCGGCGCGGAGCGTCGCCAACGTGCAGTGCGGCGCGACGACGAGAGTCTCCAATCTGGTACACGGCGCGATGTTGTGGGCGATGATGACCGCGGGCGCGGTAGTGATTTCGCACGTTCCTCTGGCGGCGCTGGCGGGCGTGACGGCCTGGATGGGATTGCGGCTGCTCGATTGGGGGACTTGGAAACGGCTGCCCAAGATGCGGCTGGTGGACGCGACGGCATTCCTGGCTACGGCAGCGGGTGTGCTGGTGGCGGATGCAGTGCGAGCGATCCTGATCGGTTGCGCTTTTTACATCGCGCGATACATTTATTTGCGTGTGACCGGAAAGCTGACGCCGACTTGGATGGATCACCCGGAAGCGGAGTCCGCGCCTGCCAGCAAGGCCGCTAGCTCCACAGCTCCGTGACGACTTTCCCTTTGACCAATTCTCGTGGCTGATTCAAATGATTTCGGATTTCGGTGTCTGGATCGATCCCCAGCGCGTAATATGTCGTGGCCAGCAGATCGTTGGGATGCACTGGCTTGTCTTTTGGCGACGAAGCGGTTTGATCGGATTCGCCGTACTGCGCGCCTGCCGCGATTCCGCAGCCGGCGACTACCGCACTGTAGCAATAGGGCCAATGATCGCGGCCATCGGGAGCGTTTGAATTTCCTGAGGTGCTCACTCCAATTCTGGGCGAGCGGCCGAACTCGCCCACCGCGACCACCAGAGTTTCCTTGAGCACACCTCGGTCGTGCATGTCTTCCAGCAGCGCGGAGAGCCCGCGGTCGAGCTTGGGGCAGTGCAGATTCTTGAGCGGGCCGAAGTTCGCGGCGTGGGTGTCCCAGGAATCGACTTCCGGATTTCCATTTGCCACAGCCGGCCAGTTGACTTGCACGAACCGGGTGCCGGCTTCGATCAGGCGGCGCGAGAGCAGCATGCTCTGTCCGAAAGTGGTCATGCCATAGCGCTCGCGCATTTTGTCCGATTCTTTCGCAAGATCGAATGCGTCGCGTGCCTTGCCGGAAAGTACCAGGTCGAAGGCCTTGCCGTAGTATTCGTCGATGGCCTGCGCGTTGAGGGCTTTCTCCAAATCCGGCATCGCCCCGTTGATTCCTTTGAGAAGCTGAAAGCGATCTTTCAGACGGTCCGCGCCGATGTCCTTGCGCAGCGACAGGTCGTCGATCTGGAGCGGCTTGGCGGGATCCTGATAGAGCCTGTAGGGATCGTAGGCTTTGCCGAGGAAACCTGCTGCGCCGCCTTTGCCGATCACGCCCGATTCCTGCAAGGGGCGCGGTAGCTCCACGAACGGCAACACCGCTTCCTTTGGAGGTTTCATTTTCGAGACGTGACTGCCGGCGGTGGGAAAGTCCGCGGGGCTGGGCGGCTCTAATTGTCCGGACGGCGACACGCGATCGGGTGGATACCCGGTGAGCATCTGATAGATGGCGGCGGTGTGGTTGAAGAGGCCATTTGGCGTGTAGCTCATCGATCGAATGAGCGTGGCCTTGCTCAGGGCGTTCGCCATCATGGGCATCATTTCGCTGATGTGCGTGCCGGGGATCTTGGTGGGAATGGGTTTGAAATCGCCACGAATGTTGGCCGGTGCGTCGGGCTTGGGGTCCCAGATGTCGATGTGGCTCGGCCCGCCCTGCAGGAAAACCATGATGACCGATTTCGCGCTGCCGAACCCGCGCGATCCTTCGTATTTGCCGGCGGCCTTCGCGGTCGCTTGCCAAGCGAGGAACTGAGCGAGATTCAGGCCGAAGACTCCGATGGAACCCGCGCGGAGCAATTCGCGGCGAGTGGGTCCTTCACAGGTGTGGCATCGATGTCCCGGAATGACAAGCATGAGAATCTCCTCAGTAGTTGTACAGAAACGGCTTGCTGTTCAGCAGTGCCCAAAGCAAATCCTGAGCCAACGCCGCACGGCCGCGCGAACCGGAGCCGAGGTACTTCAATCCGTTCGCCAGCTCTGCAGCGGTGGGAGGGCGGCTGAATGATGCGAGATACAATTCCTCCACCAGATCGCGATCGGGCTTGCCGCTCAGGATGGCTTTCGCAATGCGGCCATTACTGTCGGCGACGGCATCGGAAACGGTCTTCCCGTTGACCAGGTTGAGCGCCTGCGGAAGACTCAGGTCGCTGCGGCGTTCACATTCGCAGGACGATTCGCGTGACGGCCGCCCGAACAGATCGAGGAAACCCTCTTTGCCGATGTGTGGATCGGGCAACTGCTCGGCGCGTGTTTCTGGCGGCGTTTCCGGAAACACTGGCCTCACGCCGGCAGCCATGGTCAGCGCATCCATCAACTCCTCCGCACTCAAGCGGCGGGGGATGGCGTGCGAGAAATTGTCCGTGTCGTTCGCATTCCATTCGTTCGTCGAGAGGCTGGATTGATAGGTGCGCGAGTTCGCGATGGTACGCATGAGTTGCCGGAGATCGAAGCTGTGGTCGATGAAGTCTTTGGTGAGTGCGTCCAGGAGAGCGGGATTACTTGGTGGATTCGAAGCGCGAATATCATCCACTGGATCGATAATGCCTCGTCCGAAGAAATAGCTCCAGACGCGGTTCACTGTGGACTTCGCAAAGAACGGATTGTCTTTCGCCGTGACCCATTCGGCCAAGGCCATGCGGCGGTGCGAATCGGCTGGGACCGGTCCCGTGCTGCCATAGGACGCGGGCACGATGAACTTGGGATTCATCACGCGGCCGTCCTTGGGATGCTTCATGTCGAATCCGTCGCGCTGGTGGTAGACGATCTCCTCGCCCACCTCGTAGCCCGGACGGATGCCTAGCGCGGAATAAAACGCCGACATCTCGTAATACTGGTTCTGCGTCCATCGTTCGAACGGATGATCGTGACACTGCGCGCAGACCATGCGGACGCCGAGGAACACCTGCGTAGTCTTTTCCATGGTCGGCTTGGGATCGCGGGTGACACGGAAAAAATTGGCCGCGGGATTGTCGTACGTACTGCCGCTGCTCGACAGGATCTCGCGCACCATCTTGTCGTAGGGCTTATTCGCCGCAAACGATTCACGAATCCACTCGTCGAAGGCATACACACCTTTTTCGCCGAGATACTTGCGATTCGCTTGCAGTAGATCGCCCCACTTCAAGGTCCAGTGATCGATGAAGGCGGGGCTGCCGATCAGCTTGTCGATCAAACGGGCGCGCTTCATTTTGGAAGGCGTTGGATCGGCGACGAAGGCGCGGACATCATTTGGATCGGGCAATTGGCCGGTGAGATCCAGCGATACGCGGCGCAGAAATCCGGCGTCGTCGACGATGGGCGACGGTTGGATTTTCAGGCGCTGCAGTTTGGCGTCGATGAATTGGTCGATGTAGTTGTTTTGGGCGATCTGCTTCCAGGCAAAGCCGGGCGCGGGATTCAGCACGGTGACGGGGACGGATGCGAGTACGCCCTGATAACGCACCAGCAAATTGGCTTCGCCGATGCGCGCGCCCTTGATATCCGCTTGCGCGCCCACCGCCGCGACATCTGGGACGTTGCTGTCGACGATGGCCTCGCGAGTGACATCGCGTGTACCGCCGTCCCGGTAGGTGGCCGTGACTTTGACGGCTACGGTGCCCCCCGGCTTCTCCATGAAGATTTCTTTGGGCTCGACCTCCAGCTTGCTAACGGAGTCCGCGGCAGGATCGCCGAATGGGACGCCTTGTGCAATCCAGTTGTAGATGATCTTGTAGTAGCCGGAGTTGATGTCGAAGCGAAGCCCGCCTTCGTGCGCCACTTGCTGGGTGGGCTTGGTGAGCATCAGGCTGCGACCCGGGTCGGCGCGATTGAAGCGGCGGCTTCCCAGATCGTAGAGCAGGGCCTCGTAATCGAACTGGGGATCGTAGCCGCGCAGCGACAGCTTGAATCCGTTCTTGCCCTTCGCCGCGCCGTGGCAGGTGCCGTTGGTGCAGCCGACTTTGTTGAGAATGGGGGCAACGTCGCGCAGGAAATTCACTCTGGGAATCTCCGCGCAGAAGAGCGTTGTCGAGAAGAGCAATGCACCGAGTGTTACATGGAGCGTCATAAGTATCTTCGCATGAGAAGCATCGTCGCAAACCCGAACAGGCCGACGGGGGCGTCGGCCGCGGACCAGGGGGTCCGCCCCACAATTTCGATGCCATTGATTCGGTTTCATTTGGCGGTTCCTTCACTTACTTCAAATGGAATCGGGCGCGAGACGATGGTTTCTTCGCCGCTGTCGGTATTTAGCCGGCCGGTAATATACAGATCGTACTTGGCTGGATCGGTGGCCTTGGTAGTGGTAACGGCGAAAGTACCGCCCTTTCCGGCGCGCTTTATTTCAATTACGCGGATATCGCGCGCTCCAACCACTTCGACATTCACGTTGCGCACCGGCGTGCCTGTCCGAAGGTTCCAGACATACTCAAATTCGTAGCGGCCGCCTTCGTCCAGCTTTTTGAAGTTAGTCTGCTTCACTTGGAGCGTTCCGGCTGGCGGTTCGGCAATCGCCGCGGGCAGCTCAAGGCCGAGCCATGGAGCGGTCACGGAGCGCTGGCGATCCACGACACCCTGATCGGTTGCGCCGGCAACGCCGACAACAATGCCAGGCCCGCGAGCTCTGCGCCGAAGCGCTTTTCCATTGGACATCTGACCCTCGCCCCAAGCCTGGAGCGGAATTGGCGGCAATTCGGCGTCCGGGTCTGCGGTGATGGTCAGCGTGCCGCGGCGGTTGAATGTTCGTGCATTGCTTGCGTCGACATATTCGCGCGGGATGAATCCACCTTCCACATGCATGCCCTTGGGAAGATTCGGAATGGTGAGTTGGATGGGGCCGTCATAGCCGCGCCGGTCCGCGACCACGTTGAGAAGCGCGGTACCTCCGGCGGGGATGTTGAGATACGGCGAAGACGTGGCCAGTTGAAAATCCTCTGCTTCCCGGCGAGTGATCAAGCGGTAGCCGTACAGCGGGCCGCCGCGCTCGGCTAGATCCTCCACCGCAACCGTAATTTCGCGCAGATCCTTCGGCACAGTGAAATTCAGATACGGGTCGTTGCTGGTGCGGCTGGTTCCCTGGACCGCGAACACGTCCTCGGCAAGCGGTTTGTCGCCCGCTGAGTCGAGCTTCTTGCCGTTCGAATCGTAGATCGTGACGATGCCTTCGAGGCGCGATGTGCCAAGCTCGCGGGCCTGCAATTCAAACAGCAGATTCTCGCCGGGTTGGACTTTGAGCCGGTATCGATCAATCTGGCCGGGCTTCAGCAATCGGCCATTCATGACACTGGGCACCGGCAACTCACCGCTGAAAGGTGCGATAAGCTCCGGCAAATCGCTCACCGCGAACAGCATTGGAAGAGTGGGCGAATCGGGGAGCGAAACGGGGAGCGAAACGGTGGCAAATCCGGACTCCGGCGCGAGCTTCTTGAGATCCACTGTTGTCTTCACTGCTGCCTTCAAACCGGCGCCGAAGAAAGAGACCTCAGTAGTTTCGCCACGCTTGCCACCCAGCGGGAAGATCCCGTCCGCATACGCGTAGGCGCCCATCTTCAGTCGATAGAAATTCTGCGCCTGACGGCTGAAGCGTGCGTCGTGAACTTCGACATAGTAATTGCCTTCGTGGGGGAAAGTGAAGTCGATCCTGGGATCCAGGCCCGCGCCAGGCGCGTCGTCGCTCCGTGCGAGTTGCTTTCCGCTACCGTCCAAGATTCGCAGCACGGGATCGATGGCGGAGCCACAACGCCGCGCTTCAATTTCGAAAACCCGGCGCTCGCCCGCTTTGCCGTAGACGCGGAAGACATCGCGCTCCGGACCGCGCAGTGTGCCGTTCACTGTGACGGGCGTCGACTGGATGGGCTGCGCTGTTTCGATGGAATCGTTGCGGTTGGGCCGCGAGTAGGGAAGCGACTCCTCCTCGGCGACCTCGGGAAATGTTCCGATGGTGAACAGCAGAACGTTCGAAATCCCTTTGGACGACTCGACGCGGATGGGATATAGGCCGGGCGCAACATCCGGTCTCGGCTCCACCAGAAATGCGATGGCGCCCGACATCCCATCCATCTTCTGTGCTGCGTTGACGGGCGTGAACGAAGCGGGCAGGGTGGAGGCGATGCGGGCGTCGGCGGCGAGATTTCGGCCAGTAATAGTAAGCGTGAACGAGTGGCCACGCTCCGCACCGCGCGGTTGGAGTTCGGTGATAACCGGCGCGCCTGCATAGGCAGCACAGCACAAGGCTAGCAGCCATGCGCCCCTTCTCATTGCTGGCCTCCGGTTGCGCTCGCGATCGGCACCGGAACGAACGCCTTCACCAACTCGCCAGTCTTGGCGCGATAGAGCCGCACTTGCCCATCAAATCCGCCGGTAGCGAGCGTCTGTCCATCCGGGCTAAACGCGACTGTATAGATGCCTGCCTGGTGCCCCTTGCACGCCGACACGCGGTGACCGGATTCTGCGTCGTAGACCGTGACTTCGGGCGACGCTCCGCCCACTGCGATCAGCGCCCCGTCCGGCGACCAGGCCAGCGCCGCGATTATCCCATCCTGGCGATCGAGTTTTCGGATGAGCGTGGTATCGTCGGCGATCTTCATATTCTTCGGGCGATCCATCATGTAGATGTAAGGCGTCCGGTCCTCACCGCCAATCACCACGACGTCTTTCGATGGATGGCGCGCGATAGCAGCCAGCTCGCCGCGCAGCAGGTTCAAGTTTTCGAGAAACGCGCCCGTTGTTGCATCGGTGAGTTTGGCGGCTCGGTCGCGGCCCACAGAAACAATACGCTTGCCATCGTGGCTGAACACTGTGCCAAGAACCCAATTTTCGTGATTGCCGATTTTGAATAATTCCTTGCCAGTGGCCGCATCCAATATGCGCACCGAGTTGTCGGTGCAACCGGCGGCTATTCTCGACGCATCCGGCGAAATGGAAACGCCGAAGACAGTGTCGCCGGTTAGAGTTGCGGAGCGGCGCAGCTTCCCGGAGGCGGCATCCCAGATTTGAATCTCGCCGAAGCGGGCGGGCGTGCCTCCGGCCGCCACTAAAGTAGAACCGTCCCTGGAAAATGCGATCGAGAGAATCCGATCGGAAAGACCGGCGAGCCGCCGTGGAGGCGCGGAACCATCGACGGAGTGCAGCAGCACTTCGCGATTTCCGGACACAGCGAGCAGTTTGCCATCGGGCGAGAACGCGAGCGCATTGATCACCGGCGGAAGCGTATAGACGATCGGCTTGTCGAGCAGTAGGTCTGAGCGGACTTCGGCCGGAGTGTCGTCCTTCGCACCCGCGGCGATCCAGGCATGAAACAAATCGATCTGCGAGGCCAGCAGCGGAGACTGGCCTAGCGGCATCTGCGGCTTGTTCTCGCCGGTGAGATACTTCAGCAGTGTTTCGGTTCCAGGTCCGCGCCGGCCGCCGGCTTTAAGACCGGCATAGGTTGTCAAATCGAGGTTCGAAGACTTGATATTCGGCTGATGGCAACCCTGGCACTGCCGCTGGATGATGGGCCAAATATCGCGGAAGTAGCTGACCTCGGCCGCAGGCAAGCTGGGACACACTAGCGCGGTGAACAGGCAATAGATCAACCTTCGCCAACCACTCGCCGGCATCGCGCCTCCCAATGTGGAACTGGCTCGATTATAAGGCAAACGGGGCGAGAACTGGGTGCCTGGATGGAATCCAGGAGACAGGAGCCACAATCCAGAAGGTGGCAGGCGGCAGGACGCAGGCGGCAGGTGGCGATCCCGACTAGACTAGCTTTTCTTTGTGGCGGTCCAGGTTGCTTGGCCGTATTCGCCTAGGGAAACTGTTCCGCTCATCTTGTTCGTTGTTGCTGTGCCGCGGAAGGTGTAGTTGATGGATGTTCCTTCGATTTTGTGTGAGCTGGTGAAGTGGGCTTCGGTGCCGTAGATGGCGCCGTGGAGTGGGCCGCTGAGTGTTTCGCCGGTGTGCGTTCCGATCAAGGTGTTCTGCGATTGGGCGATGGTTAGCTTGTGAGTGGATGCGCCGCGCGTGTATTCGATGTGCACCGTCCATTCGCCGGCGACGGATGCGGGTTCTCCTGTTGAGCGATGTGGCGCGTCGATTTTCGGCGGTTTGGAAAGCACGGAGTACAGCGCCTGCGCGGCGATTTTGTAATCGTCGGGCATCATCATGTAGGGCATGATGGTGACGGAACTGGCCATTTGATCGGGGCGAACGCCGGTAGATCCGGCGAGTACGATGCGCGGACGGCCTTTGAGCAGAATCTCCTCGACTTCTTTGCCGGTGATGCCGATGGATGCGGCGTCCCATTTTATGAGGAGCTCCGGCGCGCGGTTCGAAAGGTCCTCGGGCAGCAGCAACTGGGTGGAGACGCCCGCGACCTTGGTCACGCTGGTATCGATGTATGTTAGCCACGACTCCCATTGCCCCCATTCCGCTTTGTGATCGCGCTTCACCCACATCTCCACGGCGGCGAGCATGCCCATGATTTCTTCCTTGCCCACTTTGAGCGAGCGGCCAAAGGCGTGATGCGGCGCGCTGTTGATCCAGGCGGCTTGCAGCAGATCCTTTTGGCCCAGCAGCAGGCCGGCGCTTTGTGGTCCACGGAGGCATTTGCCGCCGCTGTAGGCGACCATGTCTGCGCCCTGCTGCAAGTGGATGCTGGGAATGGTGAGAAACTCGGCGGCGGCATCGACGATGATGGGGACTTGTTTCCTGCGGGCGACCTTGGCAATATTCTCCGTGCTGAGCGGGCCGGCTGCTGAGTGCGGAGAAGACATGATCATGATCATCGCCGTCTTCGGGTTGATGGCCGATTCCAATTCCGCGGTGGAATCCACCTCGACGATCTTCACGCCGAGCATGCGCACGGCATGATCGTACACGTTGCGTGAATGGCGCGGAATGATCACTTCGTTCTTGAGGCCGTCCAGGTTGGGGAGCCGCTGCATCTTCTCCGGATCGGCGCCGGCGATGCAGGCGGCGGTGGCGTGGGTGAGGGCGGCGGCGCATCCCGCGGTTACGATGCCCCATTCGGATTTCGTGAGCTCGGCCAGGCGCGGGCTGACGGCGTTCATCAGTTCGTCCATGTGGACGTAGTGGCGCGAGGCTTCGTCCATGGCGCGTTTCACTTCGGGCAGCGTTTGTGATCCGGTGATGATGGTGAAGGTGCCTTTGCAATTCACGAGCGGGGTGACGCCGATGGATTCGTATAAGGTGGGGCCGAGTTGGAGTTCCTTGGTGGCTGGTGCGGCGGCGCGGTGTTGCGATGGCAGAAATCCGCCGGCGGCCAGCAGGCTGGTGGTGCGGAAGAGTGTGCGGCGCGTGATGTTGCGAAACGGATTCATGGATCAGAGCTCCTTTCTAGACACAGTCATTACCATCTTGTGCACCAGTTCGGAACGTGGGGCAGGATTACCTGCCTGGGCGTGGCTCGGACGGATCGAGAGCCGGCTTGACAAGCCGGCGCAGGATGTCATCCAGCCCCACATTTCGCTGCCTCTGTGCACTAACACTGACGGCGTCACAATTATTAGATGTAGGCGATGACGTCCATCTCCACCAGCGAATCGCCGGGGATGCCGCCCGCGGGCGCGACCGTGGTGCGCACCGGCGGAGTGTCGCCGAAACGGCCGAGATATACGTCGTTCATGGCCTTGTAGTCTTCCAGGTTGTCGAGAAACACGCTCACCTTCAGGACCTTTTCCATGGAGGAGCCGGCGTTCTTGAGCTGCTTCTCGATCTCATCCAGGACGTGGTTGGTGTGCGCTTTGATATCGCCTTCAAAGTGCGCGCCGATACCGGCGAGGAATAGCAGGTTGCCGTATGAGATCGCGCTGGAGAACAGGGGCGTCTTAGTGGGCTTCGCGCCCGTGTAGTGAGCTTTCTTCGAAGGCGCGGTCTGGGCTTGTGCCGCGCCGGTGGCGGCCACGGCGGCTACCGCGGTTTTCAAAAGCTTGCGGCGGTTATCTTTTTGCATGATTCCTTCTCCTTATTTTCGAGAGCGAACGGTGGCGTTGATTGTGCCATCCCACCGGTTGTCTCCTTGTGCTTTGTAATTGGGGCCGAGCGTTTTCCAATCGTCGCGCGAGATGCCGTTGAGATCGTAGACCACCAGGCCATCGCGTACGGTCAGCTCGCACTCCAGCTTCTGCGTCCCTTTCATTCGCGCGCCATTGATATCGACGAAACCAAACTGCCCCCGCTTTAAGCGCAGGACGGCAATGTCGGCGGGAGCGCCTACACTGAGGTTGCCGAGATTCTCCATCTTGATCTCGCGGACCGGGTTCCAAGTGGACTGCGCGATCACCTGGTCCATGCTTTCGCCCATGTTCAGGAATTTCGACATCACGTTCAAAATGTCTTTCAGGCTGCCGTTCATGCCGCTGACATGGAGGTCGGTGGAAATGGAATCGGGAGGGAAGCCCTGCTTGACTGCGGGAACGGCCTGGCGAAAAAGAAAGCTGCCCGCGCCATGGCCGACGTCGAAGATGACGCCGCGTTTGCGCGCTTCCGCGAGATAGGGGAGCAGGCGGCCTGCGTCATCGAGCATCGGCACAGCGCCCAGGTACATGTGGGTGGAAATATCGCCGGGCCGGAGATGTTGCAGCACCAGATCCTGGTAGGGCCGCTCCGGGCGGAAGGTTCCGAAGTCGACCATGACAGGCACGCCGGCGATTTTTCCAGCCTCGACGGCGCGGTCCACTGCCACCCACTCGGGCCCGGCGAAGTGCGCGGTCTTGATGCCGATCACGACGCCGGGATAGCGCTGGGCCAGTTGAGCGGTCGCTTGAGGGTCCATGTCGTCGACATTTTGCTCGACATTGCCGCCGCCCATACCGTGTCCGACGATGTTCAGAAAAGCGAGGACGCGGGTCTTCGAGCGGTCGATGACGCGATCCTTGAAATCCGGAAAATTGGTCCAGCCGGAGCTGCCGGCGTCGGCTACCGTGGTGACGCCATTGCGGAAGGTGAAGCCATCGGGATAAAGGCTGAGATCGCCGGAATATGCGGCGCGCTGTCCGGTGCCGGCGTAGACGTGCATGTGGATGTCGATGAGGCCGGGGGTTACGTACAAGCCGGTGGCGTCGATTGTCTTAAAGGCTTTGGACGGCGGGATGCTCGCCGCGACTTCGGCAATCTTGTGGTCGCGGATGGCCACATCGCGGACGGCGCTGATGCGGTTCTTGGCGTCAATGACGCGGCCGCCTTTAATCAAGAGGTCGTATTGCGGTTGGGCGAGCGCGGCTATCGCCGTTATTAGGAGGAAAGCGGCTCGCCTCATATGCGCCAGTGTAACTCGTGTGGCGGCGCTACCCTCGACTCATGTCAGGCACACAGTTAGTCCGCGTTTTTCAAACGTGGCATGGCGATGTAGCGCACGCACTCGTGCGTGCCGTGTCGAGACTCTTCTCGACACCTTGGCCGGGTCTAGACAGTGTGCCGGGGGCCGGGCGTCGCCATGAGTGGCGACGCGGCACGCACGAGTGCGTG
>DASQGY010000110.1:0-55522 GCA_035632375.1 Bryobacteraceae bacterium | reverse complement strand
TTTGTCCTGTTCCAGGAGGCGGGACTTGGTGAGCCCCGATGCATCCCGGAACGACGTCCCAACTATCTACCGACCTCGACTTTGAAAATCATCGAATTTGGATGTTCGTGGCGCCACCGGAAGTATTCCGTCTGCCGATTGCGCTTCTCTCTGGAGAACTCGCGATAGTCGCGGTGCTGCTCGCCGAGGTAAACGCGGTAAGCGCGATCTTCGTCGCCGTTCCACTGGAGGTAATCTTTGTGGTCCCGATCGTAGTAGCGCTTGTCATGATGGTCGTCGGCCAACACTGCCACCGGAGCAAGCAAGGCAGCGCCCAGCAGGAACCCGCTCAGAATCATAAAACGATGCATTTTGGTCCTCCTAAGGACTTCGGATCGATGTTTCGGTTGGCTAAGGAGGGAGATTGGGATAACCTGATGTAGTTCAGATCATCTGCAGAATGGGCGGATGTGCTCAGACATTAACCAGTTAAAGTTAAGTGCGCGTGTTTGTCAAGGACGACTTCGCCAGGACTCTCTATCGACGCTGCCAGTTCTGCGTCCATGATGAGCTGGACCGCGCTCGCGAGACTCGCCACCAGCCCGTAGGGACGCGATGGGTGAAAACGCTGCAAAGCCCGCTGTGCGTCGCCGCTGAATCCCCACACCCCAATCACCGTCCTGGTCCGAGGAAACCGGAGCTGAATCTGCCGGCTGAGAGTTCTGGCGCGCCCAAACGCGAAGGGCGGTAGCGCGGAAATAAAGAACACATCCGTTTCGGATGGTTCCACCAGCCCCACCACGTGTTCCAGCGAAAAATCAAGAGGAAACGCAAGAGCCGTACAGCCGCGCTGTTCCAGCAGTTGGGCCAACATTGCCGCGGCGATCTCGTCCGCTTCATCGCTGGCGGGAAGACAGAATACCCGCGTGTCAAATGCCGCGAGCGGTCTCGCGTCAACGAGGTCCCCAGCGCTGTCCGCTTGGCCCGGCTCGGGCCTCGCTGTCTTTTCCGAGAATTCGGCCAGCATCTCCTTGACGCTCAGGAAAAGGAATTCCTCGCGAGTGGTGTCGAGCGCACCCTTGTGGCGATCCTGCTCGGCCATGGTGAGAGCCGGTATAATCACCGAATCGTACAGCTCAACCAGGGAGTGATCGTTCAGATAGACATCGGCTACGGCTCGCGCCTGATGGTCGTCCATTGCCAGCAGGCGTTGATAAAGGTGCGCCTCCGCAACCAGGGCCGGCTGATCGCCGAGCAGTATATGCAGGAACGACAAGTGCGGAACATGACGCCCTAACACCACTACGCACACCGTGAGTGGCGTCGCCAGAATCAGGCCCGCCGGCCCCCACAGAGCAGTCCAAAACACTGTGGTGAGAAGAAGCGCCAGTGCGGAAATTCCCGTGTGTATCCCATAGAGCCACGGTTCCACCAGATTGCCGGTCACCAGTTCCAGCGTGGCAAACAACAGGAACACCAATAGCGGGGGCATCCAGTGATCGAAAACCGCGAGCGAGAGCAGCAAGGGCAACAATGCTGCCACCAGCGACCCGGCGTAGGGCACGATGCGCAGAATTCCCGCCACCGCTCCCCACAGTGCCGCATAGGGGACGCCGATCAGGTACAAGCCAATTCCACAGAGGCCGCCAAAGCCGGCGTTCACCAGAAGTTGCAAGGTCAAATAGCGGCTCACTCGCCGCGTCGCGTCGTCCACGGCCTGTGTCATCACGTTCAGCCGGTCCAGTCCCGCAAGACGGAAGAGCCGGTTTCGCAGGTCGTCTTGTTCGATCAGCAGGAACACGGTGAAAATCAGCACGATTATTCCCAGGGGCGACAGAAAGGGCTTGGTGAGATCGCGCAAATACTGAAGTTCTGTCGGTGCGTCTTCGACAACTTGTACCGGAAGAGGACGGTTGGACGAATTCTGCGAGTTGCGCCTCACCCCAAAGCTGTTGGGAGTTGCCGAAGCGGCCGGCGAGGGAGGGCTGGAAAGTTCCTGGCCAATCTCCTTGACGCTTGCGGCGGCGCGTCCCAGCGCGCCTTTGCCAGGAGTGCGCATCGCACGATCTTGTCATGGATGTTTTGCTGGTATCGCGGAAGCTCGTTCACTACCTCGATCAGTTGATTGAAAATCACCCAACTGATCCCACCCGCGGCCGCAATCGAGACAACCATCACCAGGAGCGCCGACGGGACACGGCCCAGATGTACCTTCCGCAGCCAATACACGGCGGGAGACAGTAGCAACGTGAGAGTGATGGCGAAGGCAAGGGGAATGAGGATTTGACGAGCCAGGTACAGCACGGCAATCGCCCCTACAAGAACTGCGGGATACTGGTTGCGCCGAGCGGCGGGCGAGCTTTGATCATAACGCGGCCGCTTTAGCGCAATGGCTGTATCCAATGAGCAATCATGGTGGCGATCCCCACGGGGCCCGCAATGAGCGCGGACGGCAACCAGAAACGCCAGACCAACTGGCGCAACTCGACGTGCGCCCGCGCTTCAGGGGCTGCTGCGTTCATGGGTGGCGAGGCCTTGGCTAAGAAAGACGGTGTCATGTCAGGCGGCATCCACCAACTGCATCTCCGCCGCGATCCCCGGGCCGCTGCTCGCGCGATCCGCTGCCTCCTGGCAGGCGATACAGATGCTGCAAACGAATGTCGGCGGGGGTGAACGTGACGTGGCTCAGCTTCGCGAACAGCACGTTGTAAGCCGCCTCGCGTTCCTGGAAAGCATGGGTTTGGCAACTCAAAGTACTCCGGGGCGGTGGCGAGTGCAGCGGAATTTCGAATCGATTTTGAGGGCGATGCAACGAACCAATGATCGCCAGAAGATGATTTCTGCCCACGGGGTGCTCGCTTCTGACGAGCGCTTGCCGATCCGGGTCCTTCAGTGGCAGGAGTATCTGACGGAGTTCAGGGCCGGATTTTGGTCCATGGCGAGGACGACTTCTCGGGCCGGAATTATCTAATGCTGGAAGGAACCGATGGTCAAATTCACTTCGTCCAGTACACGCCGGAAATGGAGGCGGCGCGCAGTCAGGGCCAGCTCCGAACAAACTCGTTCGTTAAACTGCGAAGGATATTGTCGGCGGATGCCGGGGCGATCACCGATATTAAGGAGTTTGGAGACGCCAATGCCCTTCTCACGAGCCGACACTACTTTCGCGCTGAGGCCCAACGTCTTACGAACAGCGGGATTGTCCCGAGTGAGGATGGGTGGGGCGGGTGGCTGGGTGAATACCAGAGAACCTTGCGCCGCGCGGCATATGCCGTCGAGGAGCAGCCGCCCACCAAAGAACGCCGGCGGCACCTCGACCTCGGGCGTTAGCGTGCCGTACTCGATACCTGGCCTGCCAACGGTCTGACCCCATACTTGTCGCGGACCTTCAGGCTCAGCAAACGATCCACAGTTCTCCGAGAAGCTTACCGATGTCGTCCGGCTCTACTGAGTCCTCCCGAGCACGTGATCGTGCTCAGTGGACGAGAAAAGCCAGATTCAGGCGCTGGGCCGCACAAAGCCGGGGTTGCCGCTGAAGAAGCGTCGCTGAGGCGCAATTTGCTGATGACTAACGATTCGCCCTCGCTGCAACGTGAGTTGAGGCGGCGCTATGGGCACTCGGCCTGCATCCTCGTTGACAACTCGCTCGGAATCCGATATAACAAAAACCGAGTATGCCCGAGGACTACAGTTCGTTCCTTCCGCTGTCGCCGCCTGCGATGCACATCCTGCTGGCATTGGCGAGTGAGGACCGGCACGGCTACGGAATTATGCAGGAGGTGGCACGGGAGTCGGAGGGGAATTACCGGATTGGGCCGGGAACTTTGTACGACAACCTGCAGAGGCTGATGGGGCAGGGCATCGTCGAGGCCGCGTCCACCCGCGCGCGTGATGACGATCCACGGCGACGCTATTACCGCCTGACGCGTTTCGGCCGTGGGCTCCTTACGGCGGAAGTGGAGCGGTTGGATTCGGTGATCCGCCGAGCGCGAATCCATCTGCGAGGAAACCCACGGAGGGCGACGTGACCCGTATCGTCTATCGGGGGCTGTTGTGGCTGCACCCGTCCGCGTTCCGACGGCAGTTTGCGGACGAGATGCTCTGGATCTTCGACGAGACGCACGGCACGGAAGCGGTGACTCTGCTCTTGTCGGACGTGCTGATCTCCTTGGCGCGCCAATGGCTGTTGCGCTCCGGCGCGTGGAAGGTCGCGGTGGCGGCGGCGGGCGGGCTGATTCAGTTGGTTCTCGGCGGCTTCGGCCACATGCTGGTTTGGCGAATGCACGCCGTCTCGCGCGCTGGCCTGGACGCCGGTGTCGACCGGCTCGATTTGACACGGCTCATCTACATCGCAACCGGGGTGCTGGGTGGGGTTATGTGCAGCGTAATCGCTCTCACACTGTGGCTCAGAAATTTCATCGGAAGGCGGATATGATGCGTAGGAACCTGTGCTCCATTACGGCGCTGCTGTTGGCACTTCTGCCGCTCGGCGCGGCGGATCTCAGCGGTAAATGGTCGGGAACGGTGAGTGTTCCCGATCAAACTTTACAGGTGACGCTGATCTTAAAGGTCGATGGGGCGTCACTGCGCGGCAGCTTTGGGCCGTCCGAAGACCAGCAATCTCCTATCGAGAGCGGGCGGGTGGAAGGCAGCAAGATGACATTTCAAGTGACCGGCCCACACGGCGGCGTACTTCACTTCGAATTGAGAGTCGAAGAAGACACGCTGAAAGGCGCGATGACGCGAACCATGGGGAACGAGACCGAGCACGGAACCGTAGAGCTGAAGCGAGCCCGCTGAGGCGGCGCTGAGGGTGTATTACACGTTCGAAGACTGGGTAGGGGACGGTGGGATCATTTCTGACCGGCTCCAGTGGGGGTGCTAATGGCGTTTTTGCGCGTAAGACAGAGATTAGCGCTGGCCTTGAAGATCTTTGCGTGCTTCATTTTGCTCCTAGCGCTTGCCGGAACGCTCTACGAGCAGATTGGGCGGCGTCGAGACCGAAGCCGGTACCCACAAATTGGGCGATCAGTTGATATCGGAGGTCGTAAACTCAATATTTTTTGTTCTGGCGAGGGCGATCCCACTGTGGTGTTCGATAGCGGCGGTCATACGGCGGGCTACAGCTGGATTACCATTCAGCCTGCGATTGCGAAGCTGACTCGCGCCTGCTGGTACGATCGCGCAGCCTATGGGTGGAGCGATCCGGGCCCCATGCCGCGGACTCCCAAAGCCGTGGCGAAGGATCTCCACGCGCTCTTGCAGGCTGCCAATATCGCGCCGCCGTACGTACTAGTTGGCGCAAGTGTTGCGGGGTTTAACATTCGTGTTTATAACGGACTCTATCCGGACGAGGTAGCCGGTGCGGTTCTGGTTTCAGCGTCGGATCCAGACGCGTTTGCGCATACTCCCGCATACATGAAAGGGCCGCTGGCGTCGGTGCCGTCCTTCATCAGGAAGTTCGGTTGTGAAGTGGCAGCCCCGATGTTGCTGAATGTAGGCTTGCTCCGCTTGATGGGGAACCCGGGTTCAGGCCAACCATTTGGAATGGAAAACCTTCGCCCTGATCAGCAGCGTGAGCTGAGTTTTCTGTCGAAGAATCCGGGGACGGTACGAGGGGGAGAGGGATGCGACCTGGAAGAGGTCACAGCCGAGGTGCGTGCCACCGGAAATTTTGGTGATCGCCCGCTAGTTGTGCTGGCAAGCTCAAGGCCATTTCCAGCACCTCCTGGCGCACCATATCAGCAAGCCGCCGACGCCTTCAACGGCTACTGGTCTCATCAGCTGCAGCCGCACTTGGCCGCGCTTTCGACGCGTGGAGAGCTGGTTCTCACGGAAGATGCGCAGCGCGGTGAGCCGATCATCAAAGCAATCAGCAGGGCTGTCAACGACGTCCGTGGCGATCGCTCGAAGCAGTAACCGAACAGAATACGTTTCAAAGCGAGTGTGTGTGTGCGATGGCGGAGGACCGAGCTTTCGGGTCTTTTTCCCGTTGCTGGGCGAACGCAGGGAGGCAGAGCGTGGCCAGGGCTAGGGCGAGGGGGGTGTGTTTCATGGGGTTTTTGCTGAAAATTGTATTGTAGCAACCTCAGGGAGGGAATTCGAGGAATTCCTGGGGGGAGGGAATTCGAGGAATTCAAGAATGCGGCGCTGCGCGCCGCCGAATTCGAGGAAGGTGGAATGCCCTTCGGGCCGTCTTCTTCTTATTCTTCATCGTCCTCGTCTTCGTCTGGGTGGTTGCGGCGGTACTCGCGCTCGATCATAGCGTCCTTGGCCTCCTCGGCGCGGTCGCGGCGGCGGATGTAGGTTTCGATTTCTGTTGTTGAGAAAACGAAGCCATTGTCGACTGGATCGAAGGGAACTCCTTTTTCTTTATCCATTTCGAGGAGGTCGGCGGCTTTTTCCATTTGTTGCTTTTCGGCGTGGCGGCGATCGCTTTGCAGGTCGCGGAGTTCTTTGCGGGTGAGTTCGCACTGGCGGGAGAGGCGATGGCGGTGCATGCTGAGGATGGCTAGGGAGCGGAATTGGCGGGTGAGGTCGGAGTCTTGCTGGGCTTCGGAGAAGAGGGCGATTTCGATTTTGTCGATGCGGTGGAGGTGCCAGGTGGCGCCGGCCAGGGCTTTGACCAAGTCGGCTTCGGTGGGGGTCTTTGGTTGATATTCGTCGAGGAGTTTCTGGATGTGGGACTCGAAGGCGGCGGGGTCTTCGGTGGGGAGGACGATGGCGCGGGCGGTTAGGCCGTGCTGGAGGGCGTTCTGGGCAGAGCGCGCTTTGCCGGCTTCGGTTTTGGGGCCGGTGGATAGTTTGGAATTGGCTTGATTGGCTTTGGTCTGACGAGTGGTGTCGTGGCCGTTGGGAGCGATTGTGTCGGTCATATTTGTTCTCCTACAGAACCCCATTTGCTCGGTTTCGCGGCGCTGCACGGTCGGGGAGCGGGAAACTGCCGGACGCCGCGAACACCGAGTAAACCGTTCGGTGAACTAAAGCGCAGTACAGTGGCCGGTGTTTAATTGGGTTTTGCTTGGGTCGGTGGGTGGGCTGGGGGTAGTGCAAAGAGGTGCCGAGAGGGTTAGGCAGTGGTCGATTCGGAGCGTCCGGCGTTGGGAAGCGCGTCGGGATTGATTCGGTTTGAGCCGGGTTGGGATGCTCCGCTCTCCGATGAAAAAATGGACCGGGTTTTTGACCGGTGAGGCTGCTGTCGGTTGTTGATTGCACAGGCGGTGGAAGAGGGCATGACGCTGTTGAGCCGATGAAGTGTTCGGGGCTTATGCGGTGGAGACGGTGCGGTAGTTAGGAGGCGAGCGCCTTTAGACGGCGAGGTAAGCGCGGGTCGCAGAACATCCACTACAGCCGGGAGCGCCACGCGCCGGGTGGGAAAATGACTTTTCGCCCGCCAGGATCTTTTTGGCGGATTCTTCGAGCGCCAAGCCGAGTTGGGGAACCTCATGTGCATCGACAAGGCTGGGCTCGTTGGAGTCCGTTTCTTGCGTGCATGGGAGAGTCGGACCAAGGGGTCCGACGCGGACGAGGGCGTCCGCCCCACCTAGCAGGCTTTAGCCATCCTGGCCCGATGGAATCCAGAGAAGGTGCACGCCCCGAGTTCGATTCTCGAAGACCAGATTGGCGCCGTTTGTTTGGAAAGCCTCAGATGAGGTCATCCTTGACAAGGTCCGGCGTTGTAAAGAATTATGTGCGACAGGAAACCCCTGGTGTCGACACGAGCGTGCGCCACAGGGTACGCCGATGATTATTTCATCGGCGCGCAACACGGGGTTTGGACCGGCTTCGGCTCCATCAGTTCCGCGCGCGTGTGATTTGGGTCGTAGAGATTCAGTTCCCACTTGCCGTCGCGGCCGATCTTTGGCTCGCCGGGTACTTTGACGCCGCGATCGAGTAGCGACTTGTAGGAAACCGCTACATTGGGGACGCCTAGCGCCAAGTGATGCATCACGCCGAGCGTCTTTGGCGTCGGATTGCGGACGTTGAGCATGTACTCGAGCCAGTCGGTGCCTTCGGGGACGCGCATGTCCACCCAATCGGTACGATCGTCGGTGCGGCCGCCGTGCCACATTTCGCCAAAGCCCAGAATGTCTTTGTAGAATTGATCGGCTGCGACGCGGTCGGCAACGGTCACGCCGACGTGGATTATCCGCTCGGAAACGCGCGTCGGGGGAAGCGACTTGCCGAAGTTGCGAGTATGTAGCGATCCGGGCATGTATTGGACGAATTCGACGTTGTGGCCGTCGGGGTCCTTGATCATCATGCTCAGGTTTCCGTCCAGGCCGGGCTTCAATGCTTCGGGGACCTTGACGCCGCGGCTGGCCAGGTAATCGCGAAGGTGGCGCGCATCGGTAGTTTCGAAGGCGATGTGCGAGAGGCGGTCCTCGGTTTCGCTTTTCAATTCCGGGAAGATTTCGATGTACTGATGGTCGTTGACCTTAAAATACGTTAACATCAGGCCGCCGGTGGGCTTGTCTAGGGTGAACGCTTCGGCGAACCCGAGGTCGCGTCCGTAGAAGGCGCGGGCGGCGTCGAGGTTGTCGGTCTTGAGTCCGATGTGCGCCACGCCGATGATGGGCGGACGCTTCGGCGTAGGCTGGGCGTGGAGACAAGATCCGACGACGAAGAGCAGAACGGCCCCACATGTCGAGTCCAGGCGACTCATTGGTCACAGTATAAACTTTGCTCCACGATCAGCGCGAATTTGCCACCAGAACCTCTTCCGGGAGCGGCACGATCTCGTCGACGTCGTCGGTTTCATGAGGCGGCTATGGGTGGGTGAGTCGATGCTCGATTTCGACGGCGGAGAGGGGTGCGTTGGTGGTTTTGTAGTCGGACAATCGGCGGGTGTGATCGGCTTGATGGCCACCCGCGACGGAGAGCTCGTCGGTATCGCTGACTGGAATCTCGCGTTCGTCTTTCATATCGATTAGACGCGAGGGTATGGGTATGGCGCTTACGAGGGGGGGGAAGTGATTGAAAAGTAACGGTTACTGTCTAGGCGCCGACACCGAGAACCCAGCCGGGAGGGTCGCTGGCGGGGAACGATTCGAGCGATGCTTCGCTCACCAGGTCGAAGGCTGGTTCGCGATCCGCGCGGGGAAGAAACTCGCTGGCTAGGACGCCGAGCAATAGGCCGCCGGTGGTAACCAGGAAGATGCGTCCGGTGGGGGACCTGCGGCCGGTCACGCCAAACGTGACTAGAGTCCCGCCGCTAATCAAGAGCGCCAACCGCTTCCACAACCCCGTTTCGGACATCGCTACAACTCCCTCTACTTCTTTAATAGCAGTTTTTGTGCCACTTGTCTTATCGGAAGAAAACGTGGGCAGCTTGATGGGAAAGCGTGTGGGAGCGCGGACGATCCGTGCCACTTTGGCACAGGAAACGTTCCGTCTGTCCCCGGTTTGTGCGGAAACGTTCCGTCTGTCCCCGGTTTAGCGGAGGTAGAAGAGGCTTAGGCGGGGGAGGGCGGCGGATTCCAGCAGGTGGCGGTCCAGGTATTGTTTTTCGAGCATGGTGAGCTGGTCGGCGGTCATCTTGCCGCGGTAGGGGCGGAGTTGGAGGTCGAGTTCTCTGCGGGCGCGGAGGAGGTCGTCGTCGGTCTGGCGCGTGCGCGCGATGGCGATCATTTTGTCTTCGAGCGCGGTGAGGCGGCGTTCCAGTTCTTCCAGGTCGTGGTACATCGTGGCGGATTCGTCCGCCAGTTTTTCCAGGGACGCGGCGACTTCTTCGAACCCGGCCACGGCGCCGAGAGGCGCGACATTGTTGCGCAGGTAACGTTGCAAGTCTTCGAGGCTGAATGGGGCGGCGGATTCTTTCGCGGACCCGGGCGGTGGAGCGACGCCCGCCATGGCTTGCGCTTCGGTCAGGACCGCCTGCGCGCAGAAGGCCACCGAGTTCACGTTTTGGATACGGTTCTTCTTGGCGCGCCATTTTTCGAAGGCCAGGTCGATGCCGCGCAAGACGGCAGTCAGCGGTACGCCGGCGTTTTTCCAGGTTTCGACCAGCGCCCAGTCGAGCGGCGACATCAGGAACAGGTGGGTGCCGCGCGCTTTTTGAAAATGTTCCTCAACCTCGGTGAAATAGTTGAAGTAGTTCGCCGGCCAGCCTACTTCTTCTGGTTCCGGCGCCATATGATTTCCAGGCCCTCGAGCGTCAAGTCTTCGTTGACTTCGGTTACGTAGCGCGACGCCGAGGCGATGAGACGCCCCTGTCCACCGGTGGCGACCAGTTTGGTCTTGGGTCCGAGCTCGCTAACAACGCGCTCGCAGATGCCGTCGATCATCCCGACGAAACCGTAGTAGAGGCCCGACTGCATGCTGTTCACCGTGTTCTTGCCGATGAGGCGGGCTGGCGCGCGGAAGTCGACCATGGGGAGCCGCGCGGTCTTGGCGAAGAGGCCGCTGATGGACATGCCGATGCCGGGGCAGATCATGCCGCCGAGATATTCGGCGTTGGCCGAGACGACGTCGAAGTTGATGGTAGTGCCGAGATCCACCACTACAGCAGGTCCACCGTAGCGGTGAAACGCGGCGACGCCGTTGACCACGCGATCCGCACCGACCTCACGCGGGTTGTCGTACAGGACCTTGATACCGATGTCGAGATCGGGCGTGATGAACAGCGGCTGAGTATGAAAGTAGCGATCGGCCATCGCGGTGAGCGGCGCATCGAGCGTGGGGACGACACTGGCAATGATGATGCCGTCGACGCGCGCGAGGTCGAGCGAGGCGAGCGCGAACAGGTTGCGCATCAGCACGCCCCACTCGTCGGCTGTCTGTTCGTGGATGGTGCGCAGACGCCAGCGGCCGATCAGGTTGCTGCCTTCGAAAGCGCCGATGGTGATATTGCTGTTGCCGGCGTCCAGAGCTAGGAGCATGGGCGCACACCTCCCGCAATAATCACATTTTGTTTTCCGGCGTCGTCGCGCAACAGCAGGAAACCCGACTCATTGAGTCCCATGGTGGTGCCCTCCAGCAACATCTCGCCTTGGTCCACCGACACGCGGCGGCCGTGGACGAAGCTGGAAGCGCGCGAGAACATGTCCAGTATTGGCTCCTTACCTTCCTTTTCGAGCAGTGTACAAAAGCAGTCGACGCTGGCGACGAGTTGTACCAGCAGTCGCTCGCGCGAGTGTACCCGGCCGCTGGCGATCCGCAGCGAAGTGGCAATGGCGCTCAGACTGGCTGGGAATTCGGAATGATTCACATTGATACCGATGCCTGCAATGATAGCCGACCCTTCGAGTTGGGTGAGGATGCCGGCGCATTTCTTGGATTGGACCAGGACGTCGTTGGGCCAGCGCAGGTCGCAGGCGAGATCGGTGGCTTTGAGAATCGCTTCGCCGGTGGCCAGGCCGAGGGCGAGCGTAACCAAGGGGAGCGCGTTCGGCGCGAATGGGTAGCGCAAGACCATGGACACGTAGAGTCCAGCGTTCGCTTCCGAGTGCCAGCGCCGTCCGTATCGTCCCTGGCCGGCGGTTTGTTCTTCCGCGCCGACGACGGTGCCGGACGCACAGCCGGCGACGGCCAGAAGCTGCGCGTCGGTCATGGTGGAGCTGGTGGTGGAATGCCAGTCGATCCGGTGGTCGGCCAGGCGCGAGCGGACCCATTCGATATCAAACGGCATATGGCTCCAGAAACCGCTCCCTCACGGTCACGGCTCGGTATCGGAGCGGGGCAAAGGTTGGTGGCATCACCGCAGCTCCAATTGGAAATGGATGTCGACGGCGCGGGCTGAGTGGGTGATGGCGCCGGCGGAGATGAAATCGGCGCCGGTTTCGGCGTAGGCTCGCACCGTGTCGAGCGTGATGCCGCCGGAGATCTCGACCGTGGCCCGGCCGGCGATGAGAGCGATCCATTCTTTCGCTTGGGTGGGCGTGACGTTGTCGAGCAGCAGATGTTTCGCTCCGCAGGCGAGCGCTTCGTCGAGCTCGGTGCGGGTGCGCACTTCGATTTCGACGGGGACGTTGGCGTTTCTGGTTGCGTCGAGCGCCGCGCGGACGCCTCCTGCGGCAGTGATGTGGTTGTTTTTAATCAGCACCGCGTCGAACAGGCCGATGCGGTGATTGGTTGCGCCGCCCGCACGCACCGCCATCTTTTCCAGTTGGCGCAGGCCGGGCGTGGTCTTGCGGGTGTCCAGGATGCGGCAGCCGGTTCCGGCGACGGCGTCGACGTATTTGCGGGCGAGAGTGGCGATGCCGCTGAGGTGTTGGAGAAAGTTGAGCGCGACGCGTTCACGGGTGAGTAGCATACGGGCCGGGCCTTGTACAGCGGCGATTGCGGCGCCGGGGGCGAGGAGATCGCCGTCATGGGCGTGCAAAATCACTTGGTCAGTCTGTGGGGCAGGTTGGCAACCTGCAGCGGGTTGGTAACCCGCTTGGCCAGCGCGATTCACAATCGCGCGCAGGTTGGCAACCTGCCCCACATCCGCGTAGAGGTGTTGGAGCAGTTCGACGCCTGCCACGATGATGGGCTCACGAACTAAGAATCGGCCGGATGCCTTGCGATCGGCCGGGACACAAAGGTCGGTAGTGACGTCGCCCGTGCCGATGTCTTCCTCAAGAGCGCGTTGAAGAATCTCGGGCGACGTCATTAGAGATCGCGCAATGCGGCGCGGCTTTTTTCCAACTGCGCCAGATACTCGCCGCGCTTGGCTCGCAACGAATCCACCACGTGCGGCGGAGCGCTGTTGAGGAATTTGTCGTTGGCCAGTTGCCGATCTTTATCGACAATAAGCTTTTCCAGTTGATCGATCTCCTTCTTCAAGCGGTTGCGCTGGCCTTCGGAATCCACCTCAGGGAGTTCCAGCAGAAGATCGAAATCGGGAGTGGAGCGAACCGCGCCGGCAAGCTTGGGAGCGGCTTCATTACGCACATCGAGTTTCACGTTTGCCAGTTTTTCGATCACGCTCAGTTCCACATGTTTCGAACCGTTGCGACAATAGAGGACGCCGTTCAGGATCAGCTTGCGGTCCAGGCCGTGATCGGCGCGGAGCTTGCGGGCGGCGGTGATCATCTCCTGCAACAGCGTCATCTCGCGTTCGGCGGCTTCGTCGGTGGTCGTGGCCTGCGGGTACTGAGCGATGGCGATGGACGTTGTCTGGCCGAAGCGGTGCCACAGCTCCTCGGTAATGAACGGCATGATGGGATGCTGCAAGCGCAAGTAAGCGGAGAAGACGCTCAGCAGATTGCGCCAATCGCCGGTGAGGCCGGAGTTCGCGCTCAGGCGCAGCTTCTTGATTTCGAGATACCAGTCGCAGAAATCGTGCCAGAAGAAACGCCACAGTTCCTCGGCAACTTCGTTGTAGCGATGTTGCGCCAGCGATTTATTGACGGATTCGCACGTGCCGCTCAGGCGGCTGAAGATCCAGCGGTCTTCGAGCGTCGTGCGCGCGCCGGCCTCGGGGAACGAAGGCTCCACGCCCGACGCTTCCATGTTCATCAGGATCATGCGCGCGGCATTCCAGATCTTGTTGGCGAACTGGCGTGCGGAGTTGAGCCGCTCGTCGCTGTAGAGGATGTCGGTGCCCGGCGCCGCGGCCATCATCAGCGAGAGGCGCACGGCGTCGGTGCCAACCTTCTCGAGGATGTCCAGCGGGTCCACCACGTTACCCTTGGTCTTGGACATCTTCTGGCGCATGGGATCGCGCACCAGCCCGTGGATGTGGACTTCGCGGAACGGAACGTCGTTGGTGAGCTCCAGGCCCATCATCATCATGCGCGAGGCCCAGAAGAACAGGATGTCGAAGCCGGTGATCATCAGCGAGGTCGGATAGTAGACGCGCAGATCCTCGGTGTCGGCGGGCCAGCCGAGCGTGGAGAAGGGCCACAGGCCGGAGCTGAACCAGGTGTCGAGCACGTCGGGATCCTGCTCAACGCGATCCGATCCGCAATGCGCGCACTTCACCGGCGTTTCGCGCGACACGGTGATTTCCTTACACCCGGCGCAATGCCACGCGGGGATGCGATGGCCCCACCAGAGCTGGCGGGAGATGCACCAGTCGCGGATGTTCTCCATCCAGTTGAAGAATGTCTTTTCCCAATTGTCGGGAACGAAGCGGATGCGGCCGTCGCGCACGGCGGCCATGGCTTTCGCGGCGAGCGGCTTGGTTTTGACGAACCACTGCGTGGAGATCAGAGGCTCGACAATGGTTCCGCAACGGTCGCACTTGCTGAGGGCCAGAGCGTAGGGTTCTACTTTTTCAAGAGCGCCGAGTTTTTCGAGATCGGCGACTACGCGCTTACGGGCTTCGAAGCGATCGAGTCCTGCGTAGGGGCCCGCTTCGGCGGTCATGCGCGCGTCTTCGCCGATCACTTTCACTTGCGGCAAATTGTGCCGCTTGCCGGCCTCTAGATCGTTGGGATCGTGAGCCGGCGTTACTTTCACCACGCCGGTGCCGAAATCCATCACTGCGAGTTCATCGAAGATCACCGGGATCTCGCGATTCATCAGCGGGAGAATGACGGTCTTGCCCCGCAGGTCGCTGTACCGTGGGTCCTTCGGATTTACGGCGACGGCGGTGTCGCCCAACATTGTTTCCGGGCGCGTGGTGGCGACAACCAGCGATCGCGAGCCATCCTTCAGCGGGTAGCGGATGTGCCACAGGCTGCCGTTGGTGTCGTCATGCTTCACCTCGAGATCGGAGAGCACGGTATTGCAGCGCGGGCACCAGTTGACCATGTAGGTGCCGCGGTAGATCAGACCGCGTTCGTAGAAGCGCACGAAAACTTCGCGCACCACGACGGAGAGTTCCGGGCTGAGAGTGAAACGCTCGCGGCTCCAATCGCAACTGTCGCCGATGCGTTTCATCTGCCCGGTGATGCGGCTGCCGTATTTCTCCTTCCATTCCCAGGTGCGGCGGACGAACTCCTCGCGGCCGATCTGTTGGCGCGATGTGCCCTCGGCCACCAGGGAGCGCTCCACCACCATCTGCGTGGCGATGCCGGCGTGATCCACACCGGGGAGGAACAGCGTGTTGTCGCCGCGCATGCGATGCCAGCGCGTGGCGGTGTCGATGAGCGAGTGTTCCAGCATATGCCCGATGTGCATGGAGCCGGTGACATTGGGCGGCGGCACGACGATGGAGAAGATGGGGCCGGGCGCCTTGGGATCGGCGCGGAAGATGCCGGTCTCGACCCACCATTCGGCCCAGTGGGACTC
Source organism: Bryobacteraceae bacterium (assembly GCA_035632375.1). Lineage (GTDB taxonomy): Bacteria > Acidobacteriota > Terriglobia > Bryobacterales > Bryobacteraceae > Palsa-89. Next base: position 40,381 of record DASQGY010000110.1, on the reverse strand, counting down.
AAATCGTTGCGGCTCGTATGTTTTATCCAATTCCATGGAGAGACTTCCAGTTTAGCAAGCGGCAGGAATTGGACCGCGCCTGCGAGCGCGGAGCCACTACCGGAAAGGAGCCGGGAACTGCTTAGAGGGCCTGTAGCCGGCTGACGACCGCCGTGCCGGCCGCCGCTTTTTGGATGGCCCGGGTAATAATGTCCCGCGCCCTGGAGCAGGGCGCCAACACACCGCTCAATCCCGATACCGGCCGCTGGCAATCGGCATAGAGACAGCCCACGGTCTGGCCGTCGATGACGATCGGCAAAAGCAGGAATACCGACGGCTCGAGGCAAGTCGCCAGTAGCGACTCCTCGTAGCGGTCGTCTCGCTCGCGATCGACCAAGAGGTCGATCTTGTGCTGCAAGGCCAGCAGCGCGCCATCGCCGGAGTCCAGCGAAAATTCAAAGCGATTCAACAGTGTGTCGATCGAGTCGCCACTGCCCAAGCGGCCGCGGATCTGCGTCCGCCCCTCGTTCACCAATCCAAAAACGACGCGGTCCAGGCAACTGGACCTAATCGCCTCGAGCAAGGAGCCTATGAATGAGGAGAGCTCGAAATCGCCCCGCACCGCGCTGCGATTGGCTTCCTGAAGAACCTGGTCGAGGCCACGGAGGGCGCTTGCATCCACCACGCGCATGGAGTGGACCAGTTGACGGGCATCCTCTGCCTGTTCGGACAGCAGGAGCGTGCCGCTGGGAATTCCGAGCAGGCTGAGCGTGCCTTGGGTGTCGGCCAGCGCGGAATCCACGACACGCCGCAGGTCGCGCACCGAGACGATGGTCGACTGGCCGTTCGCATCCAGAATGGGGCTTAGTTGGATCTTGTGAAACGGCGCCCCTTCGCGATATATCGAGTTGGTCAGAGCCTGGCCGTAATTGGCGAGCGAAGTAAGGCAACGGTCCAGCATCGATCCACTGTCTGTCCCGGCGAGGCACATCACGACCTTGGAGGGAAGGCGCCAATTCTCGGCGATGCGCGCGCCCAGTTCATCCCAGGGAAAGCCTAAGACGCGCAGGCAGGCCGCCGACCAAGGCACCTTTTCATCCTGGACCAGGAGCAGGATTTCGGAGTACTCTTTGGGAAAATATCGGGCCACCAGCACCTCGCCCAAGCCGCGAAACAGACCCGTGATGTATGCCTCCTCCGGCCACGGATACTGCAGCGCAACGGCCAGTTCGCGTACGTGGGATCCCGACAGCAAAGCGTTCACCATCAATGTACGCAAGCCTGGCGATTGCCTGGCGAAATGTTCGACATACTTCAGCGCGCCGACCAGGGTGCGCACGTTCTCCCAGCCCAGCAGCGTGACGGCGTGAGTCACACTGATCACGCGGCGCTCCGAGTGGTTGTAGGCGGCCGAGTTCGAGAGCCGAAGAATCTGCGAGGCGAGCCCCAGGTCCTTGAGAATGACGCGCGCCAGGCGGGCCGAAGAACTGTTGGGATCTAGAATGCCCCGGAGCAGGTCGATGGCGTGGTCACGGAACGGCGGCAGCCCATCGCCACTGAGGATGCGGCGGAGGCATACCTGGACGCTCTCTTCCCGCTTGGTTTGCGGGCTTCCGGCTCGGGCGGTACTGAGCATTCGTAAACGCACTTATCGGCTATATGGATCGCAGTAAGAGCTGCCTGGAGCCATGCGGAATGGTTGAAGCCTGTGAGACTCTTCGCCGAGGACCGAATCGTGTTGGCGGCAAGCATTGTATTTGACAGCGCGCGGATGGGTCTGATGTAATGAGTGAGAAGTAACTTCCCGCCTTGCTCCTCAGTAGCTCAATGGTAGAGCATTCGGCTGTTAACCGAAGGGTTGTAGGTTCGAGTCCTACCTGAGGAGCCAAAGTCTCGCTCGGCTGCCCAGCCTGCACTCAAAACCGCTCAACTGAATCCTTAACAAGCTAAGAGTGCTTTCGCCGTTCCAGACGACACTCCCACGCCGTTCATTCTTGCTTGCGCCCTCTCTGCGATGCGGCGCGCCTCGATCCAACTGCTTCGGCGATGATCGCCGTCACGAAGCTGTTGATACTGACACCTTCACGCTGCGCTTGTCTCGTGAGTTTGGCATAGAGAGTCCGGGGCAGGCGCTGGCGCCATTGAGCAGCCTCGATGCTGGCCTTTGGCAGGCTGCGGCCCGACTCTCGGAATACCTCAAGGCAATCGCGCAGCGCTTCCCTGCCGTTCGCGATCGCCTCTGTGATCGTTTCGCCGTCGGACATGCATCCAGGTATGTCCGGATACTCCACCAGATATCCGCCACCCTCATCGGCGGATAGTGGCCGAACTGTAAACTGATATTCGTCCAGTTCTCGATTCGAACGTGTTCTCATGATCCAGCCTCTCTAGCGGCGGCGTCGATTAGGGCCAGGAACTGTTTGATGTAGACCGGCTTTATTGGACGTCTCGCAGGTACCGAGACGATCTCGCGTACACCGGGAGCGCTAAAGATCACGTGACTGCCGCCACGACCGGGCCTGCGCCACTCAACGAGATTAGCTTCCGCTACCATCTGCAACTCTTCGATGCGCCAGCCCACTTGGCTCTTGCGCATCTTCTGCAGTGTTTTGTCCGCAGCCACACAACCTATGATACCGCATCCGGTATCAACAGATTCCGCTCTCAAAGCCAAGCCAGCTCTGACAGCGGATCATCCACAAGTCAGAAATGACGCAAGGGTGGATGCCACGAGCCTTTACAAGCCGTCTGAATAGCTTACCGAACTATATAACGAATCAACAGCTTACCGGTGCCTCACTCGAGGGGACCCCGTCTCTCAGTTTCTTGCAAGGTCGCTCTCGGCGAGCCAAACAAAACTGGCCCTGTTTTCAATGACGGCCTACTTCCACTTCATCAGGTTCGAGCCACCGCGTTTTTCTTTTGTCTTCCGCACGATCTTCGTGTGCATGAGCCGGTGAAACGCGTAGATCGCATCGGCCCAGAGGGTTTCGGGAAGTGTCCACCATGTATTCATAGGAACGGGATTCTGCGATTCGGTTACAGGTGATTCGGGCGGCGCCATCCCGGACCCTAGACTTTAGTTACCATCCTGAATTACAGGCCTTTGACCCTCGGGAGCCCCATACGGTCGAGCCAGGCTTGATACCGCGGATCGTCCGACTGCAGATCCCGCACCAGGTGCAGGAAAATCATGTTCGGCGAACGCGCGCGGTAGCACCGATCGAGCCACTGGTCGGCCGCCTTCCAATCTCCCAATAGGACGTAAAGTGTCGCGGGCCCCAACGGTTCGTTCATGGATGGATCCTCCGCCAGCCGCCGTAATTCTCGTCGCGTTGCATCCTTTTGGCCGCTTGCCAATGCCTGGAAGGCCCCGAACAAAGTCGTATACGGTTCCTGAGCAATCGTGAGATGCGCCCCGGGCATGTCGCCTTTTCGTAAGAAAGCGACGCTGCGGTCGAACGCGCAGCCCGTTTCGTCCGGGTGAAACTGCAGGCAGCGGCCGGCGTCCCGGATCGCTTCGTCCCAGTCATTTCGGAAAAGGGCGAAGTCGGCTTGGTCCGACAGGAGAATGGCCGCGGTCGGGTCGAGCGACAGGGACTTCTCCAGTTCGTCTTGGGCTTCCTGCAGCCGGCCACGAACCTGGTGAACGTGGTACATCCAATGGTGAGCCCAACTAGATCCCGGGCTCAGCGAAACAGCCTCGCGGCTCTCGCGTTCGGCCTGGGCGAAGTCCCAATCGTGCGCGAGGTAAATCCCCGCCAGTGCGGCGTGAGCTTCCGCGAGCTGCGGATTCAGAGAAATCGCCCGCTGGGCAGCGTCGCGCGCAGCCTGGTAGTCTTGCGCCGCTCCCCCCATCTGGAAAATCGCCAGATACGTGTAGGCGTCAGCCAGTCCCGCCCACGCCAGGGCGTAGCGGCCATCGCGCGCGACTACCTTGCGATACGCCTCAACGGCATCGCGAATTTTCGCGCCGTTGAACAGATAGCGGGCTTCGAGAAACATCCGGTACGTTTCGGGATCCACGGGATGGGCGCGTGCCGCCTGGGTGTTGCCCGCCGTGAAGCGCGTCGCAATCGAAGCCGAGATTTTCCTTTGGATGGCCAGCAGGTCTTCCGCCGGCAAATCGAATGACTGGGACCAGAGATGGGAGCCATCCCGCACTCGATTCAGTTGTACCGTGATGCGCAACTGGTTGCCATCCTTGCGAACGCTCCCCTCCATCACCGCGTCCACGTTGAGTTCGTGGCCGATCCGCCGGATATCCCGGTCCTGGCCTTTGTACTGGAAGCTCGACGTCCTGGCAATGACGCGAAGCCGGTCGTTCTGCACCAGCGCATCGATGATTTCCTCGGCCATCCCTTCGGAGAAGAACTCATAATTGCGCTCGGGGGTAAGGTCTAGAAAAGGCAGCACGGCAAGCGACGAGACGGGTTCAGATCTCCACACGGCAAAGGCGAGCCATGCGGCGGCGCCGATCGCGACCGCCGCGGCCGCCATCCAAAGCCAGAGGAAGGAGCGCTTGCGCGGCACAGCCGCTTCGGCGACCGCGGGTTCGTCTTTGTCGCGCGCTGAAAACACCGGCGCATATGCGCCTTTCGGGATCTCGATCACGATTGGGTCGGCCCGTCCGGGTCCCTCATAGTAAGAACTCAGGCGGCTACGGAGCCTCCCGATCTGGGTGCGGACGCTGGAATCGGTACGCGGATCGAATTCGGAGCCGCGGTTAAAGACCTCCAGCGCGAGGATCACCTCTTTCAATTCGCCTCCGCGGCCGGCCAGCGATTGCTCGACTAGATACGAGAGCGCCTTCTCCAGTCCGGGTGCGTTACCGAACTATTCTGAGCGCAGGATCCGTTGCACCTGATCGCGAATGTGCTCCTGTTCGAGCGCCACCCCAAGATCATACCGCGTGTGCCCGCCGTGGAATGCTTCGTTCTCAAATCATTGATTTCAGGGGATGTGACATTGTCACATGACATCGCCGCAACCCCCCGTCACTGCCGCACGCGATGCCGGCTGCCGCAAACTCGATTTCGGTTACGAAAATCCCTTTAGGAGAACAAACAGATGAAAACGACGCAATTAACGAAAGCCATGATTTCCGGGTGCTTCCTGATGTTAGGAATCACTCTCAACGCTCAGACCCAAGACCCAGCTAGGGGATGGGGAAGGGCCCTCCTGGCACATCCACGTCAGTCCAATGCCGGTCCGGCAACGGCAAGCACTCCGCTTGACCAGGCAAAACCGTCGCCTCCAACGTCGATCTTGGGGACGTGGCATCTCACCGGGACAATTATGGGCGCGCCCTACGAAACGCTGATGACTTTCCTGCCAGGTGATTCGAGCGATCAAGGCTCCGTCATCTTCACCTCCAACCAGGATCAGGGTCCTCCGTTTTCCGGTACGGCGGGGACGGGAAACTGGACCAGAGTCGGTCCCTACTCATTTGTCGCGACCCACCTGACATTTCTATTTGACGTGACGAACGTCATGCCATTCGGGGTGCTGAAAATCCGTGACGCCATCACCATCAATGGAGACCAGATCGATATGAACTCGCAGCTCATCTTTCCTCCCGCGATTTGTGGGGGATGCGACGCTTCTTTCTCCCTGCAAACAACCGGTAGCCGTGTGGCCATAGAAGCCCCGCCGGGACATGTTTCGGTGGTCGTGAACGGTGCGGCTGGTGTCTTTCCAAACGGCACGAACACGTTCCAGGTGACCTCGAATTTATTCGGTTTGGACGCATCCAAGTCTACGTCGTCGAATTCCGGAGGCTTGAGTTATTCCTGGTCGGCTATGCCGTCCGGTTCCGCCGCTATCGCGTACGCCAACACGGCAACGCCGATGATCCAATTGATCAGCAAGGGCACTTTTCAGCTCAGTGTGACTGTCACGGATGCAATCGGGATATCGGCTACACAAGCCATCACGATTCAATACGTGTGAGAGAACAGCATCGCAGCAAGGATGGCGGCCGCATACGTTGGCCGCCTTTACCCACCGCTCTCGTGTTTGCAACGTGAAGCGGCTACCAGCGGGCCGGCTGTTAACCGAAGGGTTGTAGGTTCGATTTCTAGCTGAGGAGCCAAAGTCTCGCTCGGCGGCCCGAGCGACACATCGAAAGTACACACCCGGCTGTGAACAGTGTGAACCTAGGTTCCCGGTCCACGCGGCTTTATCAACCCTTTTGCTACGGCAGCGGAACCCTCAGTATCCGGTTCCTCCATTCCTCGGCATCAGAAGCGCCCCAGATCAGCAGGATTTCTTCAATTGCTTCGGCGATGGGCAAGTATTGCGGCACCAAGAAGACGCCCGGGCTGGAACCGCGAGCCTGAAGGAAGTCGCCAAAGTGGTGGGGCATGGTCTGGAAATCATGCGAGACAAGAATACGATCATGCTCGGCAGCTAATGCCAGCACTTCGGGATCGGGGACTCCTTCGAGCTCGGCTTCGTTGGCCGAAAGGAAATCCATCGCCGGTTCGCGGCGCCGACACCCGCCAACGATCCCCTGGTTGAGATCGGCGTCCGCCAAAAAGCGTATCATCCGTCAGGTTCGACGGGGCAGCAGTTGCTGACGCGCGCGGTCCAGCTTTTCCTTAAGGTGGGGCGGCGCCGGGTGAGTCTTCGTGAACTCGTCCTCCACGCGTTTGCGCTTCGCGATATCCTCCTCCGCCGCATCCTTGTTGCCCAAGTAGAAGGTGATCGCACCGTAGACCTGCTCGAGGCTAAGTGTCGGGTAATGCGATCGAATGGCTTCCGGCGATTCGCCGTGTTGGAATTCTCGCACCAGGTGGGCAAGCGGCACACGACTCCCTGCCAGGTAGAAGCTGCCCTCCCGTCGCTCGATGAATTCCTTACTCATAGTCCCTTCTGGCTCTAGTTTATCCTAGAGGGGCGCGGCAGGTGCTTCAGCGGTTGCTCCTCCTGGTTTCGCAAAGAACCCGAGGGGCCTCTCGCGACGGCCGTCCGGTGCCGCGAGCCGCATTTTACCGAGGTGGTTTTCAGATTAACGTCTTACGGTTCTTGGTTCCCGCCAGCCAATTTCCTATTTTCTGCAATGTCGCGCTAGGGAAGCCAAGACAACCTCGTTTCGTTTCAACAGTGCCCTAGAAAAGCGCGTCCTGCTCCACGGCAGCACGTTGATCGCCAATCACCCGTGCTTACCCGAATTCCTATTCCTGGCCCTTCTGGTACCCCCAGTTTTCCGCCAGTGCTTCTGAAGCGGACGCGAAGAACTGGTCCGAGCGAGGAGTTCGGCCTGTAGCTCATTGACCCGGCGCGAACTAGGAATTGCGATCAAACTGAGCAAAGACGAGCAAGAAATTCAACCAGTGAGCTCGCTCAAAAACCGGGTGGGCGTTCGGCGGCAACATTCAAGGTGCGTTCGAGGGCCAACCCTGCTCTTCCGATGGCGCCCTCGTCGAAAAGACGTCCGATCAGCGTGACGCCATGTGGGACCCGGCGGGGCGGGGAGAACTTGGGAAGCGGATGTGCGGGGTCGGGAGCCCAGTCGCTGCGCGCTTCCGAGACTTCGACGAAACCGGCTCTCAGCGTGAGTGACGGATGACCCGTGAAGTTGGTGATGGTGAGTATTTCGTCGCGCAGCGAAGGGACCAGCAACAGGTCCACCTGCGAAAAGATCTTCGCCATTTCCTGGGCGACGCTGCGGCGAAAACGGTCGGCCTGGACGAAGTCCACAGCGGATAGGAAACGCGACTGGCGGAAGATGTTGGGCCAGGCATCGGGGACCTGGGCCTTGAGTTCCTTCAAGTGGCCGCCAAGCGTGAGTTCCTCAAAGGCGGCAGCTCCTTCGGCGAACAGAATGAGCTGGAGCGAATCATACGGCCAATCAGGCAGCGATACCTCCACCGGAACCATCCCGAGTTTGCGAACGGTATCCAGTGTGGCGCGGTCGACTTCGGTGGCGGGATTCTCCTTCATCCATGCGGGAAAGTAACCGACCCGCAGGCCGGCGACCGGCGCGGCGGCATCGAACTCAAACCGGCTGGGCACGCTGGCGACATCGCCCGGGTCGGGCCCAGAGATAGCTGCGAGGACCAGGAGCGCATCTTCGACACTGCGGGTCATGGGGCCCAGTTTGTCCAGCGACCAGCAGAGCGTCATGGCCCCGGTACGTGGCACACGGCCGTAGGTGGGTCGTAATCCGGTGACGCCGCAACGCATGGACGGACTGACGATGCTGCCTCCAGTCTCGCTGCCGATGGAGAAACCGACCAACCCCGCGGCAGTCGCAGCGCCGGGACCTGCGCTCGATCCAGATGCTCCTTCTTCCAGCAGCCACGGATTCACAGTTTGACCGCCGAACCAGATGTCGTTGAGCGCGAGTGCTCCCAGACTCAGCTTGGCGATGAGTACGGCGCCCGCATCGTGGAGGCGCTTTACGACAACAGCGTCCTCGGCAGGTACGCGGTTGCGATACGGCTCGGCCCCGTAGGTAGTGGGGATGGCGGCGGTGTCGAGCAGATCCTTCGCTCCCCAGGGAATGCCGTGGAGCGGGCCGCGATAGTGTCCGGCGGCGATCTCGCGGTCAGCCTGTTGAGCCTGAGACATGGCCAGATCGCGGGTGAGAGTAATGACGCAGCGCAGCTTGGGATCGAAACGCGCGATGCGGTCCAGATAAATCTGGGTGAGCCGCTGGGAGGTGAGTTTACGCGCTTCAATCCAGCGAGAGAGGACGGAAAGCGGAGCGTACGCGATGTCCTGATCGTTGGCGGGAAGAGGTGCGGGCTCGGCGGCGGTGCGAACGAAACGGTCGCTAGCCGGGCCGGTGTGTTGACCCGGCAAGACCGGATTCCAGCACGTGGCGGGCGCCACGGAGGACGGCGGCGAATACTTACGCGGTCCCACACGGCGCTCGTAAAGTGGCGCCATCGTCTTGCGCCAGTTACCAGCGGCAACTTGCCGCTCTTCGGCGCTGAGTTCGAACTGGACCAGCTTTTCCGCTTCGGCAAACGTGGCTGCCGATACGGGTGGTCCTGCGTCGGGTGAAGTGCCAAAGGCCGGCGGGGCGCCGGGTTGAGGAGCCGTGCCTGAATCGGGTGCAGACTTGCGGCAGGCGGCAGCGGTCGTCAGAAGAACGGCAGAGGCGCCGCTCAGGAATTGCCGGCGGGAATTCGACATGTTTTCTCCGAACCATATTGTAGCGGGGCGCGACGCCGGAAATGCGATCTAACTAACCGCCCGAGGGAGGTTCGGGTCGTGCCAATCAACCTCTTGGTTCTATACGCTCGCAATCCGCGAACGAACGATGCCGCCGTGGATTGCGTGTGCGCATCGATTCGGCCTGAGAGGCCAAATTTTCGGGTGAGCGACATACTCGGGATCATGCCGGTCCCTACTGCTAGAGTCGTATGATGTATCGCAGAATAGGACGAACTTCTACAGGAGAACCGGAGTGACACGAGACGAGGCTTGGAATCTGGCGAACCATTGGGTTGCGGCCTGGAACGCTCATGATCTGGACATGATCATGTCTCATTATGAGGAGGCAATCGAGTTGACCTCGCCGGTTGCCGCCCAGTTGCCAGGTACTGCGGGTGGCAAGGTGGCCGGAAAGGCAAACTTGAAAGCTTACTTTCAGCGAGGACTGGAAGCATACCCGGAACTCCGCTTTCACCTTGAGGACGTGCTCTGGGGAGTAAACAGCGTGGTGCTCTACTACACGAACCAAAAGGGTTCACGTACGGGAGAGTTCATGGAGCTGTCACCGATTGGAAAAGTAGTGCGAGTGGTGGCCCACTACAGTGCCTAAGAAGCGAAGCAAGCCTGAAACAAATCCTGAAGCCTGGATAACGGCGCATTCGGAAGCTGTCCCCGGCCTCCCTTGCGGGTTCGAAACGTGTCCAGGGTGGGGAGCCAAATGTCATACTCAACGGCGCGAGCCTGCCGGAACGGCTCACATCCCGGGCAGGCAGGCTGAGATTCGTTACATGGCCGCACGATTAGGAATTCAGCATGGACAAGTGGGAGCCGTCGCTTTTCGATCCAGGTCAAATTCAACGGTGTAGTCAGTCGTCGCCGGAATGATCAGGCCGGGCAGCGTCCGCCGCAACGGCCAAGGCTGTCACCGCATTGAAGAACGCCTGGGATTGACCTTGGAACAATTGGCTGTTTACAATCGCTGTGGCAGTCGCCACAGCGCCCGCGTTTTCCTTCAGCGACGGCCGAATGACCGCGCAATCCGGGAACCCTGGGTTTATGAACGCGCAGGGTTCCGGAAAAATCAGGTTGGTCTGGAACGCCTCGCCGCCGAAGGGAGGCGAGTTGAGATCCGGAAACGTCACCCCCGTCTCCGGGTCCTTCACTCCGGCCAGCGGCTGTGAGACGGCGTTTCCGGCTTTGTCGTGCCATACCGCGAAATGGTTTACTTCCACTCCGAGAATGCTCACTAGGACCCGCAATACCTCCCGGTCTGAAACGTTGAGGATCAGGTTGGTGTACACGCTGGAACCGGCTTGGTCGAAGGCTGCAAAGTGAAATCCGGCCGCGTTGGCAATCGCCTGCATGCGCTGCTGCTGGCTGGTGGCGGGAGGAACCGGCTGCGATTGGTTGGGCGGAGTGTCTTGGTCGTCTATAGGAATAGTGGGCTGATTCGTGATGTTGACAGCTTGCGGAAAGGCTCCGCCCGCCAGGTCCGGATTTTTGGTGCTGCGGTAGCGAGTGTACCAACTGGTGTCCACGTTGAGATTCATCAGATTTGTGAGCCTGCCGATCCGTTTAGCTCCCGTGGCCTGACTGCTGTGTAGAGTACGGAAGGCATCCAGGTTCACCGGCGGTTCGCCTTTGGACATCAAATAAGCGTTGAGGAACGCTGCGTGGCTCATCTCGTCATCGGTATTGTCCGCGATGTATTGGGGCATGTCGCCATCCAGGTTTTGCAGGGCCAGCTTGTAAGCCGCGTTCCCGCCACTCACGCCGCCCAGTTCGTTATATTGCTGCCAAAAATCGCTCTCCACGAGTTCAGCCGCCGCTAAGAACTTAATGATCGCTACGTCGCCTTTGCCAAGTCTGCGGTTATCTTTCGCTATGAGATTCCCTGTTGACAACGCCGCGCCAGTCGTGGCTAAACCTGCCAGAAAGGACCGCCGTTTGACTACGTCGCGCCAGCGAGCTTCGAGATCTCCGGCGGTCGCTCGCCTGGTTTTATGCATCATCGTGATGTGAACCTTTTTCATAGAGTGTATGTTCTCCTTTCGCTTTTGCGATCCCTAACCACCTTCGTGAGATCGCCCGGCATTGGTTGGACTGCAACTCAGAGAAACCGTCGACAAATTCGGGCGTCCACTTTTTCGAGCCATTACAGATCGTTAGATATCAACGCTGCGACAATTGTGACTTCAACGGTTGTAAAACAATTGTGAAGAGAACTTTAATTGAAGTGCGTAACGGTTTCGCGTCCGAGCTCTCATTCGTGCCAAGTCTTACAGCAGCCGGAGGCGAGTTGCGCGCCTTGGGGAACGCGCTCCGCTCGGCGCTCTTTAGTTGGCTCTGCTCCTCCCATTTGACTTACACGGGGCGCAGTAAGCTCTTCCAGCTACTCTAGCCTGGCTGTTTGTCTGGTTGCACATTTCGATTTACATTGATTTTGCGATTTGTTTACATCGCCGGGTGTTACGTTCGGCACGTTGACGGCATCCACGGATCGACAAAGTCCCGACGCGGCTGATCATAGACGCGACTGTCAGCGACCTTGAAGGAGTAACCAGGTGAGGCGAGGTGAGCGCGCCGTACGGCGCAAAAGGGCAACTCAATCGAGCGATAGCAACAACGGTGTCACGAAGAGCATAGTCCGCTTCTAACCGGAGCGCAACAGATCTTCCGAATTGACACGTTCGGAGACCAGGCATTTTGGGGTGACACACTCAAGCTGCATGAGGCGATTGAGTCGGAGAGCCAATTTCTGTTCCCTCAAGATTGCCGGCGCGTTTGTTAACGCGTTTCCTCGGTTGAATGGCGGACGGGTTGACCGGCGGCTAGTGCGTCACTCCATCACGATCGAACAATGTCATAAGCGTACCAGTCATGGTAGCGATGAGCCGCTCTTTGCCGCTTATTTCTGCGGCGAAGGCGCTGGCGTCGCAAACGGTAATCGTTCTTCCGGGTTTCACCACGTGCGCTCGGATTGTGAACCGTTCGCCCTTGGCGGGCGCGATCAGATTTATCTTGAATTCCACGGTCAGCACAGCGGCGTCTACCGGCATGAGCGAGAAAGCTGCATACCCACAGGCGGTATCAAGAACCGTGGACATGATACCTGCATGCATGAAGCCGTGCTGTTGAGTGTAGGCTATCGCGTACGGCATCGCCAGATCGATTTCTCCGGGCTCCAGCCGTAAGATCTCAACCCCGAGCGTCTTCATTACTTGCTGCCGGGCAAAGCTTGAGCGAACGCGCTCAGCAAAATTGGGATCTTGGGGAATCGCTTCCATGACGCTGATCGATTCATGATATCGCCACTGAACGGCTCTCCGCGCGGCTCACTTTAGCAGGCGACAGACAGCGCCCCCAGTACACTCCGTGGGCGGGCCGCACGTAAACGGGTCTTCCGCTCTCGTTCACGCTCGCGGTGAGCGGGGCAGTTCGAGAGCGTTTGTAGATCTGCGCCTGCCGCGGATTGAGATGCACGAGCCTTTATGATGAACGGCTGAGGCTCATAGTCCCGGAGTAGCGCCCCAGTGTTTACGGCAGCCTGAAAGAAATTGGACCGGTTCGATCAGGCAGTGTGCAAGGTGGGGAGCCAAACAAAATCGGTGATTCAATTCCTACGGGCGGGCCCAGTTCAACACTCGAACCCGCGGATCTGGATTGCCCCGAAGTTGTTGATAAAGCTGGTGCGAACGGGGAGGGTCGAACTCCCATGGCCTTTCGGCCGCCAGATCCTAAGTCTGGTGCGTCTGCCAGTTCCGCCACGTTCGCGAGGAGCTTTCACACAGGCTAAAGCCTGTGCTACCTAACTCCAGGATAGCAAGGGGTCTTGGGCTAGGCGAGCAGGTCGGCTAGTTCTTCTATTCTTGGGCGGCGGGTCAGGCGCGGGGCTGGATTGCCACAGGCGCAGGAGTTTTTGTCGCGGCGCAGGTGGCCGAATTCGCCGACCAAGTGCAGTCCCGCATGGGCGTCGCATTCCATGGCCAGGACCTCGTTGGAGGGGCCGAGCTGCTGCTCGAATACCGGGACGCCGAACGACTTCCAGAAGAACTCGCGGTCACTGTTGCTGAGCCTGGTGTCGTCATCGTAAGTGAAGACGATCACTGCATGGCGAAGCTCGATGCCGAGGCGCGCCACTCTGCGCAGTTCTTTCACCGGGCCGGCGATGGAGGTCGGCTCGAACCGGGCGGCTTCCTGGCTCCACCCCGCCGGAAAAACGCGCGCGAGTTTGGAATCCGTAAAGCCCGGTGCGAGGATGGCAGTTCGCGGGGCCGGATTCATCGGATGCACAAAACAGGCGCCTTCTTTCCGGCGGCTAAAGGGGAGAATCATGATGCTTCCTTCGCCAAGAAAGTGTTTGGGCGCGGAGGATCGTCTCAGGAAAACAGTTGTTGCAGATTGTCGTGGAAGATGAGGCGCGCGGTGTCGGCATTGATGCCGATTTCGTACAGTGCTTTGGTCTGCGCTTCAAAGATGGGGGCGTTCCAGCCGCGCGGAAAAAACGACGAATCGGTGCCGAACAGCAATCTTTTCGGGCCTGCCACGTCGAGCGCGCGGCGAAACACGGTACGTAAATCGAGATGAGCTTCCTCGTAGCGCATCCAGCTATTACTGCTTGAGGTATCCAGGAATACGTTCGGGCATAGATCGCAGAGCATCAGCGCTTCACGGAAATATCCCGCTCCGAAATGGGGGACTACAAAGCGAAGCTGCGGGTAACGGAGGGCGACGGCGTGGAGATCGATGGGGTTCGAAAAGCGCATGTCGAAGAGCGACGGCAACCCGAGTTTTTTGCGAACGCCGACGCTCAGCACGCCGCAATGGACGAAAACAATGGTACCCGGCTTTGCGGCGGCCATGTCCAGGAGCTTCGCCACGCGGTCGTCCTGGATGGAATAGCGGTGCATGGCGGGAAAAAAGCAGAGGCCGTGCATGTGGCCGCTATCGAGCGCGCGCTCCACGTAGGTTGCCGCGTTCGGCGCGGCGGGATTCACCATCATGTAGCCCCAGAATCGCTGCGGAAATTGGCTCACGGCGGCGATGACCGAGGTGTGATCGCCGGGAACACTGGCGATCAGCGCGGCTTTAGCAACGCCGAAACGATCCAGTTGCTGGATCCAGGCGGCAGCCAGTTGCGAAGGATCTTCGGCGGGCAGGGACCATCCGAGCAACGATTCGAGCGTCTGCACGGGGACTTTTTTCTGCTCGGCCAAGCCGGCGAAGAACTGGTGTGAAAAGAAATGAACGTGCGCGTCGGCAACGGGCAGCGCGCCCCAGGGGGTTTCCATTATTCAGTCTGCTCGCTTGGAACGGAAATGGGGAACCGCGTGATTCCGGCCGCCAGGGCCACTTGGGTCAGACCGGCGACATTGTTCACGCCCAGCTTCTTCATCATGGTTTTGCGATAACTGCGCACGGTCTGGAGTCCGAGATCGAGCATCACAGCGATCTCTTTGCTGGTTTTGCCCTCGGCGACGAGACGCAGCACTTGCAGTTCGCGCGGGGAAAGATTGCTGAGTGCTGAGGAGGAGGGCTTCGATTCCAGATCGCCACGCTGGATGCGTTGCAGCAGGCGGTCGGACACTTGCGGGCTTAGGTACGATCCGCCCTTGGCGACCGTACGCAGGGCGTCGAGCAAATCGTTATCCGACGCTTTCTTGAGCACGAAGGCTCGTGCGCCGCTGCGGATTGCGCTGACCACGGAATGCTCGTCATCGTACATCGACAAGACGATGATTTTTATCTCGGGGCAATGCCGCAGGATTTCGGTGGTGGTTTCGATACCGTTGAGTCCAGGGAGCCCGATGTCCATAAGAATGATATCCGGGCGTTTTTTCTTGCAAAAGGCGACCGCCTCGGTACCGCTTTCGGCCTCGCCCAAAACCTGAAAATCCTCGCTGTGACGAAGGATGGCCTTGATGCCATCTCTCATGATCTTGTGATCGTCGACGAGGAGGACTTGGAAAGACATGGCGTTAAACCGTGCCTCCCGATTCGGGCGCGGGCATCGGATAGCTGGCCCGAACCACGGTTCCGCCATTGGGCGACTGGCTCACGTCAAGCGCCACCTGACTTTTGGATGCGTAGTAATCCATGCGGAGCCGTTCGAACGACGCCTCGCTGTCCTCGTTCAGATGGGCCTTGCCATTATGCCGGACTTCCAGGACAAACTCTCCCTGGGAGCGTTTCAATTGGATCTCGATCAGCGAGCATCCCGGGCGAGCCAAACCTTCCTCTATCGCGCCCTCTACTATCTGGTAGAACGCCTTGGCTATCACGGTAGGTACGAGCGTAGCAGGATCGAGCTGCAGACGCAGGGTACCGGAAAAACGTTCGCGAATCTTGCCGGCCAGACGGTCGAGCGCGAACTGTAAGCCGGCGCGTTCGACGATGGAGGGGTTTAGTTCATTACTGATATCGCGGAGCTGTTCGATCACCAGTTCGAGCATGGTCTGAATCTCTGCTGCCCGGTGTTCAATCCCAGGCGCTTCGTTCCGGAAATCCATCCGCATGGCGTCCAGTTGCAGCCCCACCGCGCTCACGATCTGGCTGACATCGTCGTGCAACCGCCGCGAGATCCGGGCCAGCGCCGCCTCGTGTTCGCTGATGGCCCCGAATAAAGTCCGGAGCAAGGCCGGCTGCGAAACCGCGACCGTTTTCTTCGACAGCTTATCGCTCATGATGAATGATTTCCGGCCGCAATGCAACAAAAAAGCATCGAATTGTTTCCAGGCGCGGTTGAGTGGGGCCGCCGGGCCCTTACTTTCGCTTCAGAACGCGCTTTGCTGCAGACACCACGTCCCTCGCCACCAGTCCGTACTTCTCCATCAGCTCTTCGGGAGCGCCCGATTCCGCATAGGTATCCTGGATGCCGACGAATTCGATGGGGCAGGGATGGGTCTCGGCGGCGGCTTGCGCTACCCGCACTCCCAATCCGGTGGCTACCAGGTGCTCCTCAGCCACCACCAGCGCGCCGGTTTCGGCGGCCGCACGCTGAATGGTGGCGCGATCCAACGGCTTGATGGAATACATATCGATCACGCGTGCGGAAATCCCCTCGGCTTCCAGAGTCTCCTGGGCGCGGATGGCCTCGGCTACTAACAGGCCGTGGGCGATAATGGTCAGGTCTTTGCCATCCACCAATTGGACAGATCCACCGATTTCGAAATGCTGACCCGCACTGTGGACGATGGGCGCTTTGGGACGCCCGGCGCGCAGAAAGACGGGACCGGCGTGCGCCACCGCGGCGTGCACCAAGGCGGTCATGGCGACTTCGTCGGCCGGAGAGAGCACGCTGAAGCCGGGCAGGGAACAGGCCAGGCCCAGGTCCTCGATGCTCATCTGCGACGGGCCATCCTCGCCGATCGAGATGCCGCTGTGCGTTCCAACTACTTTGACGTTGACGTTCGGAAAGGCTACAGCCACGCGCAATTGCTCGAATCCCTTGTTTATGGCGAAGCAGGAGAAGCTGGCGGCGAACGGGATTTTGCCGCTGGATGCCAGGCCGGCGGCGATGGCCATCATGTCGGCTTCGGCGATGCCGCATTCGATGAACCGGTCGGGAAACTCCTTGGCGAAGAAATGCGTGTAAGTGGATTTGGACAGATCGGCATCCAGGGCGACGATGTCTTTATTTTTCCGCCCGGCCTCGACCAGGGCTTTGCCGAAAGCCTCGCGCGTGGCCACGCCCAGCTTGAGCTCGAATTTCGTTTTCGTTTCCATCTATGCCAGCTCCAGAAGTGCTTTTTTCATCTCATCCTCTGTGGGCGCCGTGCCATGGAACTTCGGATTGTTCTCCATGAACGACACGCCCTTGCCCTTGATGGTGTGGGCGATGATGGTGGTGGGTTTGCCCTTAGTCGCCGCAGCCTCAGCGAACGCCGCCTGTAGCGCCGGAATGCTGTGGCCATCGAGATCGATGGTGTGCCAGTTGAAAGCAGTCCACTTGTCGGGGAGCGGATCGAGCGGCATGATGTCGTTGACGAAGCCGTCGAGCTGGATGTGGTTGTAGTCGACGATGGCCACCAGATTGTCCACGCCTTTATCGCCGGCGAACATCGCCGCTTCCCAGATCTGTCCTTCCTGAATTTCGCCGTCACCCAGGACGACGTAGGTGCGCGTGGGCCGCTGATCCAGCTTGGCCGCCAGCGCCATGCCGATGCCGATGGACAGACCCTCGCCGAGCGAACCGGTGGATGCTTCCAGCGCCGGAATGAAGCGGACATCGGGGTGTCCTTGATAGATGGAACCAAGTTTGCGCAGAGTATTGAGCTGGTCCTTGGGTGTGTATCCGCATTCGGCGAACACACTGTAGAGCACCGGCGCGGCATGTCCCTTGGAGAGAATGAAGCGGTCGCGATCGGGCCATTTGGGGTTATCGGGATCGTGCCGCAGCACGTCGAAGAACAGAGTAACCAGGATCTCCACCGCCGATAGCGAACCGCCCGGGTGTCCCGACTTGGCGTGGGTGATCATCTCCACAATGTCGCGCCGGATTTGTTTGGCGATCGCTTGAAGTTCTGCTACGTTGCTGGTTTTTTTCATCGCCTCATTTCAATGTAGCAATGAGCGGCACGGGTGTGGCGAAGCGGCGATCGAGATGGCTGGTAAGTTCCCCTGGGGTAGTGAACAGGATGCTGTGTATGCCTAGAGCTTCAGCGGTGCGGACGTTTTCCGGGCGATCGTCGAGAAAAAGCGTGTCGGAGGCTGCTGCGCCGAGGCCGCGCAGACAGAGGCGGTAAATCTCGGCCCCGGGCTTCGTCAGGCCGACGTCGCAGGAAAAGACTCGATAGTCGAATTCGGGCAGCCAACCGGCGCGATCCAGATGCTCACGTACCGGAAGAGGCATGTTGGAAAGCAGCGCCGTGCGCATGCCCGCGGCGCGGAGTTGGCGCGCCCAATTGGTCATGACGTCGTCCGAATGGGTCCAGCTCCGGCCGTCGATTTCGGTGAGTTGGTCAATCTCGCCTTGCGCGAGCGGGCGCTGGGCGACGTTGTTCCAGTAGGCGGCGGCATCGAGCGTGGCCGCATCATAGGCCAAGCGGAAGCGCCAGTACGTCGCGTCGAAATCGGCAGCGGGCATTTGCAAAACGGCGGCCATCGCGGCTCGATCGGCGGGTGGTTGGGGACGGCACAGGACTTGGCCATAGTCGAAGATGATGGCCGATGGATGAATGCGCAAGCCACAATTGTGGCACAGCTTCACTTGATCGGAGAAAAATCCGTGGGACGCAGGTACGTGGAGTCCACTTTT
The DNA here is from genome assembly GCA_035632375.1 of Bryobacteraceae bacterium. Lineage (GTDB taxonomy): Bacteria > Acidobacteriota > Terriglobia > Bryobacterales > Bryobacteraceae > Palsa-89. The sequence goes on along the minus strand of DASQGY010000110.1, from coordinate 21,978 downwards.
TCCACCAGTTTCTCGGCCTGCTCGGATTTCGCCATCTCTTGAAACGCCGGATCGGCGAACATCGCGTTCCAGTTCTTTTTCGCTTCTTCCCGGCTGGGATGAGCCAGGATGTAGACGAATGTGTTGTCCCGGTCTGGAGCATCTTCGGGCACCCAGTAACCCAGGGCGGTCAGGTCGTGTTTGGAGAGCAGCTTGGAAGCCGTGTCTCGAAACCGCGACTCCAGCGCCGGCACTTTGCCCGGCATAACATGATAGATGCGGAGCTCGAAGACGCGATTGCTGTCGGCGCGCACCTGGTTCACGTGCGCCAAGCGGGCAGTAAGGAGCGATCCAGCGGCAAAGGACGCCAGGGCGATGCCGCATACAGCCCATCCTTTGTTCTTCAGCAAGGAGTCGAAAACTCTTACAACGTTCATGTCGCTCGTCCTCTCTTTCTCTGAATCCAAAGTATCAGGTACCGGCGCCATCCCGCCGCTCCGCCGCAAACTCACGGAACGATGTCGCTAAATCCGCCCACCAAAGCCCCATGCTGCGAATGAACGCCGCGCCCTGCTGGCCGTGGCGCACCGGATGATCGGGACGCAGCGCCGCCCAGCCGGAGTGACGCACGGTGACGCGCGTTCCGGTAGGCACGGCTTCAAACACAACCTGCACATGCGTGGTCTCACCCGGAGCGAAGTTCACTCCCCGCCATTCAAACTGGAATCGCTCGGGGGGTTGCCACGCGGTAATCGTTCCCTCGGTGAACACCCGCGGTCCTGACGGAGACTCGACCTCTTCCAGAAGCCGGCCGCCCAGCCACGGCTCGAACCGCACTACGCCGGGCTGTTTTCCCGCGATACGAAACTTCGGCCCGCGCCGCCACCAAAGGTCCGTCTCCTTGGTGAAGATGTCGAATGCAGTCGCCGGATCGGTGGAGACGGTGACGCTTACAGTCACCACGTCGGAAGGGGGCGGCATCATCGTTTTGCCTTCGAGCTTTCCACGTGATCGCGGAAGGCGGACAACTCGCCGATCCAAAATGATTCCACTTCCCCTAGCCATTGGCGGAGTTGGTCGAATGGCTGCTTACGCAACCGATAGATCCGTACCCTGGCGTCTTCCTCGATGCCTTGCTCGTGGATCAAACCGCTGCGCCGCAGCACTCGCAGATGCCGGCTCAGCGCCGGTGGGGTCAGCGAGAGGGCGGCGGCAATTTCCCCGGCGCGGCGGGGCCGCTTCTTCAATAGATCAATCACCGCCCTGCGGTTTCTGTCGGCCAAGGCGAAAAGAGTGGCGTTGAGTTCGGTTTTCGGCACGAGCTATTCACCAGGAGGATTCCGCACGCGCTCCGTGAACCACCAGAGATGGCCTTCGAGATCGAGCGCTCCATAGCTACGATCCGCCCAATGGTCGGCGCCGTAATCGTGAACGGCGGGTTCTTCCATTACGGTGGCGCCGGCAGCGCGGGCGTGCGCGCAATGCTCGTCCACGCTGTCGACGAATAGCATCAGAGCCTGGGTATTTGCACCGCCGATCGAACGTGGGCTCGCGCCGCGCGGGAACTTCGGGCGTCTGGGATTCACACCGCTTTGGGCCACCATCACCAGGGCCTCGCCATAAACGAGCTCGCTGTGTTCGATTCGTCCGCCATCGCCTTCCACTTTCAGGCGTACTTCAAATCCGAACGCTCGGCACAGCCAGTCGATGGCGGCGGCAGCATCGTCGTAGTAAATCGAGGTGGACAATCTGGGCCAACCCTTGGGAGTAGGTTTCATGTACAATAGTTAACGCATTACGATACTATTGTCAATAGGGGAAACCATAACATGATCCACAGGCTAAAGCCTGTGCTACCTAAAAGCACTTGACAGTGCCTGGTAGCACAGGCTTCAGCCTGTGACTTTTAGAGGGTCTTAGCGAGGGCGACCAGACGGTCGACGATTGCCAGATTGCCGGGGCAGGGTTTCGGCTGAAAGATCTCGTGATGTCCGACGATGAAGCCGCGTTCTATTGGTATGGAGTGCTTCGCGCACAGGGTGGCGATCAGTTCCGCGCTGGCCTGAACCATGGCGTCCGGCCACTCGAATGTGAGCTTTAGCTTCGCCGCAAACGCAGCGTCGGCGGCACCTTCGTGCTCGATGCCGATGGTGATGGCATTCGGATTCACACCGGAATACTTTCCTGTCGTGTCATTCCAGAAGGGTTGGATCAGCGTCCAGACGGGCTTGTTCACCCTACCGGCGTGATAGGCGGTATCCTCATCCTTCACGTATTGATGAACCTCGCCGGCCTGACCGATGCCATAGTGTGCCGAGCTGGGGTTACCCTTCTGGCCGCCCGTGCGATCGGCCGGGGCCGTGTTGAAGAACGCATCGGTACCGGTCAGGTAGCCGTCCATTACGTGAATCACCAATCCGGCAATCTTTGGAAACTTCGGTGAGAATTTGCGGCCAGCGAGCCAATTTCCGGCGGCGCAGGGTTTCTGAATAATGTTCATGATTTTGTCCCCTCTATCACTGCGAGTCCGGATCGGTGGGCTGCGGGCGCCCGACGGTGCAATACCAAACCTGGCTAAGCTTCACCGCTTGTGGGCAGTGCTTGCGAGCTTCCCAACCCAGCGCGGATCCCAGGATCAGAATGATGGCGAACGGGATGGCCGAGGAGCGCAGGATACACTTCATCCAGTTCCGGTGATCCGCATTTTTTGTCGACCGGACCAACGTGGTTGCCAGTGCGGCCTGCCAGGCTGCCTCAGGCAGAATACTGGGCGCCACGTAAATCAAATAGCCGCCCGCGAAGACGATGGCCAGGACCAGGGCGGCTAGCAAGAGCAGAATTGCCCAGTCGTCGCCGAGGTCCAGATCGCAGCCGCCGGAGCCGGAAAACCAGTGCGATCCGCCGCCGCCGGAGGATGCCTGGGCCGGTGCAGCGATATCTGCCTCGGTGGATGAACCCCAGGAATCGCTCGCACCGCCGCCACCCGAACTGCCGCCGCCGAAGCCGCGAAACGTTCCCGAGCCTCCACCACTGCCCCCGCCGCCGCTTCCGAAATCGATACTGCCCCCGCCGCTACTGTTCGAACTCGCGAATCCAAACGTACGGGTGTGAACGCGAGCGACGTACCAAATCCAAACGCGCACCAGCAGGAAAAACACGGCGTAGGAGCCCAGTATCGCCAGCGGATAGCGCAAGCGCATGGAGTGGATGCCGAGCAGGAGCAGCAGCTTGCTACCCAGCACGCCGGAGGCAACCACGGCGGCCAGGATCAGACTCATGTGGAAGCGCACAAAGCAGTCGTGCGCGACGCGTCGCTTGAAACCCTCCTCGCCTCCGTCCGGCCGATTCATCTTGCGACAGCCGTTTCCCCTGTGACGGCAGGCAAGTGGCACGCTAACCAGGCGTCGAATCCGCCGGTAACGTTGAGCACCTGCGGAAAGCCCGCGCGTTGCAGCAGGCTGCTGGCGATTGTGCTCCGATAGCCGCCTTTGCAATACACCGCGACGGGCTTCGCTTTGTCCAGGTCATCGAGATTTGCCGCGAGATGGTCCAAGGGCTTGTGCCGGGCCTGCTCCACGTGCCCGCCCTGCCACTCGGCCGCGCGCCGGACATCGACCACCTGGACTGCATTCGCGTCCTCGTTCAGAAGCTGGTGGAGCTGTTCCACGGAAATCTGTGGAGTCTCTTCGGTCGGCAGGCTGTCGTGAATCCAGCGCGGGAGGCCGCCTTCGAGATACGCGGTGACGTGCTCGATCCCCACGCGGGTGAGCCGGAGGCGGGACTCGGCGACCTTTTCCGTGTCCTCGGCGACGAGCACGATTTCTTTGGAGAGCCCCAGGACAATGGCCGCCCAGGATGCGTACTGGCCTGCGAGCCCGATTTGAATCGAACCCGGAATATGGGCGGCGGCGAAATCGGAAGCCGCGCGTGTATCCAGGATGATGGCGCCACGGTCACGCCGCTCTTTCAATTCCGACGGTGCGATCGCCGGTAGTGGGGGTAAGTCTTCGAGCGGCGGCGCACCGGAGCGATTGATCTCGACATCGAGGGCAAAGTATCCGGGACGCTCCGGAAGCTCCGCAGTCAGCAGCTTCACGAACTCCTCGCGCGATGACGGGCGCAGCGCGTAGTTAGTGATTTTTTCCTTACCGATTGTCGAGCTTCGCTCCGAGCTCATCTGACGCCCGCACAGCGATCCTGCGCCGTGTGCCGGATATACCTGCACGTCGTCGGGAAGCTGGAGCAGCTTGTTGTGCAGGCTGTCGTAGAGCATGCCGGCGAGCTGCTGCGGCGTCATGTCGCCCGAAAGATCGGGACGTCCGACGTCGCCGATGAATAGCGTGTCGCCGGTGAGCACGCCAAGCGGATGCTCAGGATTGTCCAGATCGGTCACCACCACTGAAACACTTTCGATGGTGTGCCCCGGCGTTTCGAGAAAGCGCAGATGACATTTGCCGAAGGTCAGTTCATCGCCATCGCGAACAGGAACGTGTGGGAACGTCGCACCGGCCTTCGCGCCGAGGTACACTTTCGCGCCGGTCAATTCCGCGAGCTCGCGATGTCCCGACACGAAGTCCGCGTGCAGATGCGTCTCGATGACGTAGCGGATGGTGAACCCGTGCCGGCGCGCCTCCTGGATGTAGAGACCGACGTCGCGCTGCGGGTCCACCACTGCGGCGATGCCTTCGGAGGCTAGCATGTAGGAGGCGTGTGACAAGCAGGTAAGGTAGAACTGCTCAAAGTACATCGCGCCTCCTGTGGGACGATCGGCTATCTCGCGGAGTTGAACCGCTTCTCAATCTCCGGCCAGTTTACAACGTTCCAGAACGCGCCGATGTACTCGGCCCGGCGGTTCTGATACTTCAGATAGTATGCATGTTCCCACACATCCAGGCCCATCACCGGATACTTGCCTTCCATCACCGGGCTGTCCTGATTGGCGGTGGAGCCAATTTCCAGGCCCTTGCTGGTTTTGAGCAGCCAGGCCCAACCGGAACCGAATCGGCCGGTGGCTGCGGCGCCGAATTTTTCTTTGAACGTGTCGAAGCTGCCGAACGTGCTGTTGATGGCCTGGGCGATGTTGCCGGACGGATTGCCGCCCGCGCCGGGCGCCAGGATCTGCCAGAACATAGTGTGGTTGATGTGTCCGCCGCCATTGTTGCGGACCGCGGTCTGAATCTGCTCCGGCACGATGGAGACGTTGTCGCTAAGCAGGGCCTCGATCGGTTTGTCCTGCAGCGCCGGCGCTTGTTCCAGCGCCTTGTTCAGATTGGTGACGTAAGCTCCATGATGTTTGTCGTGATGGATCTCCATGGTCTGCTTGTCGATGTAAGGCTCCAGCGCATCGAATGCGTAGGGCAGCGGGGGAAGGGTAAATGCCATAGTAGTCTCCTCTTTTTCTTGTTTTATTATCCGGCGAATCCGCCAGCTTTCTCAAAAGCGTCGACGAGCCGGAACATGCCGGACTCGTCAAAGTGTTTAGTCAAAATCTGCATACCAACGGGTAAACCCTCGGCCGTTTTGCCGCAGGGTACGCTCATGCAGGGGATGCCTGCCAAGTCGCCCGTAATGGTGTAAATGTCGGAGAGGTACATCTCCAGCGGGTCGTCGATCTTTTCGCCAATCTTAAACGCCGGCGACGGAGAGACTGGAGTGACGATCGCATCCACTTCACCGAAAGCCTTGCGAAAATCCCCGGCGATCAGCGTACGCACTTTCTGCGCCTTCAGATAATAGGCGTCGTAATAGCCGTGGCTGAGCACGTACGTTCCGAGCATAATGCGGCGCTTGCATTCCGCGCCGAATCCCGCGCCGCGCGTGGCTCGATACATGTCGCTCAATGTCGCGCTGTCGCTTCGCGTGGTGTAACGCACGCCATCGTAGCGCGCGAGATTTGAACTGGCTTCCGCCGTGGCGATGATGTAGTAACAAGCCACCGCGTATTTGGTGGCGGGCAGGCTGATCTCGTGAATCTCGCAGCCTAGCGTGCGGAGCCGGTCAACACCTTTGCGGATCAGAGCGGCAGTCTCGCTGGTCGAGTCCTCGAAATACTCGCGCGGCAGGCCAATTTTCGTACCTGCCACTTTGCCATCTAATTGCGCAAGATAGTCGGGCACCGGAGCGAAAGCCGACGTAGCATCGCATTCGTCGCGCCCGGCGATGGTTTGCAATAGCAGCGCTGCGTCGCGGACACTTCGTCCGAACGGACCGATGTGATCGAGCGAACTGGCGAAGGCTACCAATCCGTAGCGCGACACCCGCCCATACGTCGGAGTGACGCCGACCACGCCGCAGAACGAAGCTGGTTGCCGGACGGATCCGCCGGTGTCCGATCCCAAAGCGAGCACCGCAGTCCCTTGCGCCACAGCCGCCGCCGATCCACCGCTCGATCCGCCCGGCACTCGATCCAAAGCCGCGGGATTCCGCACCGGTCCGAATGCCGAGTTCTCGTTCGACGAGCCCATGGCGAATTCGTCGCAATTCGTTTTTCCGAGGATGACGCCGCCCGCTTGCTCCAGCCGGATCACGGCCGTCGCGTCGTATGGGGGAATATAGCTTTCCAACAACCGCGATCCGCAGGTGGTGAGCACGCCCTTGGTGACAATCACGTCCTTCACCGCGATGGGTACGCCGGCTAGCGGCCCAGGATCGTCGCCCACTCGAAGCTTCTGGTCCACGCGCTCGGCGGCGGCCAGCGCCCGTTCCGGCGAAAAATGCAGAAAGGCATTGGTCTTCGGATTCTCTGCCTGTGCGAACTCGAGCGCGGTCTGCGCCAGTTCGACGGCACTGAACTCGCGCGCAGCCAAGCCCCGGCGAATTTGGTCGACGCCAAGGGAGGCGATGCTCGCCGCCTGCACACTCATCGCTCGATCACCTTGGGAACCTTGAAATATCCAGCGCCCGCGAGTGGCGCGTTAGCCAACGCCGCGTTGTTCCCCAGCGGGGGGCGCTCGCGATCCTCCCGCAGCGTGGCGGTTTCCTCGGCGTCGTAAAGAACTTGCGCCATCGGCTGAATATTAGATGTGTCCAACTCGTTTAATGTGTCGATATGGCCCAGGATTTCATCCAGGTCCTTCGAGAGCCGCGCGATCTCCTCGCCGCTGAGCTCCAGATTCGCCAGACCGGCGACGTAGCGGACTTCCTGCTCGGAGATTTTCACGCCGACGCCTTTTTCCTCGCCTGTTTATATACGATGCGCATGCCGGGGTCTTCGATTCGGTCGGCTTCATCCGGCGTGTTCGGCTTTGCCTCCTGAAGACGCTGGGCGGGCTGGGGAGGACGCCGTGGCGTGGCCATCCGAAACTCGAGGTCTTGAATAATACCTGCGCCCAGGATTGTCGAAAGCTTGGCCAGGATGTCGAAGCGCAGATGAAAAAGCTGCTTCTGCCACACGGCGTCGTCCACTTCGACGATCAGCGATCCGCGTACTAGAGTCTTGGCCGCGGCGTGCGATGCAATGCGTTTTCCGACGGCCGCGGACCAAGCTGCGCAAGCCAATCCCTCGGTGGAAATGGCGTCGGACAACTTGAGCTTGGCGAGGGATTTTCCAGCGCGCTCCATGGGCCGGATTCAATTTTACCATCCCATTCGGGACGGTTACCGGTTTTTCTCGATCCGTCTTACAATCGGGCATGCCGCGCGAGTCCATCGTCGTCGTAGGCGCCGGGATCATCGGCGCGTCCATCGCCTATCATTTGGCCAAGCGCGGAGCCAAGGTGATGGTCATCGAAGCATCGCAGCCCGCCGCGGGAGCCAGTGGAAAATCGTTTGGATGGATCAATGCGACGTTTTCCAAGCGGCCTCGGCACTATTTCGATTTCAACGTCCAGGCGATCGCCGACTGGCATCGTCTGCAACAGGAGCTGGACGGAGAACCGACAGTCCATTGGGGCGGCAGTGTGGCTTGGTGTCCGCCCGGGGTCGAGTCGATCGATCTGCAGCGAAGCGTTCTCGGCCATCAGCAGTGGGGCTACGCGGCGCGCTTTGTCGACGACTCCGAACTACACCGCTTACTCCCCGCCGTGTCCCCTGGCGAGTTCGACGCCGCCTGCTATTGCGCGGACGAAGGGGCTGTCGATCCAGTGGACACCTTGTCCGTCTTGTTGCGGAAAGCCAAAAAACTTGGGGCGGAAATGCTGTGCCCGTTGGAGGTCACGGGCCTGGACCTCTCGGGCGGTGGATTGCGTGGAGTCCACACGTCCGAAGGCCTGGTGCAAGCGGGTGCTCTTGTGCTGGCCTGCGGAGTGCAGATCCCGCCCATCGCGAAACTTGCCGGCGTCCGAGTGCCGTTAAAGGACTCACCCGGCGTTCTGATCCACACCACACCGCTCCCGAAGCTGATCGATCGCGTGGTCCTGGCTCCGGGCGTCCACTTCAAGCAGTGCGCCGATGGGCGCATCGTGGCCGGCGGGCAGGTCGTAGCGGGTGCCGGTACTGCGTCGATGCACGCCGGCGAGCTTCAAGCCGAAGAGATCTTCGAAAAAGCCCGCCGTTTTCTGCCCGTACTCGCGGGCGCCAGCCTCGACCACACGACTCTCGGTTACCGGGTGATGCCGGAAGACGAGTACCCGATCCTCGGCTTCTCCGCACAATGCGCGAATCTGTACATCGCCGCGACTCACAGTGGCGTCGCGCTCGCACCGCTGATTGGCCGGCTAGCCGCCATGGAGATTCTCGATGGCGCGCAAGTGAGCTTGTTGGAACCCTATCGCCCCTCCCGTTTCGATTTGTAGCGCACGCACTCCTGCGTGCCGCGTTCACACTCGTGTGAACGCCGTCGCGAAAAAAATGTTCGCAGGAGTGGCGAACACGGCACGCTGCAGAGCGTGCGCTACAAATCCGCCCGATAGTTAGTTGCCTACGGGCAGCTTGGTTGTATTGGCGAACACCGTACCTTGCGAAACCACCACATCCGCATCGCCCGGCGGAGTGCCAACAGGAACCTGGAAATCCACCTGGTAGAGTCCGGCCAGACCTGGCGTGAGTCCGGCGAAGGCCACGTTCGCGATCCGGCCGCCGACCATTACCAGCGGTTGCGTAACCACCGTTGCGAGCGGCGCTAGCGGTGTAGCCACGCCGGTTGCCACCAGCGGCGCCGTCGGTCCCATGCCTAGCAGATACATCACCACAAATTCTCCCGGCTTTGCGGGATGCGTGGCGTCCACCAGCGTGAAATCGGCGGCGTGCTGCGCGATGATGTGCGTGTCCGCGAAACCTGCCACCGCGGGTTTTATCGGCACGATGTCGAGCGTGTCCGGCATAGTAAACGCATTGTTGGCGCTCACCAGGATGGGGAATTGCTGTGTCGGTACCAGTTCGGCCGGGAGCTGTACATTCACTTGACCGGGGCTCAGGAAAGTGAACGGCGCCTGATACGGACCCACGGTGACGAAACTTCCGTTGAATACTGGCGGTAGTGGAAGAACGTTCGGACTGACGACGGACGAAGCCAGTCCCGATCCATACACCTCCACTAGCGTGCCTGGCGCCAACGCGCCGCCGCCCACCCGATTGAACGGGTTCACTGTGCCGTTCACCGATAAGACCGGCCCGGAGTTCGGCGTGATGGCGCCCATCAGTTGCAACGTTGCAGGTTGCAATATTCCCGCCGATGCTTGCAAGGTGACCACCATCTGTGTGGCATCCTGCACCGGTTGCCAACTCGCGGAGTAAGTTCCGGCCTGCCCGTCGCCCCGCAGCGACAAGGGAGCGTCGCCATTGGAGAAGCTGGCGGACACCGCGCCGTTCAGCACCGGCACGCCACAATCGTCGTTGAGTTGAACAATCAGAGTCTCCGGCCACTTCGCAGGCACTCCGAAGTTATTCACCAATCCGTTGGTAGTAATCGCCAGTTTGCTCGCGATGCAGGTGGCTGCCGGAGCCGCGTCGCTGGCGGCGGTGCTGGCCGAGGGCAGGACAATGGCGGTCACGGTTGCTGTACTATTCGTGCCCGATACGGAAACGCTGCCTTCACCGCTATAGATTCCCGCCGCCTGTCCGGCGGGAAAGCTCACCGAGAACGTAGTCTGCCCCGGCGTCTTGCTCGAGGTCGTACCCGACGTAGGACTGGCTACCAGCCAGCTCCCGCCGTCCGCGGTGGTCACCGCTACTTCGAACGGTACCGGATCTAAGCTGGTCGTGTTAACTGCCATGATTTGTGCGGGGGTTTGTACGCCCGGCGTAACGATAAACAGGAAGCCGGTCGGAAACAGATCGGGTAACGGCAGGCTTGTGGAACTCGCCAGGTCGAGCAGGAGAACTACATATTGCGGAGAATTCAGCGCTTGCCCGGTGATCTTCAGCAATCCAAAGTACCCGTTGGGCGGCTTCAGCAGGGCCGCCGGCGTGGGCACAATCGATATCGTTCCCGGATTGGCGAAGCTCGCGGTTTTACCCGACACGCTGAAGGTGAATAGATCCGACCCGCTCACCAGCTCGGCCGTCCAGGTCAGTGTGGTTGCCGGGTTTCCTACATTTAGAACCTTGACGATCGCCGGATTGGAAAAACCGCCGCCCTGCAGCGCCTGCAATCGCACACCGGTGACATTCACACCCAGGATGGCTCCATCCGCCGCGACAAACACCGTAACCGGCGCGTCGAAAACCCCGAACGGCGTGGTGAAACGGATCACCACCCGGTAGCTGCCCACGGCCATCCCCGTGGTGTTGATGCGAACATGGACCGCGACCGAAGTGTTGCGCGAAAGCGCTCCGACGTTCGGCGTCACGCTGGTAACAAAGTTCACGTCGGTAGGGACTGCCGCCACGCTGAACGTGAACGGATTTCCGCCGCCGCCATTCCGGACAGTCAGAATCTGTTCCTGAATGCCCGGCGCCACCACGCGCGCCGTGAATCGCAAGAAACTCGGGACAATATCGAACCGCGCCGGAGTGTCGACAATCAGCAAGGTCACGCTGACGGTGGTGAAATTCGGGGTGGCGTCGATGATCAGAATCCGCGCGGTATATTTCCCCGGAGCCATGGAGCCCTGGTCGACCCGGACGATCACCCTCATGGGAGCAAGGCCACCTACCGGTTGAACGGTGATCCAATTCGGCGCCGCGGTGTTCGGCCCGTTATCCAGTTGAACCTTGAAACTCGCGGGCAGCGTCCCACCGGGCGTTACGTCGATGAACTGCGGAGGAGGTGAGTTGCCCAGATAGGGGGCAGTGAAAGCAAGGCTGGTCGGCGTAGTTTTCACCGGAACTGCCGGAGGCGGCGCTGTACTCCCAAAAGTCACCTGATAGTTTTTAGTGACCGCGCCGCCCATGTTGTCGGCGACACTCACAGTGAAGGTGAAGGTCCCGGTTGTAGTGGGGGTACCAGTCAGGCTGCCGTTCTTATCTAAACTCAGACCAGGTGGAGGATTGGCGATGAAGAATGTATAAGGAGGCACGCCGCCGCTCGCCGATATCACTTGCGAGTAGGCGACTCCCATGGTGCCGTCGGGGAGCGGGCTCTGTGTTGCCAGGATGAGTTGGGTCGCAACGGTGATGGTAAACTTCTTCGACCCGCGGTTGGCGTTGGAATCCTGAACGAAGATGGTGAAGTTGAATACTCCATCCATCGTTGCGACGCCGCCCAACGTCCCGTCTTGGCCGAGGGTGATTCCGGGAGGAAGTCCACTGGGAGTGAAAGGATCTGGCTGCGAGAAAAACGAATAGGGTGGCTGGCCGCCCGACGCGGTGATGGTCTGCTGCGGGTAAGTCAGGCCGACCTCCGTCGACGGAAGGGGCGAGGCGTTGTTGATCGTGAGAGTCAATGCGGCGTTGGAGACCACCAGCGTGAAGCTCTTGGTGGCCCTTGTATTGGTAGCGTCCTTGAACGCGGTGACATCGAAATTGTAGGTTCCGAGAGAGGTCGGTGTTCCGCTAAGTGTGCCGGTACTGGCATTCAAGGTGACTCCCGGAGGCAGTGCTGAAGGGTTGGTGCTCCAGTTGAACGGGGGGGCGGGGCCATCCGAGACGGCGAAGGTCACCGAATACGCAGTCCCTAGAACCGCGCTCGGCAGCGGCGACGGCGTACTGATCTGCATCACGCCAATCGAAAGGTTCTTGGTAGCGGTCTGCTGCGTCTGAGTATCCAGCACACGGACAACGAAGCTGTATGTCCCCGCTACAGTAGGAGCGCCGGAGATAATGCCCTGTTGGCTCAAATTCAGACCCGGTGGGAGGTTGCCGCTCTGCAGTCCAAAGATGTAGTTGCCGCTCCCGCCCGTCGCCGTTACCTGGCCTGTGTAGCTTTGATTCACCCCACCGAAGGGCAGGCTGTTGGTGGCGATGGATACCTGGGCCTGCGCAACAAGGGCGCATGACACCGTTACAACCAGGCCGGCAATAAGGCATGGCGTGCGCATCTCTCTTATTCTACGGCAGTTTGATGCTCTGGAACCACCTTTCGTTTCCAGCCGTCTTACTTTACAGAGAAGCGTAGGTCAATCAACCTTCTCCTCCTCTGGTGTTGGCGCGGCCCGCTTCCTCTTTTTGGGCCGCGCCTTTTTGTTTGTACGCTATCCCTTCGCCGCCTCGGCGAACTTCTCGAAGAACTTCTTTATAATCATCTTCGCCGTCGTGTCCAGCAGACGCTGGCCGACACTTGCGATGGTGCCGCCGACGTGAACGTCGCCCTCGTACTTTACCTCCGTGCCTTCTCCCTGCGGCGCGAGGTTCAATAGCCCCTCGCCTTTGACGAATCCGATTTTGCCGCTGCCCTCGACAATCAGTTTGAAGCTCTCCGGTGGATGTTGCTCGGCCAGCCGCACTTTCCCGGCGAAGAGCCCACCCATGCTGGCGATGATCAACTTCATCTTCATCTCGTATTCGTCTTCCGAGATCTTGTCCAGACGATCCGTGCCGGGCATGCACTTCGCCAGGACTATCGGGTCTTGTAGCAACTGGTATGCGCGTTCCTTGGGCGCCGGAACCGCGTAGGAACCGCTGATCTTCAAGCCGTCCTCGAAAGCGCCGCGGTGAGCGCGCGAGTGGTGTAGATGCGCGCCAGATGCGCACGATACTGTGCCGATGCGAACAGATCCGAATTGGCATCCACGCCATCGGCGACAACTGCGGCCGCCTTCTGGATATCGGCCAACGCGCCGGCCGTGCCTTCCAGCGTCTTCTCAACATTCGCTGCTCGATAAGGCTTGCCGCTGAGTCCGGTGACGCCCACGCGCACCATCGCGATCTTGCCGCCCGATTTGCGGACCCGTGCAGCGATACCCACGATGGCGAATCCGGATGCCGGCTGCAGCATTTTCTGATAGCTGGTCCCGGTGGATTGCTCCTCGACGGGAACGATCAGCTCACGAACAATCTCACCGGGTTCGAGCGCGGTGGTGAAAGTATCCACGAAGAAGTCGGCGATGGGCATCTCGCGCTGCGATTTTGCGCTCACCAGCACGATCTTTGCTTCCAGCGCCAGCAGCGACGCTGGATAATCGGCCGCTGGATCGGCATGCGCCACGCTTCCGCCGATGGTGCCCATGTTGCGCACCTGTATGTCGCCGATGTGCGCGGCCGCTTCGGCCAGCAGCGGACACTTGGCTCGCACCAGCGGAGAACTCTCCACCTGATAGTGCGTCGTGGTCGCGCCGATGCGCAGCGCGCCGCCATCTTCCCGAATGTAGTTCAACTCGGCAATGCGCCCCAGGTCCACCAATTGCTCTGGCGCGGACAAGCGCAGCTTCATCGCCGGAATCAGGCTCATGCCCCCGGCCAGCGCCTTGGCGTTTTCGGCGGCAAGCATTCCCAAGGCTTCCTTCAGATCTGTAGGCGCGGAGTATTCGAAATTCTGCGCGATCATGCCTTGCCTCCTTGCACCAGGTTCCAGATTTTCTCCGGCGTCAGCGGCATGTCGATGTGCCGCACGCCCAGCGGACTCAGCGCATCCACCACCGAGTTCACTACCGCAGGCGAACAACCAATGGTGCCCGCTTCACCAACGCCCTTGACCCCCAGCGGATTCACTGGCGACGGCGTTTCCGTGTGGCTGCTCTCAATCCAGGGAAGATTGCTGGCTTTCGGAATCGCGTAATCCATCAGCTCGCCGGTCACCAGTTGGCCGTCATCGTCATAAACTGCTTGCTCCCAAAGCGCCTGGCCGAGGCCCTGGACCACGCCGCCGTGCACCTGGCCGTCCACGATCAGCGGATTGATGATCTTTCCGCAATCGTCCACGGCGACGTAGCGCTTCAGCGTGATCGCGCCCGTGTCCTTGTCCACCTCGCTCACCACGATGTGCGCGCCAAACGGGAAGGTGAAATTGGGCGGCTCCCAGAAATTGGTCGCCACCAGGCCCGGTGTTTCGCCTGGAGGCAGCGCCATGGCCCGATACGAAGCCGCGGCAATTTCGGCCAGCGTTATCGATTTGCCCGACTTGTTATCCACACAGCCGCCGTTCACGAACGATACATCCTCGCTGGCGAGCAGCATCGCGCCGTACTTCACAATCTTTTTCTTCAGTTCCTGAATCGCGAAATACATGGCTGTGCCGCCGATGGCCGTGCCCCGGCTGCCGAAAGTGCCGATTCCGTATTGCACCACCGCCGTATCGCCGTGTACCACCAACACGTCGTCAATGCCCACGCCCAGTTCATCGGCGGCGATCTGCGCGAACGTCGTCTCCTCGCCCTGGCCATGCGGTGACGCTCCGGTCATCACCGTGACTTTGCCGCTCGGCTCCACCTTCACCGTCGCGCTTTCCCAGCCGCCGGCGGGAGTGGCGGGCGACGGACCGATGGCGCAGATTTCCCCATATGTGGAAATGCCGATGCCCATGAACCGGCCCTCGCTGCGTGCTTGTTTCTGCTCTTCACGGACTTTCTTATATCCGACGATGTCCAGCGCCTTCTCTAGCGGCGCAGCGTAATTGCCGCTGTCGTAGGTGAGCCCCGTGGCAGTTGCATACGGGAACGCATCGTTGCCGACGAAATTCTTGCGCCGGATATCGGCCGGGTCCATCTTCAGCTCGGCGGCGAGAATATCCACCATGCGCTCGATGCCGTGCGTCGCTTCCGGACGCCCCGCGCCGCGATACGCATCGGTCGGCACAGCATTGGTAAACACACCGACAATATCCGCGCGAATATTGTGGCAGTTATAAAGCCCCGGCATCATTAGCACCGAAAGCGTGGGAATAGCGGGCGTCAGCAACTGGTGATAAGCGCCCAGGTCCTGAATCAGCTTCAGCTTGATGCCGGTGATGGTGCCGTCGCGTTTCGCCGCGACTTCGTAATAATCCACGTGCCCGCGCCCGTGAATGGTGCAGGTGAAATTCTCGCGCCGGCTTTCGATCCACTTCACCGGCTTGCCGATCTTCATGGCCACGAAGCCCATCAGCGCTTCCTCGGCGTAGACGTTCAGCTTGCTGCCGAATCCGCCGCCGACCTCCGGCGTAACTACGCGCAGCCGATTCTCCTCCAGGCCCAGCATCATCGCCAGCAGCGTGCGCAGTAGGTGTGGAATCTGTGTGGACGACCGCAGCGTCAGCGACCGGTCGCCCGCATGCCATTCGGCCACCACGCCGCGCGTTTCCATCGATGTCGGAATCAGGCGCTGGCTGGTGATGCGCTGCTTCACCACCACTTCGGCTTCCGCGAAAGCTTTGTCCACATCGCCGCCGTCCTGATGAAAATTGAAAGCGGTATTGTCCGGCCACTCCGGATGCACGGCGGGCGCGCCCGCTGCCAGCGCTTTTTCAGGATCGGTCACCGTCGGCAGCGGCTCGTAATTCACCTCCACCAAATCCGCCGCGTCGGCAGCGATGTACCGGTCGGTCGCCACCACCACCGCCACGGGATGCCCCACGAAATACACGCGATCGATCGCCAAAATATGATGATGCGGAACGCGCAGGCCGGGCAGGGAAGCGCCGCAGGGTACCGGCCCCACCTTCTCCGTATCTTTTCCGACGAACACCGCAACCACGCCCGGAAGCTTCGCCGCGGCCTTGGTGTCGATGGACTTGATCTTCGCCGCGCCATGCGGACTGCGCACGATGCAGGCGTGATGCATCCCCGGCATCTGTATATCGTCGACGTAAACTGCCGTGCCGGTGATTAGCCGCGGATCTTCGCGCCGTCGAATCCGCTTGCCCACCAGTTTTTCAGTTTGTGTAATTGTCGTGGCCATGGTGTCCTCCGCCTATGCCTTCGCCGCGGCTGCCTTCACCGCGTTCACAATGTGCTGGTACCCGGTGCAGCGGCACAGATTGCCGTCCAGCCCATGCCGGATCTCCTCGTCGCTCGGGTGTGGATTCCGCTCCACAATCTGCTTGGCGGTCATGATCATGCCGGGCGTGCAGAAGCCGCATTGCAGCGCGTGCTCGTTCCAGAACGCTTCCTGCATCGGGTCGAGCTTCCCGTCGGCGGCCAGGCCTTCGATGGTCAGCACCTCTCGCCCGTCCGCTTGAACGGCAAACATAGTGCAACTCTTGATCGCCTTTCCGTCGACGTGCACAGTGCACGCGCCGCATAGCGAGGTCTCGCAAGCGATGTGCGGCCCGGTAAGCGCGGCCACTTCGCGGAGGTAATGAATCAGCAACATCCGGGGCTCCACGGCGTCGCTCCGCTTGGTTCCATTGATGGTGAGAGTGATGTTTCGTGTCATAGCAGAAGTACCAGCGGATATGACGATAGCATAAAGGCAGGTGTTAGGTGTTAGGTTCCAGGTGTTAGTCGGAGGCGGTTGATTCGCGGGATCAGTTGATCTCAAGAATGGGATATAATGATACCAGGACTAACGATGATTGTTCCTTCCCGTACGGCCAAAATCTTGGGCGGATCGCACGTGCTCGGTCACCGTGTAACGTCGATCGATGCGCTGAGCCGGGCCGTTTCCGCAGGTCTCCCGAAAAGCGCGCTTCGCCAGACTGCCGCACGCGTCTACCAGAGCAAAATCGAACAGCGAGAGTTGATGAACCGCATCGTCCCCGAGGCGACCTTTAAGCGCCGCCGCGACCGCCTGAGCGCCGCCGAGAGCGAACGCACCGAGCGCCTCGCCCGCGTGATCGCCCAAACCGAATACGTCTGGAACGATCGCGACGACGCGCGCCAGTTTCTGACCACGCCTCACCCTGCGTTGCGAGGTCGTACCCCACTCCTTGTCGCTATGACGGAGCTTGGCGCACGCCAGGTAGAGGAGATCCTCGACCAGATCTTCTATGGCCTCCCGGCGTAACGGCCCGTTCGAGGTCTTCCGCATCGCCGACCGCCGTCACAAAATCTTCGACGGCCAAGGAGCCGCCCTGCACGGAGCCCGTTGGAACTCACCCGGCCGCCGCATCATCTACGCAGCGGAGACTTACGCCGGTGCCATGCTGGAGATCCTCACCCGCACGAACATCGGCCGTCCGCCGCGAACGCACTCCTGGATCAAGATCCTAATCGGCAAGAACATCAGGATAGAAGAAGTGGACGCGCGCGATGTTCCAGGCTGGGACGCATCGGACCTCCGCGCCAGCCGCGCCTTTGGCGACCGTTGGTACGACGAAGCGCGATCCGCGGTTCTCATCGTTCCTTCCATCGTAGCCAGGCAAGAACGCAACATCGCCATCAATCAGGACCATCCCGATTTCATCAGGATTCGCGCCACGCCACCGAAGCCGGTAATCTGGGACCAGCGCCTCTTTGGCCGCTAGAATAGTCACAGCCCATGCCGCTGCCGCTCGAAACGACGCCCCACGACATCCACCAGCGCCTCGCCGCCGGTGAAAAACTCTTCCTCATCGATGTCCGCGAACCCTCCGAATTCGCCCTCGCCCGCATCGAAGGCGCCGAGCTGATCCCCATGCGCTCCGTCCCCGCCGAGCTTTCCCGCCTGGATGGCCAAGCCGACGAAGGCGCACTCATCGTCTATTGCCACCACGGCGTCCGCAGCTTGAACGTGGTGAACTGGTTGCGACAGCAGGGCGTCGAAGCCTGCCAAAGCATGGCCGGCGGCATCGACCGCTGGAGCCTCGAGATCGACCCCACCGTCCCGCGTTATTCCTGAGACTTCGCGCCCCCAATCCGCACTAGACCTTTCCATGCCTGTAGCGCTTCTGCCTTTTGCGCTCTTGTTCGGACTTGCCGCCGCCGCTAGCCCCCAAGCCCCTGCCTATTCCGTGGCTAGCATCGTCAACGCCGCCGACAACCAAACCGCGACGCTCGCCCCCAACACCATTGCCACCATCTACGGAACCGGTCTCGCCTGGGTCACGCGCGCGATGAATCCCAACGACATTCACGGTGGCACGCTCCCCACAGTTCTATCGGGAACCGGCGTGCACGTAATCGTCGGCGGCATCGTGGCCAACATCTATTACGTCTCGCCTACGCAAATCAATTTTCTGGTACCCTCATCGCTTCTTCCCGCCGCGTCCAATGTCCAGGTTGTTCTCGATAGCACCAGCGGCCCATTGGTTCCCGTCCAAATCGCCGCCGCTTCACCCGCCCTGTTCCAGCTCGACGCGCTGAACGCCATCGCCACACGCCCCGACGGTTCGCTCCTCACGCCCGATGCCCCGGCCAACGCAGGCGACATCGTGATCCTCTACGCCACCGGCCTCGGCCAAACTGTTCCCACCGCTGAATATTCGCAGCTCCCCACCCAAGCGGCATCGCTCAAGCTTCCCGGCTTCCAAATCCTGCTCGATGGATCGCCCATCGACCCCGCCGCGATTCTCTACGCCGGAATCGCCCCAGGCTTCGCCGGCCTGTACCAGATCAACCTGATCATCCCCGCCGCCACCGGCCCGAATCCGGAAATCCGCATCGGTTTCGACGGCACTCTCAGCAAGCCAAGCCTGCGCCTTCCCTTGGCAGGACTCACTCAGCGAAGAGGAATTTCGAGGATCATTCTGAGCGCCTCGATACTCTCAAACGGATGATCGGACGCCATGAAAGCCGAAGTTGACTCAGGCGGAGAATCCTAATGCCTATCAACTTCCACCCCAAGCGCGGCACGGTTGATCTTCGATCCGGTCAAGACGGTTTGGGCCAAGTGCGCGGGGCACGCTCTTCAGCTTTACACCGTCGGCGTGATCCTTTAACATACAGACGTACCCGTTAAATCGGGCTTGAGTTTGCAACGCCCCATCTAGCTTCGGCTGAGTGGGGCGTTTGCTTTTCGGAATGGTGAATAGCTGGATAAATAGTTGCACGAACTTCTCGGCGAATGCACGTGCGGACGAGCACCCCCATAAATCTGACGACGAATCACTAGTGCTAAACTGAACAGCTTGGCACGACATCAATTCGCCGTCATCGCGCTCGCCGCCATCGCTATCGCCTCCGCTTTCTGGGCTATGCTCGACCAGGTCAACGTCCTCTCCAAAGAGGCCCCAACCTTTGGAGTTGCCGCGTTCGAAAAACGATTTGAACTCCTGCGCAAGGATCTGCCGCCGCACAGCGTCATTGGATATGTCTCTGACAACCCCATCGCTGACCAGGTGACCTCCCAAGGCGAGTTCTACCTCACGCAATACACGCTGATCCCCGCCATCGTCAAGCCTTCCACCGAGGAACCGCTTGAAGTCGCGAATTTTCACACCGACAAGCTCAATGAAGATTTGCTGAAGGCCAAGCACCTGGTTGCGGTCAAGAGTTACGGCAGCTACGTGTGGACCTACCGGAACACCACCAGATGAAATACGTTTGCATGGCGCTCGTCTGGCTGGCCGGGATCGGCGTCGCGCGCTGGCTCTTCCCCGCGACGCTGCGCTGGTCGCTGCACAATGCCTGGCTGCTCTCGCTCGGCGCAGGCGTCGGCATCGGAATCGCGTCGTCCATTTATTTCATCTGCCTGGCCCTCGCCGGACCGAACGTGATCGTTCTAGCCTCGGCGGAAGGCGCGTTCCTGCTCGTCGCCCTCGCCTTGGGATTCGCCGCCAAACAACGGAGCGCGATTCTCGAATGGGGCGATGGTCCCACGCCGCCCGGCTATCTCATCACGCTATTGCTGCTTGCGGCGGCAGTCGCTCTAGGAATCTTCATCGCTACTTCCGTGAACAAGCCGCACGGCGAATGGGATGCCTGGTCCATCTGGAATCTGCGCGCGCGATTCCTCTACCGCGGCGGCGATTCGTGGCGCGACGCTTTCTCCACCTTGCTCCCCTGGTCGCATCCCGATTATCCGCTGTTGATTCCCGGCATCGTGGCTATGTCCTGGACCCTGTCGCACCTGGAATCCACCGCCGCGCCCATCGCCACCGCCTTCCTCTTCACCCTCGGCGCAGTCGGCCTCCTGATTTCCACGCTCGGCGTCCTGCGCGGGAAAACGCAATCGTTCGTGGCCGGAATCTTGCTGCTCGGTACCGTGTCGTTCTGCCAGATCGGCGCGTATCAGTACGCCGATATCCCGCTCAGTTTCTATTTTCTGGCCAGCCTCTCGCTGCTGTGTCTCCAGGATCGCTATCCGTCCGACTTGCGCTTCACCATTCTCGCCGGACTGACCGCCGGCCTCGGCGCATGGACCAAGAATGAAGGCTTACTATTCATCGTCGCGCTGGTTCTGGCGCGCGCGATAGCAGTAATCCGCTACGGCAATCGCGCCACGTTGCTACCTCAGTTCCTGCGCATGGCCGCCGGCTTGATCGCTCCGCTCGCCGTGGTGGCGTTCTTCAAAGTTCGCTACGCGCCCGCGAACGATTTGCTCAGCACTGCGCCGCGCGACATTCTGAAGCACGCCATCGATATCGGACGCTGGGTGACCGTTATCGAAGGATTCGTCACCAGCTTCTTCAGCCTCGGCACCTTCCTGGTCCCCATCGTCCTGGTGCTTGCCTTGTATTGGTATCTGGTGCGCTTCCACGTCGAGGAGCGCGACCGTCTCTCGCTCGACATGCTGTTGCTCACTATCGGCTTCATGCTGGCTGGCAATTTCGCCGTCTATATCCTGCTCCCCGGCGATGTCGAGTGGCAGGTGCGAACTTCTGTGGAGCGCCTTCTGCTCCAGGTATGGCCAGCCACGTTGCTGGCATTTTTCCTCGCTGCCAATCGTCTGCAGCTCACCGCTCCGAAGGTGGTCGTGGAAAAAGGTAAACCCGCCAAGCGTTCCGGAAAGGCCGCTCGCCGCGCCGCTGAAACCCGCTGACCACGCAATGCGTTTAAACTAAAGAAGGCCCCAGTTTCAGCTAAGAGGAGCGTTCCTTATGTACCTTCGCACGGCATTTATCGCGATCGCCGCCATTTTTGCGCTCGGTGCGCAGGAACAGACGCCGCCGCCGAGCGCCCCCGACAAGCTGGAAGCCAAAGACGGCTGGAAGAAAGCGGACGAGGCCAAGCCGGAAGCTCCCAAGTCTGAGGATTTCATCGTACCCGCCGGCACGAAAGTCCCGCTCAGCATGATCAACAGCATCAGCACCAAAACTGCTGCCGAAGGCGAGCGCATTTATCTCGAAACCGTATTCCCGATTCTCGCCGGCGGCCACATCGTGATTCCCCCGGGCAGCTACGTCGCCGGTACAGTAACCTCGGTGAAACGCCCCGGACGCGTGAAGGGTCGCGGTGAACTATTCATCCGCTTCGACTCGCTCACTTTGCCCAACGGCGTCACCCGCGATTTTCGCGCCCGCATGGGCAGCCTGGATGGCACCGCGCCCGAAACCCTGGACAAATCCGAAGGCAAAATCAAAAGCGAAGGCAACAAAAGCGGCGACCTAAAGACCGTCGGTGAAGCAGCCGGCGCAGGCGCAACTGTCGGCGGATTGGCCGGCGCAGCTTCCGGACATGCCGGAATGGGCGCGGGAATCGGCGCAGCAGCCGGCGCCACCGCGGGCCTGATCGGCGTCCTCCTCTCGCGCGGCCCCGACGCGGTACTAGCAAAAGGCACCACCATGGAAATGGTTCTGGATCGCCCATTACAGTTCAACACCACCGAAATCGAATTCGGCGGCCCCATGCAGCGCTCCCCCACCACGGGCGGCCCATTACCAAGCCGCAAGTCCCAGCAAAACTACCCGGGTCGCCGCTTCCCGCTGTAACACCTGCCACCCGCCTCCTGCCGCCTGCCTCCTGCCGCCTG
>DASQGY010000109.1:0-2827 GCA_035632375.1 Bryobacteraceae bacterium | reverse complement strand
TGTGACCATGGGCATTCCGTTGATCAAAGGCCGGATGTTCAGCGAGCACGATCGCGCTGGGGCACCCCAAGTGACGATCGTGAGCCAGTCGCTGGCGCGACAGCAGTTTCCCGGCTTGGACCCGATCGGCCAGCGCATCTTTGTGCAATGGGGCAGGCAGACGCCGTACGAGATTGTGGGCGTGGTGGGCGACGTAAAGCATGTCGGCCTGGATAAGGAATCCGAGCCCAACGTTTATTTCCCGGATGCGCAAGAAGCGAATGGCGGCGGGACTCTGGTAATCCGGACGGGCGTGGATCCGATGAAACTGGCTGCCACCATCGAGGGAGTGATCCATGCCTATGACAAAGACCAAGCCATCGCCGACATTCAGCCGCTGGACGTTTTTCTATCGAAATCCGTGGCTCGGCCGCGTTTCCAATCGGTGCTGCTCGCCAGTTTCGCGGGGTTGGCCTTGTTGTTAGCCGCGATCGGCATATTCGGCGTGATGTCCTATTCGGTGGCGCAGCGCTCGCATGAAATCGGAATCCGTGTCGCCTTGGGGGCGCAGCGCGGGCAAGTATTGCGATTGGTGGTTGGCCAGGGAATCTTGCTGGCTTTGATCGGAACGGCGGCAGGGCTGGCGGGCGCGTTTGCCTTGACGCGGTATCTGCGGTCGCTGTTGTTTAATGTGAGCCCGACCGATCCGTGGACCTTTATCGCCGTGCCGGTAGTGCTCTGCACGGTCGCTTTCGGCGCCAGCTATTTCCCGGCGCGAAGAGCTGCTCGCGTAGATCCGATCGTAGCCCTGAGATATGAGTAAGAGGAGACTGAAGTGAACTTATCACGGTTGTTCGTTTTGCTGACCTCTATCAGCGGCCTGTTTGGCGCTACCGGTGTCGACACGTTTCATTGGAGCGGAAGGGTGCCGGCCGGACAGCGGCTGGAAGTCCGGGGCGTGAACGGAAGCATTCACGCTGAACCGGCTGCGGGGGATCAGGTGGAGGTGTTCGCGTTCAAGAACGGACGCGAATTCGATCTCGCCGAAATCGATGTGCAAGTGGTGCAGCATGATAACGGCGTGACCATATGCGCAGTGTACCCTTCGAGCGACGGGCTGGCTGACGAATGCACGCCTGGAAAAGCCGGCGCCTTGAACTCACGGAACAATGACGTCAGTGTCGACTTTACGGTGCGCGTGCCGAGAGCAGTGCGCTTCGTCGCCAGGACCGTGAATGGCCTGGTGGAAGCGAAGTCGCTCGAGGGAGACACAGAAGCGCACACCGTCAACGGAAATGTGCGGCTGAGCACGGCGGGCAGCGCGCAAGGCGAGACGGTGAACGGCTCCATCGTCGCTTCCATGGGGAGGATGACAGGCGCTGCGACGTTCTCCACTGTAAACGGCACGATCACGCTCGACATGCCCGCCTGCACCAGCGCGCGCGTTCATGCCAACACCGTGAATGGGCGAATCAGCACCGATTTCCGCTTGCCGGTACACGGGCAATTCGTCAGCAAGCGGGCCGATGGCGCGATCGGGCATGGCGGTCCGGATCTTCGCATCGCCACCGTGAACGGCAGCATCAGCCTGCGTCGAGCGCGGAACATCGATCACACTAAGATATAAGTAAGTTTCTCGTTTCGGGTTTCTCGTTTCTAGTTCAGTAGCCGAGGAGCAAATAACGAGGAACTAGAAACCAGGAACTCGAAACGTTCTATGAGATCTTCCGATTCCGCTCCGCGGATTCTTATCGCGGACGACCAGGCCGACGTCCTCGAGGCGCTGCGCCTGCTGCTCAAAGGCGAAGGCTACCAGATCGAGTCGGCTACATCGCCGGCGGGCATCATTGCGGCGCTCGAAGCTCGCGATTTCGACGTGGTCCTCATGGACCTGAACTACACCCGCGATACAACTTCCGGTCAGGAGGGTCTGGATCTACTCTCGCGGATTCAAACCATCGATTCGATCCTGCCGGTGATAGTTATGACGGCCTGGGGGACGGTCAAGCTGGCGGTGGAAGCGATGCGGCGCGGCGCGCGCGATTTTATCCAAAAGCCGTGGGAAAACGAGCGGCTGCTGAGCATCGTCAAGACACAAATTGATTTGAGCAACGCCATCCGGCGAGGCATGCGCCTGGAAGCCGAAAACCGGCTGCTGCGCGCCGACGGAGTGCCCTCGCTGATCGCGGAGTCGCCGGCCATGCAGCCGGTGCTGCAGATGATCTCTCGTGTAGGCCCGTCGGACGCCAACGTGCTAATCACGGGGGAGCCCGGCACCGGCAAGGAAGTGGTGGCCAAGACGCTTTTTGCGATTTCTCCGCGCAGCGCCAAGCCGATGGTGACCGTAAATGCCGGCGGTCTGGCGGAAGGGGTGTTTGAGAGCGAGTTGTTCGGTCACGTCAAGGGCGCGTTTACCGACGCCAAGGTGGATCGAGTGGGCCGGTTCGAGCTGGCCGATGGCGGAACACTCTTTCTGGATGAGATCGCCAACGTCCCGATGAATCTGCAAGCGAAAATGCTGCGCGTGCTGGAAGTCGGTGAAATGGAGCGCGTGGGTTCGTCCAAAACCAAGCGAGTGGACGTGCGTGTAATCTCGGCTACCAACGCGCACCTGGATGAAGAGGTGCAATCCGGCCGATTCCGCCAGGATCTTCTGTTCCGGCTCAACACCATCGAAATCCACTTGCCGCCTTTGCGCGAACGCCGCGAAGACATCCCGCTACTGGCCGCCCATTTCCTGTCGACGCACGCTCAGCGCTATCGCAAGCGGATTGGCGGCTTTGATCACGCGGCCATGCAGTCACTGCTCGACAATCCCTGGCAGGGCAATGTTCGCGAACTGAATCAC
>DASQGY010000108.1:0-38525 GCA_035632375.1 Bryobacteraceae bacterium | reverse complement strand
AGCAGCTTGCCGAGCAGTTGCGCCACCTGGTGATTGATGAACTCCGAGCCGTTGTCGGCGTGAAAGCCCAGTATCCGGAACGGAAACTGATGCAGCATCGCTTCCAGTACCGGCAGCAGAAACTGCTCGCTGATCTTGCTGGCGCAGCCCACCACCTGCCATAGCGTGACGGTATCGACGGCGTTGATGTGATACACGCCCTTGGCTCCGTCCCAGTCTCCTTGATGCACCGTGTCCACGCGCAGGAACCCCGGCCGGCCCTGCGGTGTTGGCTTGCGCCGCTCGCCGATCGACACCGCGCTTGGCCGCGTCACCTCGAACACTACAGCCTGCTGGCGGTAGCGCAGGCTGTGCCGCAGGTTGTACAAGTGCGACACCGAGATCCCGGCCAGGCGCACAAACTCCGCTTGGCCAAACTCTTCGTATTCCCGTTTGAGAATGCACCGAGTCGCCGGCCCGCTCAGCCGTTCGTGCGCCCGATCCACTTGGCTCAGCAGGGCCACATCTTGCTCGGTATACTTGCTTGCAAACCGGCGCCGCAGGAAGGGCTGGACCTCCACTCTGCCGGTCCGCACGTAGCTCCGAATCAGCCGCGTGACCTGCGGCAGACTCAGCCCCGTTACCTTGCTCAAACAGTTCCGGATCGCTCCGCGCTGCTTCTTGCTTTGTTGGCCGTATTCCTGGGCCACCAACATCCGCTCGGTCCAGCTGTAGACCTCGGCCCGGCTTTGGCCGGTAAATTCTAGACCTTCGCTGCCCTTCAAAAACTCGTTGATCTGCTGTCCGGTCAGCACTTCGGCGTTCTGCATGCGTATCTGCATCCGGCCGCTGCACGCCTACCCTCAGACTTACATTTTCAGGATCATCTTGTATTGGAATCAAGGCCCGCTTCAGGATCATCTTGTATTGGACAATTCTCGCAAACGGTAGGGTGGCCCCAGTATGGTATGATTAGTAGCTTGGCGCATCATGCATAGTGTCGCGGATCAATCCGAGGCAAGAGCACCTCATAGGATCTTTGCAGACTTCTTCGAAGAAGCCCAGGAGCTACGAGCGGATTTTGACAAACATTTCAGTGATCCTTACTCCCACGACCGAAACACCCAGATTTGGGACTACTGGCATGTTCCGGACATCTATGCATACTTGAGAACAAATCCTGAAAAGGTCCTTAATCCACTGAGGGTTGATCGCTTCTTCACCAAGTTATCTACATTTTCTGCGCATTCGCTAGGGCTACTACCTACGCGACCTGTCCTCAGCCTTTACATCAATGGCTGTCAGCAAGCACTACACAACGATGCAACCAACGGGCGGTGGGCTTACGTGTTTTCGCTGACTCGGTGGCATGAGCGACGGTTCACTGGTGGCGAGACCATAATCTTTCGAGAGAAGAACTACTGGGAAACCGTGGATATAACCAAAGCGGGAGGCGAGAGGTGCTTTTTGGAATTGATTCCCGCATGCTTTAACCAGTTGCTACTGTTTGACGATCGATTAGTCCACGGCGTCAAGCAAGTTCAGGGTACCATGGTTCCTCAGGAGGGCCGCATCGTGATGCACGGCCATCTTGAGGAAGCGGGAATGGTCATTCAGGGACCTTTGGACGAAAATCACGCTAAAGAAATACTTTCATTCGCTGGCGCAGAGATGTGGTTGACGCAGTATCGTGGTACACACGACGGATTAGTTACGCTACAGATTAATGTCCATGAGAACGGTCAAGTCGACCGGGTAACTATACTCGTCCAACGTATCCTTAAGCTTCGACCTGATGTTCAAGATCCAGCTTGTATCGTGAACGACCTCGTTGATTCGGCGTCCAATCTCCACTTCAGTGAGGCGTCAACGCCTTCAGTGATTATTGCTCCATTCACAGTGCCGAGAATGTGATTATGGTATCGAGGCGCTAGAGGCGTTGGAGTATTGAAGCGACGTGATCGAATCCCGGCGGTTCGTCATAAGTGTAACTCTGCGAGCGAAGTCCGAAGAACCTACCAGCGTTGGGTTGCGAAGTCACTTGGGCCGTACCCAGTATCTCCACCTATCCGATTATGCTGAGTTACCGGCTTCTTAATGGTCTGGAATTGGGGTTCTACTCCCAAAGGTGCAAGGCAGCCTGAAGGCCATTGAATGCTTCGCGTTACGGAATGATGGAGGGATTGAAGAGCACCCCGCATCGGTATACTTTCGTGTTTCCGACCAAGGAATACGAAAGGACCAATCAAGATGCTCCTAGAAACGTTTATCAGAAAACAGTTACGTTTGAAAGCCCATACGGTGACGAAGGTGGAAGAGCGCTAGGATGGCGTGCTGGTGCACATCGACCGGCTGAGGCGGTGATTGTTGTGCTGTGGGGTGTGCCGGCAGCGATGCCGGAACGTTCACGATATGCGAGGTATGCGGGAGTGGCGCGATCTATCTCTTCGGAAGGAGAGCTTGAAACTGAGTTACCACCCGCGCCGGGTGGAGTGTCCCCGATGCGGCGTGCGGGTGGAGGACTTTCCGTGGGCCGAGCCTTGGGCGCGGGTGACCACGGCCTTGTTCCGCGCGGTCGCTCTACTGGCGCGGGAACTGAGTTGGCAGGGCACGGCCCGACAATTCAGATTGAACTGGAAGAGCGTGGCGACGAATCGTGCAGCGGGCGGTGGAGTATGGGTTGCGCCATCGAGTGCGTCCGCCGGTGCATGTCATCGGCATGGATGAAGTGAGCCGTCGCAAGGGGCAAGTCTATCTCACGGTGGTCTATGATCTGGAGCGCCGCGTGTTGTTGTGGGTGGGCGACGAGCGGACCGGGGAAGCAGTCGAGCCATTTTTTACCAAGGAAATGGGCGCTCGCCGCTGCCGCACGTTGCGCGTGGTGTGCATGGACATGTGGGCCCCGTATGCCAAGCTGGTTGGGGAGCACGCCAGCAATGCCGAGATCCTGTTCGACCGTTTTCACATCGTCAAGCACCTCCACGACGGGGTCGAGGAAGTCCGGCGCAGCGAAATGCGCCGCCTGAGTCAGCAGGAAAAAGCGACATTCAAACGCAGCCGCTGGTTGCTGCTGAAGAATCCCTGGAATCTCACCGGCCAACAGAAAGAACGCCTGTCCACGTTGGTCCGTTGGAACACGCCGATTCGTGCCCGCCTACTACCTCAAGGAAGCATTTCAACTGTTCTGGGAATACCAGCAGCCCAAGCGTGCCAAGGAGCACCTGGAGAAATCGATGCGAGCGGCGATGAGCTCACGTCTGGAGCCATTCAAGAAATTCATGCGCCTCCTCCGCTCCCACCTCCATGGAATCCTTCCCTGGACCCAACTGCGCCTCTCTAACGGCGCCGTCGAAGGAATGAACAATAAGATCAAATCCATCAGTCATCGATCGTTCCGTAGCGCCAAAAACTTCATCGCCGCCATCACTGCTGCGCTCGGTTGCCGCTACCGGTCGAACGCTAATTACACTTTTGGGCCAGGAGCTGGAATTGGTCGGTCTTGCAAACGAGACCCTGCGTTCGCCTTGGTTCTACAACATGATCTATAAAAACATCGAATGATGGTCGTCTCTGCTCCGAACAAGCGACGATTGCGATAAGAGGTTACAATCAGCTGATGCTACAAGTCACCCACTACCAGGATCGTGCGACATGCCCAAGACGTACCCGGCGTCGTAATCTAGCTGGAAATTCGCAATGTCTCTAGACGCTTATGTCGCCGTCAGCGGCCCGGAAGCCGGACCTCTTTGCTGGGACTTCGTTCAAACTGTTTTCGGTCAGTATACGACGCGGATACGGGGAGACTCGTGTGAGGTGTGGGCCTTTGGCCAAAAGCTCCTCCCGAAATCGCCAGTATCGAGTGATCTCGGCTTCGATCAAGACGGGAGTTTACGGGCTCTCGCCGAGGTCCCGCGACCATTTATAACGGTCAGGCATAAGGGCGAACGGCAGTGTCATCTCACAATTGAGGTCTGCGAAATCGCATCAACGCGGGTCTTCTATCACAATCGTAATGGTCAGGTAATTTGGGGAACGGATCCTGGCCTTGTCGCTTCACTCGTGTTTGGAAAGGCCGTGGACCTGGACGATCAATATCTTCTCTCGTTTGCGCGCCACGGCCTTGGACTAACCTTGCGATCGCCATTCGCGGGTGTCAGCCGAGTACCGTTCGGCGCTACTCTTTATGTTGGCCCCAAGGGCCACCGGCTCGGTACGCCGGACTGGACTACAACGACAGTTGATGAAGAGCGATCAGACGCCGCGTGTTGCTTAGCACTTAGAACCGCCATTGAATCGTCCGTGCAAGAAGCCATTGTCGGTGCCAACGGAATCGGAGTCCTCTTCTCAGGGGGCCTGGACTCGAGTGTACTACTGCGGATTGCTCAGAACCTCGCGCCGAGTGCAACCCCCGTGGTTCCGATATCCTTCCGATATGGATACTCGCCCACTGCGGACGAACGAACATTTGCACAGGCACTAGGTCCATTTACAAGGATTGTTAATGTGGACGCGGAGGTAGCATGCCAACTGGGTGAAGCCGTCAAGCTGCAGAGTATCAGTCCAGAGCCATCACGAGAATCAATCGGGGGCGCAGTCTGGAATCAGATTATGCCCGAATTGACGGCTTATGGAATAGATGTGGTTATTGATGGGTTAGGTGGCGATCAGTTGTTTCTTGCGTCACCCATGTGCCCTCCGCACATCCTTGCCAGATTGCTATCATTCCGCTGTCTCCAGACGATCTATCACTGGTCACAACAGCATCAAACTACAATATGGCGCACCTACAAGAATCTTTTCCGCGAGTACTTGCGCGGTACGCCATTCTTACAACAGAGAGCCCTCCAACATGACGTCGCGTCGGGTGCTCCCGCAGATGAAGAGATGCAAGGCTGGCTATCGATGGCACTGTCGTGTACGCCGCCCTTGCGGCGGTATCAAGTATTGACCCTTTTGCAAGCGGCGTGTGGCACCGGACGTGCGCTCGGCCACCCAATCCACTTACGATATCCTCTCGCAACCACTCAGCTCTTCAGAGCAGTGCTTGGGTTGCCCCTTCGAGTTTTCTCAAATGACGTCGAAGACAGACACATTGAGCGCGAACTCGCCCGCACTCTCGGTATTCCATCAATCATCTGTGACCGCTACGACAAAGGTCAGCAAGGGGAACCACTTATTCGTAACCTCCGGCGGAGGCGTGAATCACTTGCTGAAATGGTGTCAAGGATGGTGCTCGCACGCAAGGGTATCGTGACCAAAGCGAACGCATTCGCCATTCTGAACCGGGCTGCTTGTGGAAAGCTATTCGCAGCTGCCGAGTTCTTGAATATTTATGCCGCGGAGATGTGGTTGCGGTCTCGACCGGAATTGAAATATTGGATCTAACATCCTCAGGATCTTTTAGGACGCTTCCACCTCGGGGGTCACCCAAAAGCGGCCAGTGAGGGTCACCTGAAAACCGGCCAGTTGTAAGCGCCATTCCAGGACGTTGACTGGGACGTGGGGACGCTATCCTCCGTCCATCGTGAGCAATTGCGTATTCCGACGAAGAAAATCATCGTTCCGAGGTCCGCGCGATAATTTCTCTCGCCTCGGAATAGCAGATCGCCAGACACCACTCGCGCCAAGAGCAACCTCATTTCGTTTCAAAGGCTTGACAGGCGTTAGTCGCCTCTCAGTGGAAGGAGCTATCATCGGACCAAAACTGATCGTTTTGACCTCGGAATGAAAAATCGCGGAACCTCGGAATCCGCAAGCAATGTCTTGAACGAAGAAAAGAAACAGCAGGTCATCGCTTTAGGGCGGCTGGGATGGTCGCTGCGGCGGATACAGAAAACCACCGGTGTACGGCGGGAAACAGTATCGGCTTACTTGAAGGAGGCCGGAGTCGCGCGGCGGCCACCTCGTGGTCGCCGGGTAGCGGCAAAACCGGCCAATGAGGTGACCACCGACTTTGGCGCGGAGTCGGCCACGCCGGCAGCGGAGGAAGCCGCACCGCAGCCCGGCCGCAGTTCGTCGGCGAGTGCCTGCGAAGTTCATCGGGAAACCATCGAAGTGGGGCTCTCGCGCGGCCGCAACGCCATGGCGATCTGGCAGGACCTGGTCGACTCCTGCGGCTTCGGCGGCGGCTATCAGAGCGTCAAACGCTTCGTCCGTAAGCTCCGCGGGAAGCATTCGCCGGAGGCCTGCGCCGTGATCGAAACGGCACCCGGCGAAGAATCCCAGGTCGATTACGGCACGGGCCCCATGGTTCGCGATCCGCTCAGCGGCAAGTACCGGCGCACCCGCCTGTTCGTGCTGACCCTGGGCTACAGCCGCAAGTCGGTTCGACTGCTGGTGTTCCGTTCCAGTTCGCAGGCCTGGGCCGAGTTGCACGAGAAAGCTTTTCGCCGGTTGGGCGGATGCACCCGGATCGTGGTGCTGGACAATCTACGCGAGGGTGTGCTCGCTGCCGACATCTACGATCCCACGCTCAACTCTCTCTACCGCGACGTTCTCAAGCATTACAACATCCACCCACTACCCTGCCGCGTGGCGCATCCCGAATCGAAAAGGTAAGGTGGAGTCGAGCGTCGGCCATGCACAGAAGACGCCATTACAGGGTCAGCGTTTCGAAAGTCTCGAGGAAGCCCAGAGCTACTTGGACCGCTGGGAAGAGCGTTGGGCCGATACGCGCATTCACGGCACCACCAAGCGCCAAGTCGCGGTCATGTTCGCCGAGGAACGGCCCGCCCTGCAGCCGTTGCCAGTGGAGCCGTTCCGCTATTACCAATACGGCGAGCGTACGGTGCACCTGGATGGCTGCGTGGAAGTGGAGGCGGCCTACTACGGCGCGCCTCCGGGTTGGATCGGCCGGCGGGTGCGGGTGCAGTGGGACGGCCGGCACGTCCGGCTGCTGAATCCGCACACCGGCCAGTTGCTGCGCGAACACCTGCGCCAGACTCGCGGCGGTCATCGCATCCAAGACCAAGACCGCTCCAAGAAAACGCCGCTGGGTACGCAGCAACTGCTGAGCCGCGCCGACCAAGCCGGCCCGCAGATCGGAGCGCTGTGCCGGCGGGATGCACCGCGAACACGGAGAGATTGCTGTGCGCCGCGTTCTGGGCGTGTTGTCTTTGGCTAAGAAATACGGTGTCGCAACCGTCGAGAATGCTTGTGCCGTGGCCCTCGAAGTCGGTGTCTGCACCTACCCTTTTGTGCGCCGCTACCTGGAGCACCATCCGCAACTGCGGCTGAGCTTGCGCCAGGTCGATCCGCTGATCCGCCAGCTCACCCTATACCGTGACTTTATCGAAAACAAAACCAAGGAGAGCCAGACATGAACCTCATGGAACTACAGCGTGCCTTACGACAACTCCGGCTCGGCGGCGTGGCTGCCGTGCTGGAAACCCGGCTGCACCAGGCGCAGTCGGAAGCCATGGCGCCGATCGATCTGATCTCCTGCCTGGTCGCCGACGAGCTGACCCGGCGCAGCGAGCGGCTGCTCGAGCGCCGTCGCAAACGGGCCGAGTTCCGCGACGCGCACAAGACCCTGGACAACTTCGACTTCACCTTCAACCCCAAGATGAATCGCAGTCTGGTTTTCGATCTGGCCACCTGCGCCTTCGTCGGCAAACGGGAGGATGCGCTGTTTCTCGGCCCAGGCGGCACCGGCAAGAGCCACTTGGCTCAGGCCATCGGCCAAGCCGCCATTCAACAGGGCTACCGCGTGATGTACCGGGAAACGCACCTGCTGCTGGAGGAATTAGCCGAGGCTGTCGTCGACGGCACGCGCAAGGAGTTCATGGAGTCAGTGGCCACCGTGCCGCTGCTCCTCATCGACGACTTCGGCATGCGCAAGCTGCCGCTCACCGCCGCCGAGGACTTGCTGGAGATTATTATGCGG
This sequence comes from Bryobacteraceae bacterium, assembly GCA_035632375.1. Classification (GTDB taxonomy): domain Bacteria; phylum Acidobacteriota; class Terriglobia; order Bryobacterales; family Bryobacteraceae; genus Palsa-89. The sequence goes on along the minus strand of DASQGY010000108.1, from coordinate 30,661 downwards.
CGCTACGAGCGCGCCAGCACGCTGCTCACTTCCAACCGCCCCGTCGAAGACTGGGGCAAACTGCTGGGCGATGTGGCGGCCGTCACCGCCATGCTCGATCGTTTGCTGCACCACGGGCATGTGCTCAAGTGTGGTCCACGCAGTTGGCGAACCAAGACCGCCGCCACCATCCCCAACTGATGCGCGATCTCTGTATGCCCCGCAGCAATCAATCGGAAGGGAGGCTTTGTTGAACTTGGGGGACGCTGTCCCCCAAACCCCCTGGGATGTTCCGCGATCGTGCCATCCCATGCATGTTTTGTTTCGGATCTCACACCGGGGACGAAACCTTCGTCCCCGGACATGGTCTGGCCCCGGCAGTCGGCGCTCAGGTCGCATCCCTGCGTTGCCCTATCCTCCGCTCCGGTCCAGATCAGTGTAAACCAGAACCAGCCCAGCTCCACCGGGCAAATTTACGAATTAGACGAAAAAATGATTGCCGAAATACAGCTCGGCAGGGTATAACTATCTTGTCCTGGATGCGCTCCAACTGGCCGGTTTTGAAGTGACCACAACTGGCCGCTTTTGAGGTGACCACCGAGGCGCTTCCAATCGGTACCTTCTTGATTCGACACGACCTTCGGAGTGAAGAACCCTTTGTGCGGCATGTGGTTACTGCACCCGCACAACCAAGCGGGTCATACGGTTAAGCAACGATGTTGCATTCGAAATGGCGCTGATTATCTGGCGGTCGCATTCTACGCCACTCGCCTTCCAGGGCAGGACGAACCTGACACCTTAACGAGGGAGTTGGGAGCACTGATATCGGATTTGGCGGGCGTTGTTCTCGAACACGATTCGCGTGGCTTCGTTCCCCGCTTGCGGAATGCCGGTGATTAAGCTTGGCGAGCAGCTCTCGGATGGCCCGCTGAGCGCCGCCGCAACATTAACTAATATCTAGAAATCGGAAAGCAATCATTACTAGATGTTTTGATGGTCGCCATCGGCATCTCTCTGCACTGCCTACAAGCTCTGTAACCATTGGCGAATGCGCAATGGCTGCGTGCTTCCCCAAGCCTCCGCCGATTGTGTTATAGTTCCGAGTGAAAGACTCGACGAGTCGGAACTATAACATTATGCGCCCACTCTCCTTCGACCCCCAAGCTCTCCGCAAGCATCTCCTGCGCCACAAAATCGCGACTTTGCCCGAACTCAAAACTGCCCTCGGCACCAGCGCCGACCTCACTGTCTTTCGCAAGCTCAAACTTCTGGATTACCTCTCCAGCTACACCCATCGCGGCCGTTACTATGCCCTCCGCGAAACTGCTCGCTTCGACGGCGCAGGCTTGTGGTCCCATGATGCAGTTTGGTTTTCCCGTTACGGCACTCTGGTTTCCACTATTGAATCCTTCGTCAATCACTCCCCGCGCGGTTGGTTCGCCGACGAACTCGCCGATGTCCTTCATGTCGAGGTCCAAGATCCCCTCCACGATCTGGTGCGCGCCGAGCGTCTGCGCCGCTCCGCGGTGGCCGGACGATTCCTGTACACCTCCGCCGATGGCCGCCAGGCTCGCGATCAACTCCGCACCAGGCAAACCGCCCAGTCGGTTCCTCTGCTGACCGACGCCTCGGCTCTCCAGGTATCTCCCGATGAACTGAAAGCGGCCATCTTGCTTTTCTACAGCCTGCTCGACGAACAGCAGCGCCGCTTATTCGCCGGCCTGGAGTCCATCAAACTGGGCCATGGCGGCGATAGCATTCTGGCTGAGTTCCTCGGCTTGGATGCGCACACCGTCTCCCGCGGCCGCCAACAATTGCTTGATCGGAATATAGCGTCCGGCCGTACCCGCCGTTCCGGCGGTGGACGCAAACCAGTCGAAAAAAAACCGCCGACATCGTCGCGATGATCGAGTTCCTGCTCGAATACGACACTGCCGGCGATCCCATCACCGGGCTGAAGTGGTCTCGGCGCACTACCGATAAGATCGCCATGGCCTTGGGCGACTTCGGTGTCAGTGTTAGTCCCAACACCGTCGCTCGTCTTCTCCACCAGATGGGCTATTCCCTGCGCGTCAATCACAAGAAACTCTCCACCGACTTTAGCCCCGACCGCAATGATCAGTTCCTCTATCTGAGCGATCTTCGTCAGCGCTTCCAACGCCGCGGCCTACCCATCATTAGCGTTGACACCAAGAAACGCGAACTGGTCGGCAACTTTAAGAATCTCGGCTCGCGCTGGGATCTGTCTCCCCGCTTGGTCCACGACCACGACTTCCGCTCCGACTCCACCGGCATCGCCATCCCTTACGGCATCTACGATCTGCTCGCCAATCGAGGATCGGTCACGGTAGGTGTCTCGCATGACACTTCCGCCTTCGCTGCTCGCGCCATCGCACATTGGTGGCGCCGAGAGGGTTCGGTCCGCTATCCGCGATCCCGCCAACTCCTCATCCTGAGCGACACCGGTGGCAGCAATGGCGCTCGACGCCGCACCTGGAAAACCGAGCTCCAATCTCAACTGGCCGACTCGCTCGGTCTGACTCTCACCGTGGCCCACTACCCGACGGGTGCTTCCAAATGGAACCCCATTGAACACCGCCTCTTTTCAGAAATCTCCAAGAACTGGGCAGGCGAACCACTCGACAGCTACCAGAAGATCCTCAACTTCATCCGCTCCATCAGAACCGAAACCGGCTTGTCAGTCACCGCTCACCTCGACCGTCGCACCTATCCCACCGGTACCGAACCGACACCCGAACAGCTTCAATCCCTTCGACTGAAACCGCACGAGGTTCTGCCGAAGTGGAACTACACAATCTCACCGAATCTGTGAAGTTGTTCTTGCGTCAGCCCTGAGCTCTTTCAGAGTGAAGAACTCGTGGTGACGCAAAGCCGCCTCGATTCAGCATGCGCTAGCCGCACTGCATTTTCTACCTTCGCTTATCCCTCGGTTTGCACGTCCGGGCTAGCGAATTCGGGCAGAACGTATCGAGCTAACTCTTCGAGAACATCTGATCGACTGCGTTCGCAGTATCGTAAGCTCATAATGTGATGATTGACGCCCATGTTCTCTTGCTTTCGCAGGAAACCGATCAAATGGTTTCTACCGAGGCGGAGAGACCGTCCGTCGTAATGTGGTTCTTTATCGGCATTGAAATCCAAGTTAATATAACTTGCCGTCAGAAACGGTTTGAAAATACCAGAACACGACCGTTCCACCGTCACCCGCCACTCAGCGATGAGTTTTGACATGTCAGAATGCGGTACTCCATGATATAACCATGCTTCACTATGGGAAGCGATCCAATCGATCGATTGACCAGCATATCCGACCAACATTATCGGAAACGGATCGTTGTAAGGTTTAGGAATAATATTCCTTGCATCAACACTGTCTCGATATGCCAAGCGCTCGTCGCGCTTGAACGCGACACGGAGGGTCGCAACGCATTCCCGGAGGCGAGTGCTCCTGCTAGAAAAGTCCTTTTCAAACACCTGATAGTCGCTCTCGCGCTCGCCCGTACCAAGGCCTAACACAAAGCGGCCGGTACAAAGTTGGTCGATAGACGCTGCGGCCTTAGCTATATGGAGAGGGTGTCGAAGCGGTGTCACTATACACGCGGTGCCTAGAACGATTTTGGAGGTGTTAGCCGCAACGTAGCCTAGGTATGCCCATGGATCAAAAACTTGGCCGATATCATTCTGAGTTGGTTCGAAAATCGGAATATCGCGGATCCACAGTCCCGCAAAGCCGAGGGCATCCGCTTGCCTCACAAAGTGAACGTGGTTATCAGAGCCGATCAAGTCGTGACCGTATGTTACGATTGGCGCCATTAGTCCGACCGTTAGCCGATCGCGAGAACAGATTCGGCCGAGTGCACCTGTCATCGTAGTGGTCTCCCCGCAGCTAAGAGTTTACCTCATTGGGGTATCAAACGACTCATCTCATTCTCAGCGTGGCGGCAAGGAATGAAAACGTGTGCGCGCACCGGGACATCGCGACAGTTTCGAAGCCAGCGCGCATAAGAGAGGAAGCGAGCGAGGCTTGGTTACCGTGGCAAGATGAAATCGAGAACGAGACGCGCTCGCCCCGAGGATAATGCCGTGGTCTACCTGGTGTCACTGGGTTTGGAAACAGGGCGTCCTGAGAAGCAACCGCCCGGTGGCAAGTAGAACGACTCAAAGGCGGCAGTTGCCTTTTGGGAACCGAACCACTGACAGTCCGACGGACCGTGCATTTCGTGAACTGCTCAGCGGTCTTCATTTAGGAATGCTATACTCTCCTTCGGCGAAAGGGAGATCATGGGCCTCATGGGAAGTCGTGTCTCAAAGGACCATCGCATCGGAAGCCAGCTCTGTGATGATCTTCAAGCAGGATTGGTCTGCGGGATGAAGATAGGGGATGCAGCACCGCTGTTTGGGGGCTGGAGGACTGATAGTGTACCAAGCGATCTTGATCGTCGATGCGATTCACAACGTGTAGCCAGCGAGAGTGACGGGGTTCGTGTAACCCTTGATCTGAGCACAGGCGCGGTAGAATGCGAACTGCTAGCCCCGCTGCCTCTTTCTATGACGTCGCAAGTCAGTGGATTCTTTGCTCGACTATGGAACTACGAACGTCGACCCGCACTCTATCGCTGCCGGCCGCAAATGAGTGACCATCTTATGGCGTTTCTTAGTCTCCGCAAGAGCCATCTCCTTTCATTTGACAACCGATTTCATGACCTATTGGCATGGACAGTACCGCCCCTCAGGAGGCTGCAGCCAAAGGGTACGCAGCATTATGCGCGCAGAATGACGGCGATCTTCGCATTGCTTCCACTGCTTCCTTGGAAACCAAATGCGTTGGAGGTTTCAGCCGCAATCTGTCACGAAGGACGATCCTTGGGATTACCTGTGCATCTTGTCATTGGTATGCGCACTACACCGCTTGAACTTCATGCCTGGTGCGAGCTACACGGATCGAGCATAGCTGACGACGGTCGTGTAACGATGACGCTCAGTAGGTTGGTGAGTCTGGGATAGACACGCCGGAGTTTGAAAATGTTCACTGAAACACCCGCAGTGGCGCACACGGCCAAAACAAGTCCGCCTGCTCCGCTGGCGATTGAATTGGAAGTTGTGTTCGCCTCGCTCACGTGGAACCGCACGATACTTTGGGGCGCTTGTAGATTATATCGTCGCCGCGCAGCGTGGTTGTGACTCATAGCCCTCGTTCCGCGGTGAGTGTGCACAGTCCGACTCTCAAGGGCACGTGAAGAACCATTTATGAGAGCCCAGGTCCCAAGATCAACCGTTCCCACTTGGTCGGCGAGTGCCTCGGCAGCTTCTTTCGAATGCACTTTGGTAGAGTTAGAGAAGAGAGCCGACGGGTGCGCTCAACGAATTTGACGCCTATTCGGCGGGTCGGATGATCAGTCGTTCTGGCCGGGGTTCGCAGGAAGAGTAGGCTGACTCAGGTTGAGACTGTACAATCCCGTACGCTACGAGTTTCGTAACCGATGAGCACGAGGATGTTACCGAGCATATGATACGAGTGCAACATCTGACGAGGAGGTTTGGTGAGATTACGGCAGTTCATCGCATTTCTTTCGAGGTAAGCTGTGGTGAAATCTTTGCGTTATTAGGACCGAACGGCGCAGGGAAGACTACCACAATCAAAATGCTGACAACGCAGCTAAGACCGACCAGCGGAAAGATAGAGCTTGACGGACTCGACCCTGTCTCCGACCAGAATGAGGTTCGCAAGCGTTTTGGAATAGTGTTCCAGGATCCCAGCCTCGATAACGAGTTGACCGCGTTTGAGAACATGGATATGCACGGTGCATTCTACAACGTTCCCCGCAAGATCAGGATGGAGAGGACCGAAATGCTTCTACGCCTGTTCGATCTATGGGTGCGTCATGGCGATCCAGTAAAACAGTTCTCTGGTGGTATGCGTCGCCGCCTCGAGATCGCTCGCGGTTTGCTGCACAAGCCCAAAATCCTTTTCCTGGATGAGCCGACCCTCGGCCTCGACCCTCAAACTCGGAATCAGCTCTGGGTGCAGGTCAGAAAGCTCAACGAGGAGGAGCAGGTAACCGTGTTCCTTACGACGCACTACATGGAAGAGGCGGAGCGCGTGGCTCACCGGATTGCCATTGTTGACCGCGGGGAACTCGTCGGCCAGGGCTCAGTTCACGAATTGAAACAGCAGACCGGCGCCCAGACCTTGGAGGAGGCGTATCTCCATTTCGTTGGCTCTTCGATTCGCGACGACGTTGCAACATCAATCGACCGAATGCGCAATATAGCGAAAGTGTTTCAACGGAAAAGATCGTGACGGTCATCTATGTCCTATGGCTCCGACAACTCAAGCGCTACGCGCGTTCTCGGTCCCGCATTATTGGATCCCTCGGGCAGCCATTGATTTTCCTGTTTGTGCTCGGTTTCGGGTTTGATCCAGTTTTTCGAAAGGCTGGACAGGGTAATTACGTTGAATTTCTCGCCCCCGGCGTGATAGGTATGACTCTTCTATTCACCTCTGTGTTTTCAGGCATTGATCTTTTGTGGGATCGGCAGCTCGGTTTTCTGAAAGAAACTCTGGTGGCGCCGGTGCCGCGGGTGAATATCATGATTGGGCGGACTTTCGGCGGAGCCACGGTCGCTCTCATACAGGGGTTGATGGTTTTCACTATCCTTTGCGTCGCCGGATTCAGACCCAAGTCTGTGGGAGGCGTGACAATGGCCTTAGCGTTTATGACTCTGATCGCTGTGGTGTTTACCGCACTCGGTACTGCAGTGGCAGCTGCGCTCGACGATGTTCAAGGATTCCAGTCCGTCATGAATTTTCTTGTGACGCCAATGTTTTTTCTATCCGGTGCGCTTTTCCCGCTCGTCAACCTACCAAAAGTCCTCGAGATCCTCGCCAGGATCGACCCACTGTCGTACGGAGTGGACGGTCTCCGAGGGTCACTTGTTGGATTGACACAATTCGGACTAGCAATGGACTTAACCGTCTTGGTGGCCCTCGCTGCTGCCTTCCTTACGCTAGGCGGGTATCTGTTCTCAAGAATAGAGATTTGATGGAAGCATATTTATTAGCTAATTCTGCACTGGTTAAATCGGCCATCAAAACTCAAGTTCAGGCGGCCTGCGCGTTGTGGATCCCGCAGTGTAGAAGAAACCGAACACGCTTAGATCCGAAATGCCTTTTTGCCGTTTCATGCGCCCGATGCTCGACTGATGTTGGCTCAACTCAAGGTTGGGGCTGGCTCAGCAACGAATCAGTCGCGAACGAAACAGGATGTAGATGAAAACGTAGCTGCCGGGAGCCTCCGAGTTCAACAACGCTCGGGCAGTTTCAACAGACGCGCCACATCTGCTTGAAACAGAAGCAACTGAAAACAGGCAGTTTCGACGAAGTGCCGGAAACTGCCTTGGGCGCAGGGGGTCGGGCGTTCAAATCGCCCCGCCCCGACCAACGGTAAGTGACTCATCTATTTACAATGTTCGCTTTCGGGCCGAATAGCCTAGGGGAGCGTATTTTCTCTCAACAGCTTACAGGTAGATCACGTGCCTAAACGATAACTGGAGAGCCTAGCTGGGGGTCTTTTGAACCTCATTCAGCCTGTTGAATTTTGGGGTAGATGACCGCTACAAACTTGACATCAGAATCACACCGGCGAAAACACGGCGCATAAGCTATTGAATCAACAGTAGATCGATGCGTTGTCTGTTCGCGAACCTCCTTCAGCACGTTTGTGTAAGGCGAGCCGAGGCCCCGGTCCAATCCGGGATACATGGGATAGAATGGAATCGTTATGAATCAGCAAGTGGAAGCAGTCTACGAGCACGGGGTACTCCGTCCACTGCAACCCTTGACGCTCATTGAATCACAGCGGGTGCAATTGACGATCTCGGACTCAGAGACGGAAAGCCATCGGCGGGATACGGAGTTCCTTGATCGAGTGAAGGCGGAAGTTGCTGCGATGGCGCATGTCCCCTCCCTCGAAGACGTCCAAAGGCTCATGTCGAAAATCCCAGGATCCCTCACCGAGGATTTCTCCGCCGAACGCGAGGAATGATAGTTGGCGCGATATTTCTTCGACTCGAGCGCCCTCGCCAAGCGCTACCATCCCGAGCTAGGCACGGCCAAGGTCCTGTCGATCTTCAGCGAACCAGGCCGAGAGGTTCGGATATCAAAGCTGAGCTTCTTGGAGCTTCAGTCTGTCTTCGCCATGAAAGTTCGAAGCGGCGTCATCAGCCGCGCCGACGCGGGTGTTCAGCGTGCGCGTCTGATGGTGGATGTGGCGTCGGGGGAGATAGAGGTCTGCTCCATGACCGACAATCTTTTCACAGCCGCGGAACAACTGATTGTGCGACACAGCTTTTCGCATCGCTTGCGAACGCTTGATTCCCTTCAACTTGCCATGGCGCTTGATCTATCACGTCAAGGCCTCCTTGATCAGTTCGTGGTGTCCGACAAGGCGCTCGGAGAAGTAGCCGCCCTGGAGGGCTTAGTGGTGCTGAATCCCGAGGTGCCGTAGGGTTCAGGCTCACGATGGGCGACGTCCGCGATCTGCAAGCCGAGTTGCAAGCGTCGCTTGCTGACCGGGAACATCTCCGGGATGAAATCCGAGCATTGAAGGAGGCTCTAGCCCGCCACGGCATCTCGATGCTTGCGCCCAAGAGTGAGCTCGGCCCAGCGGAGATATTCGCCACGCCATCTCCTGAAGCGAAGATCACTTTGTTTCGGGGACTATTCCGCGGACGCGAGGATGTCTTCGCCGAACGATGGGAAGGTAAAGACGGCCGGTCCGGGTACATGCCTGCCAGTCAGAAGGATTGGGATGCGTTGCTCGCCGGCAAGCCTGAGGATCGCAAGAAGATTCATCGACAGACTCGAAAGCTCCTCCCACTCACGGATCAAGTTATTCGATCGCATCTGACCGGCAAGAAGACGATTGGCATTTACCCGTTGTTGACCGATGAAACCTGCTGGCTCTTGGCGGCGGACTTTGACAAGAAGGAGTGGCAGGAGGATGCCCTGGCGTTCCAAGCGACGTGCCACAAAGTTGGCGTTCCAGCCTATCTTGAACGGTCTCGCTCAGGCCATGGTGGTCACGTCTGGATCTTTTTCGAGAGCGCAATTCCCGCGATTCTCGCCCGTAAAATGGGCTGCGCGATTCTGACTCAAACCATGGAACAGAGGCACCAACTGGGGCTCGACTCATATGATCGCTTCTTTCCGAATCAGGACACTCTTCCGAAGGGTGGTTTCGGAAACCTTATCGCCCTTCCTCTCCAAAAGGTCCCTCGCGACAACGGCAACAGCGTATTTGTGGACGAATGCCTCCGGCCCTACCCGGACCAATGGAAGGTCGTGGCTTCGATCCTCCGGGTGGCCGCAGACCAGGTCGAATGGATTGTCAACGATGCAGCGCGGCGCGGGCAGATCGTCGGAGTCTGGATCTCGATTGCCGACGAAGAATCGGGGGATGAGCCGTGGACGCTCCCTCCATCCAAGAAACAAACTGAGAAGCCCATTCCAGGGCCCTTCCCAGACCATGTGGAGATCGTCAATGGCAACCTCATCTATATTCCAAGAGTCGGCCTACCGGAGCCCATGCTCAACCGGATTATCCGCATCGCTGCTTTCCAGAATCCGGAGTTCTACAAGGCTCAGGCGATGCGCCTGTCCACTTGGGATAAGCCGCGAGTGATCTCCTGTGCGGAGGATCTCGCTCAGCATGTGGCTCTCCCCCGCGGCTGCCTCAACGAAGTGCGGCTACTGTTGGAGCAGCATGGAATTCGTGTGAGTCTGCGTGACGAGCGGTTCGCCGGCAAGCCAATCGATGTTACTTTCTATGGCGAATTGCACGACAAGCAGGTCGACGCGGTTCGACAAACGCTCCAGTTCGATGAGGGTGTCCTGTGCGCCCCGACGGCCTTTGGCAAGACAGTGGTCGCTTCTCGGCTGATCGCGGAGCGGAAGGTGAATACGTTGGTGCTCGTTCACCGCCAACAGTTGTTAGATCAGTGGCGTGAACGCTTGGGCGTGTTTCTCAATTTGCCGGTGAAGTCGATTGGCCAGATTGGCGCCGGCAAAGTCTCTCGCACCGGCTTTATCGACGTTGCGCTCATCCAGAGTCTGCACCGCAAAGGTGAAGTGAAGGACCTGTTTCCGAGTACGGTCACGTCATTGTGGACGAGTGTCATCACATCTCGGCATTCACCTTTGAACAGATCATGAAGCAGGTCAAAGCCCGATATGTCGTCGGTCTCACCGCTACGCCAATGAGAAAGGATGGTCATCACCCGATCATTTTCATGCAGTGTGGCCCCATCCGCTCCAATCTGAGTCTGCGTAAGGCCGCTGAGCGCTCTCCATTCCAGCACCTGTTGTTGCCAAGGCTTACCAACTTTCGACCTCCGGCCGAGGCGATAGACATGACGATCCACGACGTTTACGCTGCGCTCGTCGTAGACGAAGTTCGCAATCGGCAAATCATTGGAGAGATTCTGGGTGCCGTTCACCAGGGCCGCACACCGCTGGTTCTTACTAATCGCACGGATCACCTCGCACGGTTGGCAGATGGGCTAGCGAGCATCGAAAACGTGCTGATTCTCAAAGGTGGCATGGGCAAGAAACAGCGCCAAGCTCTCGCCGAAAAGCTCCACGCGATACCGGAGAGCGTCCCACGCGTGATCCTCGCGACCGGCAGCTACATTGGGGAAGGGTTCGATGATTCCCGCCTGGATGCTTTGTTTCTTACGATGCCCATTTCATGGCGAGGGACACTTCAGCAGTACGTCGGTCGTCTGCATCGCATTCATCACGGCAAGCGAGTTGTCAGAGTTTACGACTACGTTGATGTGCAGGTTCCGATGTTGGCACGGATGTACGAGAAGCGGCTGAGAGGATATAGTGCCATCGGGTACGTCATTGAGGCAGCCAGCAAAGGCACAGCCGTGTAGATGAAAACGTAGCTGCCCAAAGCCTCCGAGTTCGATAGATCCCAATAGCGTTCAACATACTCACAGCATCTGCTTGAAACGGAAGCACATGAAAACAGGCATTTTCGCCAAACACTCTGAATCTGCCTTGGGCGCAGGGGGTCGGGCGTTCAAATCGCCCCGCCCCGACCAATAATTAGACAGTCTCACTCCTCCACACCGGCTCATCCACCAGGATCCGCTTCGCCAGCGCGCCGAAACTGAACTCTGTGCACACCCGATGTTGCAAATACCGCGACACATCGCGGCGCTTGCGCGGGTTGCTGAGATATTGCTCCACCAGCTCATTCAGATGATCCACGCTGCGGTACATCACCTGATTGCCCACATCGCCCATGCTCTGAAAAAAATCGTCTTTGTAATCGATCAGGATCAGGCCGCCGCATGCGAAACAGCCCATCACCTTCGGAGAAACCCCCGAGTTATAGCCCAGGTTGATCACATCCACGATCAGATCGCTGTTCATGAACAGCAGCGGTAACTCCGTAAAATAATCCAGGCACTTCCGGAACTTGATCCGGTACTCGCGGCGTAGCGCCGACACGCTGGCCGGTTCCACGAAGTTGCCGTAGAAATCGTATTCGCGCTTGAGGCCGGTCAGCACCGACAGCCGCACATCTGTATTCCCCACCATCTCGATTTCTTCGTGAAGAAAATTCCAGAAGAACGTCGAGTTCGGCTCCAGCCGCAGGCGCTTCCGGGTGGCGCGGTCCAGTCCGTCAATCTCCGCCATCAGCAGATCCCACAGGCATTCGGTCAGCCGGCTCTTCTTTGCCGCCAACACCCGCTCTTCGATCTCCGCTAAAGCTCGCTCGCCTCGAAAGGGCAGGTTCTTGGCCGCCTGCACATAGACATTACCCGCGAATGCGATGCGCGTGCGAAACGCGTTGCTCGGCGGCGTGCGGTACCCATGGCGAAAGAAATTCGGATAGGTAGGCTGCAGGAAGAACCGGACCTTACTCCGGTCCACCACGCCTAACTTGTGCATCGCCGCGATGTGACCGCGGTCCGGTGAGTAGTGCAGGTACAGCGGATGATCCAGCGTCTTGTGCAACCGCCGGATGGAGCCTCCACGGGCGTCCGCGGGGCGACTCGGCGGCGCGCCTAGAATCTGCCGCGGCATCTGCAGCAGGCCATGGTCCCATAGCATCACCGTCGGAATCTGCAGGATGTCCCGGAATAGATTCTCCCGCTTCGGCGTCGAGCATAGCAGCGCGTACAACGAATTCGGCAGCGGCATGGCCACATCGGGCCGGAACGATCGCACTGCCCGCGCAACATCCTGCATGTACACGTCGTTTTGCGTGGTGAACCCGGCAACATCTACCTCGAACACCTCCGCTCCCAAGGCGCGCAACTCGTCCGTCATCTCCACCGCGAAGTTGTAATCCACTCCGCCGAACCAGGGATGCGGCGGCAACGTGGTCACCACGCGCAGACCGCCAAGAGCGCCGCTCATCGTTCGTTCCACTTCCGCCACAGGATGCGCGCCAGATGCAGTGCAAACGCCGGCAGACCGGCAATTCGCCGGATCACGCTGCGCGGCGCCGCAACCAACATCCCGAACGCCGGTATCTCGACATCGTCGCGGCCGATCGCCGCCGACGCCAGCCGGATACCAAGCGGTCTGGAGTCGGACGTCCATCCGAGCGAGGCTGGCGAGCGCGGCGTCTGAACCTCGAAGGTGAGGATGAGCTCCGCTGCGCCGGCCACCAGGTCGGCGGGCAATTCCAACGACCGCCGATGTACCTCGCGATCCTTGAAATCCCACTCCGCAAGCGTCTTTCCCCCAGCCTTCACCCGCACCTCCAGCGAGGGTGCGCCCTTCGACACCATGCAGTCGGAAATGATGAACGATGCCGGTACGGCTGTGGCGGGCGGCTCTTCGAACTGCATCTTCATGGTCGACTGGCCACCTACAGTCCACGATCCGTAGTTGTCCGGCAAAGCCCACTGTGTTCCGAGGTAGTCGCCCACAAAAGCCGCCGAGTTGCCGCCCTCGGTCAAATCGATCACGGAACCCAACCGGTATTTCAACGACCCTGCCGGCGCCAAATTGAACGCCGTTAGCCGGAAGCCCAGGGGCCGTTTGTCCCAACTCGACCAACCTAATTGCAGCGGCGTTCGCGGCGACGGCATGTGGAACGAGATGTGTACCGGATCAACCGTCGGAAGCCCGTCGGGAAGTAGAATCTTACGCGCGTCGGTCAGCCGCGTGGTCCCCAGCTTCCATTCCGCAACCTGGCGCCCGTTGATCGAAACAACGATGTCCTGAATCGGGCTTTCTTCATTCACTGTCACGTCGGTCACGGTAAATGTCGCCAGCGCCGGAATGGTCACTGGTTCCTTCAGCAAGAAAACCAGGTTGGCATCCGGGCCAAGCGTCCAAATACCGTAGCCGTCGGGCTGAGTCCAGCATTCATTGGCGTAGTAAGCGCCTTCGCCCGATTCGGTGAAATCCAATGTGTCACCGAAGGCGTATCGCAACCGGTCCGCGCTGGTGAAATCGATCCTCTGGATCTTCACCCCTAGGACGCGCGGGTCTTCGCCGACGATCTGCTGCCCGCTCTCTCTGGCGAATGCATCGGCCGACTGCGGATTCTCCACCAGAAACTCCATCCGGCAAGCGGTCTTGTCCGCGATCAGGCGGCCCGGCAGCACGGCCTTGCAAACCGTCACCTCGTACCGCGTGTAAACGGTCCATCGGCCGGCCTCTTCGCCTTCGAAGAAAACCCGAAGGTGCATCGGATCGCCTTCCACTCCCAGATACGCCTCGTTGATTCGCACATAGGCCACCAGGTCGTCCCGATACGAAGCCGGAGGAGCGAACAGAATTGCGGCCCTGTGGCCTTCGATCCAGGAGCCGGTAAAATCCATCGCGCCCCAATTGCCGTCCTTGTATCGCGCGGATTTCCCCGCCGACGTCATATCGATGGTGTGCCCCGGTCCCACCGTGGCCAAGGAATGATCCTCTTCGCCGTAAGCGAAAAAAGAACGCATCAAATCCTCGGCGTACTTCCAACTGGCCCCCCGATACAACCGTCCATCGCCCACCCGCGCCCCGCCCTTGCGCACGTGCGTGGGATAAGGCGTATCCGCCGCGATCAGGAACTGCGAGATGAATTGGCTAAAGGTGTGATGATTCGCGTTCAAAACCAGGAAGTCGGGAGAGCCATCGGACGCCTGTTCGGCGCACCTTTCCAGAAGCCCCGCCACTTGGCCCAGGCTGTAGCGCAGTTCACGCGGCCAGTCCGTCACCCGCTCCACCTTATCCAGGTTCAGGCCGGTTTTGTCCAAGCCAAAGTCGAAGATCAGCAGATCGTAGTTGGCCATCAAATGCGATGGATTCCATAGCGTTCGAACTGCAAACCGAGCCGTGACCGGAGGGAGCGGCCCCCCGTCGAGCGCATAGTGAAGTGGGTGCTCGAACCTCATTTCGTGAATGCACTGCGCCGCCAGCTCCAGCATTCGCGGATTGTTCCCGACATAGGCGAAGCGCGCATCGCGCTGGTAGACTGTCAGATTCCCAGCCAGATAAGGCAGCGCGTGCTCCGGTTGGTACCAGACATAATTCCGCAGGTCGTTTGCATCCGAATGGTATTCATCCTGCTGCGCACCACCCAGCGAATGCTCCAATGCGCACGCAAAGCGCGCCTGTGGATCGTTGACAAAATCAAGTTCTTCGATCGGCTCGTCCGGCACGCCCCAGTTATCCGCCTGATGATGCGCTACCGGGTCGTCGACGCCATAGACAAACTCCTGCAGATTGTTCTCCAGCTTGATGTCCAGCCGGTGCGCCAGCGTGGCCACGCGCGTGTGATCGCAGTGGTAGGCCTTCAGCCGGTGCGCCAGGCTTTCCGTACGATCGCCGTAGAACAGGTACAGCCGCTTGCACATGTTCGAATCGGCGTGCCACCCGTGAATCATCCGTTCATCGAAGCCGTGAATATCGAACAGCGCCTGCCGCGGCGCTAGTTGAAAATCCCCCGGCGAATCGAAGCGCATGTAGTCGAATCGAATCGCGACTTCGTGCAGGTGCAGTTTCGGACCCAGCTCTTCGCAGGCCCGCATACATGCGTCTGGCTCGGCGCGAGGAAATGACTCCCACAGCGGTTCCGGCAATTCAAATCGCGGCACGATGTACTGGCCGCCCGGAAGATCGCGCACCGCATCGGCCAGGCTCGCGACATCGCCGCGCGGCAGGAAGATCATGTCCGTGTTGGTCGACAGAATCCACCGATTGCGCGGATTCGACCGGCGAATGGCGATGTTGCGCGAGTGCGGCTCCAGCGCCGATAGGTGCGTGCGCTCCACCAGCCGCGCATGAAGCTGCGGACGGACCCGCAAGACTCGCAGCCTCGACTTCGCTTTCCCGGTCAGCGTGTCGTAGATCGCTTCTATGAAGGTCGGCAGATCGTTCGGCGTGTTGTAATCGACAAACAGAATTTCGTCGTCCGCCTCCGAGAGCATCTCCGCGATGCAATTGATGCTGATGGCCGCGCGCTTGTGCAGATTGTAGCCGTGCGAATCGTTGCGCCCGTACAGAATCACCGAGATCATGCGGGCAACACCGTTTCCTTCAATTCAATCTCGGCCATCCCCCAGTTCTCGTGATTGAAAATCATGGGAGCGTCGAGCTTGGCCATCTGCGAGGCCCACGCCAGAACATCTTCGTTGTCGACGAACGACAGCCCCAGTGCTGCAATCCGATCGAAGAGCTTGGCTTGCCCTTCCGGCGTCCACCCGGAGCCGGTGCCGTGCTCTATGTGATAAATGCGCATCGGCTCGGCGAGCATTTCCTCACGGGCTCCCGCATGATGCGCGGCCACGCACAGGATGGAATCCAGGTTCATCGAAAACATGTCGAACTCCGGATACCCGCGCAGATCGAACCAGTGATCCCGCGCCATCAGCGTGAAATCGCCGCAGGCGTTGGTATGGACAAAGCCGGGCGCGTTCGATCCCGGAGTTTCGGTCCAATCGCAGCCATAGGCGTGAAAAGAACCCGGCGCGGCGATCTCCAGCACATATGTCCGGTCGCGTTCCAACGCCAGATCCAACCGATGTACCCCGCGACCGTCCACTTCAAACCTCGTCAGCAGCGTTCCGTTGTCGTCCAGAATCCCGAAGACCCTCGGCCCTTCCACCTGAAGATCGATGTAGAGGGGCTGCCCCTTGCGGCCGGGAGCTCGCACCACCAGTTCCGCCTTGTCGGAAGCACTCATCGCGGCGGCGCGTGGATCCCATTGCCACCCCGCGCCCCATGGTTGCGACAACGTTACCGGCGTGCGATCCTTGCCCGCGCTCCCCATCCATCCGCACCAGAATACCTTCAGTTCGCCGCTGAGCGAGAGCCGCATGATTTGCGTGCGTCCGGGAGTGCGCGTCACCGCGAGTTTAACAAACGTCAGTCCATCCACCCGTTCCCGCGCAATTGGTTTTCCCGTCGAATCGACCAACAGCAAATCCAACGGCCCCGCCGACTCCACTTGCATCCCCAGTTCGCCCGAAATTGGCGCGGACGGCGAAACGATGATTTCCGCACCGTCCCTGGCGCAACGGAACGATTCGCCGCGGTAATCGTCCAGCGCCTGCCAGCCCGCGCCGGGCGCGAGGCCCGAGTTCGCCGCAAAAATATCTTCCCCCGGCCGAGCCTCGGCGCGAAACCTCGCGCGCCGCCGGAAGTACGGAATCACGTTCTTCGCCATCCCGACGAATCCGCGCCACTCGATATACGATTTCAAATGCCGCCGCAGCCGGGGCGAAACCGGTACGGTGAGCTTCACCAGCCGTCCGCCTTTGGCCAGCCGGTCGATGACGTGCTGCATCGCGAACCAGCCCGCCACCAACACATTGCGCCGTCCCAGCGGCGTCAGACTCGCCGAGCCGCCGCCACGCGAGCGCTCCCAATCGAAGCGGAACGCGCGGAAATTCATGATCCGCGGATCGCGCTCCGTCGGCAAGCCGCCGCCGTGTACGTGAAACCAAAGCCGCGCCGGCAATGGCGATCCAAGCGGCAAACGAAGCCGGCTGCGCCGATCCACCGTGACGTGTGCCAGTACTTCGTAACTCTCGCTGATCACTTCCAGATCGAGCGCGGCGTTTCCAGTTCCGGGGCCCGGCTCCAGTTCCACCACCAACGCCGACGCTCCCGTAGGAGGGTGATCGAGCAACAACTCCGCATTCTGCCCCGCCCAGCGAAAAGGCTCCTGCCTGGTGTACCGCTCCATCGGCAGCCAACCCTTGCCAAACAAAATGCCGGAATCAGTAGCCGCGATGTCGCCTGGCGCCAAAACCGGTCGCCCGTCCGGCGCGACGTTGTAGGTGCCCTCGCGAACATTTACCCGGATCAGGTGTGACCGGCAGTAATCGAGCTGCTCCTCCACCGGCGCTTCTACCGGAACATCGCTCATCGCGTCGTGCCGGTCCATCCGATACATCCGGCCGCACCGCAGCCTCTGCCCGGCGATGTACTCGGCCAACTCGCTCGAAAACAGGATGTCGATATTAGTCGCCAAAACGAACCGGCCGCGAGCCCGCCGGATGCCCACGTTCTTGGCGATCATCTGGTACAGCGGCAGCGCTTCGGCGTGCCGGAAGCGGGCATGAAGCTCCGCCGGAACTTCGACAAAACGAACCCAACACGGGCCAAAGTCTTGAGGCCATTGGAGTACTTCAGCCAAGCGGGGCCGGTCGGCAGGCGGGTTCCACTCCACGATGACGATTTCCGAGGGAATCCGATGACGCCGCGCCTGCCCGATCCAGCCGTTGACGAACGCCTGCATGCGGCCCAAAAGGTTGCCGCCATGATCGTCATTGCGGGCCGTCACCACCAGCGAAAGGTACGGTTCGCCTGTGCCGGGCATTACTTCGGCTTGGCCGTGAGACACAGGTGCCAGCCGAACAAGCGCTCCACGGCGTGGAATAACGGCTTGGGCATCCAGCGGAAATACCAGACCACTTTGTAGCGGTACTCCACGTATTCGGGAATGCTGTACGGGAAGATATGGTCCACCATCGTATCCGTCACCTGGAATCCGTGATCTTCCAGCCACTTTCGCCCGCTGGTCCGGGAGTAGCTATAGGTAACCGGGCAGCCTGTTTCCGCCTCCGAGTAATCCGCAATCAGCCGGTTCAGCTTCCAGAACTGGCACTTGCCGTAGGTCAGCAGGATCCAAAGGACTTTCCACGACCAGCGGTAGTACACCATGATTTTCACGGTACTCTCGGGCCCCACATACTTGCGGAGCTCCTCCAGCACCCGCTCGGGATGCGGGGTGTGATGGATCACGCCGAAGGAATAAATCAGGTCAAACTGCTGCACCGGCACCGAGTCGCTCAGGTGTTCGGCGTTGGCTTGAATGAAGCGAATCTGGTCGTCCAACCCGAAGACTTTGGCGCGCTGCCGGGCCACCTGGAGCGAGTTCTCGGTCAGGTCAACGGCAGTCACCTGCGCGCCGTGGCGCGCGAAATTGATGGTGTCGGTACCGATTCCGCACCCAATTTCGAGCACTTTCTTGCCTTTCCATAGCGAAAAATTGGCGAAACCGGGGATGTGCGGCTCGACGAAATACTTCCGCGCCTCCACTTCGTCGAAGTATTCCTGCGTGCCAACTGGTTGAGGAGAATGGCGAATGTTGCACGGCCGCGAGTTCCAGTAGTCGCTGACCCTGGTGATCGGGATGTCTTGAAACGACTGCAACCTCTGATTATAACCGCCCCTTCACCGCGATCACCAGTGCTACGTCGGCAATTTGCATCTCGGAGCGGACGCCGCCTTCGGCGGTATTGCGAATGATCAGTTCGTCGGCGCGGGCCGGATCGTTCACCGGGACGTAGATGTCGACTAGGGCGGGCGACGGCGGGACGTTCCTTTCGGGCTGGAAGGTGTTGCTCTTATGATCCAGGATGCCGACGCCGATCTGGCCGCTCACCACGCGGGCGCGCAGAAAAATGAACGGCTGCCCGGTCAGATTTGCGGGCATGTGAATCGGCGCGGAAGCGGCGTAGGCCCAGCGCTCCAAGGGCGTTATCACTTGGATGGGGTGGCCGAGCGTGACATGACCTTTGCCGGGCACCAATCGAATGGCGTCGAAGGAGACCACGCCGTCCACACGAGTGAGTTCGCCCGCGGGGGCATCGCCACAACGCAGAGGCATTTCGGAGATCGCCATTGATGGCGGCGGCGGAACCGAGTGCGAACCGGGAGCGCGCGGCAGTTGGCCGGATTCGAGCTGCTTGCGAATGAGCGGAACCAGTTGCTGGAAGACGATCCAGGCTTTGACTCGTTCGCCGGTATCGGTCATGTGGATGGCGTCGATGAACAGGCTGGGATCCTGAGGCAGAGCCGAGGCGACATCAATAAATGGGATTCCGCGGGCCGAAGCGTAGCGTTGGAAGACGAGGTTTTGGAAATCGGCGAGGCGGCGAATGTCGGCGTAGCGCAGCGGCCACAGGACGGTATTCAACTGCTTGTAGATGTTCTCGTGCCGGCGGGGCGACAGCGGCAAGCCCTCCTTGGCAAGCCACTCGAAAGAACACAGCACGAGTTGACCGCCGATGGACTGCATCCCGCTCCGAATGGAATCGAGGTTCTTGACGATGGTGGGCAGTTGGAGCGGCAGGTTGGGATTGGCTACATCGGGATTCTGCTCGCTGACGCCCGGTGGCCATTTCAAGCCATAGCGAGGCTTGCGCGGCTCGCCTAACGAGGTGAAGCCGTTCATCGCGCGGTCGAGCAAATTGGCGAGAACCAGATGATTGCGGAGAAAGTCCGGCACATAGTGCTGGTCGATGGGATCGTTAGGATCGATCTGCTTGCGCGGCGCGACGTAAGGCGCGGCCATGGTGGTGGCGGATGGAAACTGGTTGGAGCCTTCGTAGTAAACGGTGAAATCGGGATCGAGCGGCAGCAGCTCATCGCGGACGATGGCATCCAGGTCCTCCGAGTTGAGACCTTCGCGGCCGGAGTTCAGCGTTTCGAACCGGACGTCGAAGTGGTTGGCCTGGGCGAAGCGGTTCAGCCAGCCGGTGACGCGCTCCGGATAGGAGAACAGAAAGTTGTGATTGTTGACGGTGGTGGATGCGCCGGCAAAAGCAATGCGAATGGTTTTGGGAGGCTTGGCAAGCGTGATGGGAGGTCCGCGCAATCCGAATTGATTGGTTACCAAGCCCGAGGCTAGCGTGGCGTTGGGAGGGAATCGAAACCGCGGATGCGGGGTATCGCGGGGTGGATCGAAGACCATGATTTTGTCCGGATAGTTTTGAAAGACGCTGCTCGGAGTACAGTAGGTTGTTTCCACAAAACGCCGGTTCCAGACGTAATCGCCTTGAGGACCGAACAAGCCGCGGCGCACGTAGTCGTTGTAGCGAGCGAGGCGCTCTGGAGCCGGCGCGGTGCGGTTGGGGAGTGGGGGCGGGTCCTCAGTGAACCATTGGCGATCGGTGCCGGGCGCCGCGGGCATGGCGGCGATGTAGCGGGCCGCGTCCTGAACTTCGAGGGGTTTGTCCGGAGCGGCGGTGGCCGGTGGCGGCTGTGCCGGCGGGCGGCCTGCGCTGGAGCCGATGAAAACGCGGAGCGCGGCCTCCGAGAGCAAGAGCGCGAACAAAATGGAAGCGAGGACTAGTGCGGTGGTCTTCATCGGCAAAGATCCAAGTAGATCACGGTGTCCGAGCCTCGGGCAAGATGCTGGGCGCTCTTCGGATTTCGATTTTTTCGATAATTGCTTTGGAGAGAACATTGCCGGCCGCGTCGTTGCGGACGATCAGATCGCCGGTGACGGGTGGTGCAGGCAACGGGAGGACAAGTTCGACATCGTGCGGCCAGGGTCTTGCCGTGCGGGTGACCAAAAACGCCTGGCCAGTCGGGTTCACAACTCCGACGCCGACCCGCCCGGCGAGCACCCGCATCCAGACATGCACTCGCAGCCCCGCCCCGCTGTTGGCATCCAGACCAAGAGCGAGCCTTGCCGCGTAGCCCCACTGGCTAGGGCCTGTGGTGAGCAGCAAGCCGCCGCCTTGCTGTTCCATCGCGGTGCCGGAGATCTCCCGCCGGACTTCTGTAAGATCGATTTTCTTCACCAACTCTTCGGGCGGCGCTTTGGCGGAGGCTAACAGGGCAACGCTCTCGATCTCGATCTGGGAGCGCACACCATTTGGGGAGACGTTGCGAATGGACAGCGCGTTGACGCGATCGGGGAACGGCACGGGAACGTAGATGTCGATCATCGCGGGGGAAGGGCCAACGGCCCTCTCGACTTGAAACGACTTGCCGCCGAATTCCGACACGCCCAGACCGACCTGACCGGTGACAACGCGACCGTGCAATAGCAGGTAGCACGGGCGGGCGAGCCCCAGCGGCGCGCTGATGGGGATAGCTGCGGCGTTGCTCCATTGGGGCACAGCAGTGGTGATTCTTACCAGGCCGCTAGGATCGGTGGAGATCATATCGTCCGGCGATTCGATACTACCCAAGGAAATGGCGGCATCGATGCGGGTCAGGGGCCCAGGCGGAGCGGCGTGACAGCGTCCTGGCATCTTTGCCATGGCCAACGAGGGCAGGGGGGGAAGCGGATGGGATCCGGCGGGACGCGGAAGGCGGCCGGACTCGATTTCCCGGCGAAGGATGGGAACAAGTTGTTGAAAGGCAATCCAGGCTTTCGTGCGCTCGCCGGTATCGGTCATATGTATGGCATCCACGAAGAGGTTGGGGTCGAGCGGCATGGCTGCGGAGATATCCAAAAAGGGGATGCCCCGATCCGCCGCGTATCTTTGAAACACCCGGTTCTGAAAATCGGCAAGGCGGCGAATATCCTTGTAGCGTAATGGCCATAAAGACGCGTTCAATTGCTCATAAATTAATTTGTGCCGGTTCGGCGACAATCGCAAGCCGTCTTTTACCATCCAGACGTAGGAACAGAGGGCGAACCGGCCGCCGATGGAAGCCATGCTGGCCCGGATGGAATCGAGGTCTTTGATAATCGTGACGATCGGCGCCGGCAAGTGCGGGCTATCCACAACCGGCGTGGCCTCATCGACGTCGGCGGGCCAATTCAAGCGGTAGGAGGGTCTGCGCGGCTCTCCCAGAGTTCCAAAGCCGTTCAGGGCGCGATCGAGGAGATCGCCCATGGCCAGGTGTTTGCGAATCGGCTCCGGTACTTTGTGCTCGATCACGGAGTCGCGCGGATCGAGACTCTGCCGCGACGGAGTACGCGGAGTTATCAAGTCGCGCACCCAAAAGAATTGGTTGCTCCCTTCGTAATAGACTGTCCAATCGGGATCGAGCGGGAGCAATTCATCATCGACAATCTGCGCAATATCTTCGGAGATGATTCCTTCCCTCCCGCCATTGAGTACTTCGAAGCGAACATCGAAATGATTCGCTTGAGCGAAGAGGTTCAACCAGTGAACCACGCGCTCCGGGTAGGAGAAAGGGAAACCGTGACTGTTGATGGTAGTGGATGCGCCCACGAAGGCGATGCGAATTGTTTTGGGCGGCTTGACCAAGGCGATGGGCGGGCCGCGCAAGCCAAACTGGTTGGTGACCAGGCCGTACGGAGTGGTGATATTCGGCGGGAATCGATAGCGCGGATGCAGCGCACCTTCGGGCGGGTTGAAAACCGTGATGTCGTCGGGATAATTCTGGTACGCGCTGCCCGGGGCGCAAAAGTCGGTTTCCACGAAATGACGGTTCCAGGCATAATCCGCCTGTGGGCCGTAGATGCCTCGCCGCTCATAGTCTTTTGTGCGCGCCACTTGTTCCGGGCTGGGCGCGGTGCGGTTGGGAAGCGGGGGCGGGTCTTCGGTGAACCATTTGCGATCGGTCCCTGGCGCGGCGGGCATTTGGGCGATGTAGCGGGCGGCGTCCTGAACATCGAGGGGTTTGTCAGGCGGCGGCGTTCCGAGAGGCTGTGAGAACTTGTGGTTGCCGCCGAATCCGGTAAACATGCGGAGCCCGGCCTCGCAAAGCAGGAGCGCGAATAAGATGGAAGCGACGACTAATACAGCGGTCTTCATCGGCTAAAGAACCAAGTACATCATGGCTTCCGAGGCGGGAGCAAGCTAGTGGTAAGTTGCAGAAGTTCGCGCGCAAATAAACCGGGGACAGTCAGCCTGTTTCCGCGCAGACGATGCGTTGTCAACAGGACAAGTCTGGCCGCGCGAAACAGGTGGACTGTCCCCGGTTTATTCGTGCGCGAACTTCTGCAACTTGGCACTAGGGCGCTCTCTTGATTTCAATTTTCTCGACAACGGCCTTGGACAGAACGTTGCCCGCTGCGTCGTTGCGGAGGATAAGATCGCCGGTGATGGGAGGAGACGGCAACGGGAGCACAATTTCCAGCGTGCGGGGTGAGGGTCTTGCGGTGCGGGTGACCAAGAACGCTTGGCCAGTGTGGTCCACGACGCCCACGCCTACATTTCCCGCGAGCACCCGCATCCAAATGTGGACGCGCAGTCCCGGCCCGCCGTTGGCGTCCAGACCCAGCGGTAGCCTGGCGAAATAGCCAAACTGGCTGGTGTTCGTGGTGAACAGCAGCCCTTCGGCGCGCGACTCCCGTGTCGTGCCGGAAGTCTCCGGCCGGACCTGTGTAAGATCGATCTTCCGCACCAACTCCTCAGGCGGCGATTTGGAGGAGGCCAAAAAGGCCACGCTGTCGATATCGATCTGGGAGCGCTGTCCATCGGGGGAGTAGTTGAGGATGGACAGCGCCGCGGCGCGATCGGGAGACGGCAGTGGTACGTAGATGTCGATCATGCCAGGGGAAGCGCCAACAGTTTTCTCTACCTGAAACGACTTACTGTTGCGCTCCGTCACTCCCAGACCAATTTGGCCCTTCACGACATGGGCGCGCAAGAGCAGATAGCAAGGACAAGCGAGGCCCGGCGGGGCGCTAATGGGCATGGAAACTGCGCTGCTCCCCTGGGACTCGGCAGTGGTGACTCTTACCGGCAATCCAAAATCAATGGAAGCCTTCTCAAATGCCAAGTCGAAGTTATCCAGGGAAAAGGCGGCGTCGACGCGGTTCAGAGGTCCTGGGGGAGTGGCCTGACAGGGCCTGGAAGTTCTTGTAATGGCGAACGACGGGGGCGCGGGGAGCGGATGCGATGCAGCGGCACGAGGAAGCCGGCCGGACTCGATTTCCCGGCGCAGGATGGGAACAAGCTGTTGAAAAACAATCCAGGCTTTGACGCGCTCGCCGGTATCGGTCATATGGATGGCGTCGCTGAACAAGTTGGGATCCCGGGGGACGGCCGCGGCGATATCGAAGAAAGGGATCCCTCGATCGGCCGCATATCGTTGAAACACCCGATTCTGGAAATCGGCAAACCGGCGAATATCCTTGTAGCGTAACGGCCAAAAATAGGTATTCAATTGCTCGTAGATGAACTTATGCCTGTTCGGCGACAGCCTCATGCCGTCGTCTGCCAGCCACACGTAGGAACAGAGTGCGAAGCGGCCACCGATGGAGGCCATGCTGGCGCGGATGGAATCGAAGTCGCTGACAATCGTCGGCATCGAACCCGGCAGATGGGCGCTTTCCAGAACAGGCTTCGACTCATCGACGTTGGCGGGCCAATTCAGGCGGTAGGCTGGCTTGTGCGGTTCCCCTAGAGTTCCGAAGCCGTTCAGGGCGCGATCCAGGAGGTCGCCGATGGCCAGGTGCTTGCGAATCGGTTCCGGCACTTTGTGTTCAATGACGGAGTCGTGGGGGGCAAGTTGCTTGCGTTCCGGAATTCGCGGCGATACCAGGTCACGTACCCAGGCGATTTGATTGCTTCCTTCGTAATAAACCGCCCAATCGGGATCGAGCGGGAGCAATTCATCATGGACAATCCGGGCAATATCTTCCGATCCGAGGCCCTCCCGGCCGGCGTTGAGTACTTCGAAGTGGGCGTCGAGGTGGTTGGACTGAGCAAAGCGGTTCAACCAGTGAACGACGCGCTCCGGGTAGGAGAAAGGGTAACCGTGGTGGTTGACGGTGGTGGATGCGCCTACAAAGGCAATGCGAATGGTCTTGGCTGGTTTGATCAGAGTAAGGGGCGGCCCACGCAATCCGAACTGGTTGGTGACCAGTCCCGAAGCAGTGGTGGTATTCGGCGGGAATCGATAGCGCGGGTGCAGCGCGCCTTGAGGCGGGTCAAAGACGCCGATGTCATCGGGATATTTCTGGAACTCGCTATCCGGCGCACAGAAAGCAGTTTCCACGAAATAGCGGTTCCAAGCATAAAACGACTGGGGCCCATAGATACCCCGCCGCTCATAATCGCGAAAGCGCGCCACGCTTTCGGGGCTGGGCACGGTGCGGTTGGGCAGCGGGGGCGGGTCCTCGGTGAACCATTTGCGATCGGTTCCCGGCGCGGCAGGCATGGCGGCGATGTAGCGAGCGGCGTCCTGGACGTCGTCGGGCTTGTCCGTCACCGCGGAGGCGGGAGGCTGCGACTTAGGGCTGCCGCCGAATCCGGTAAACACGCGAAGCCCGGCCTCGCAAAATAAGAGAGCGAACAAAACAGAAGCTAGGACTAATGCAGTGGTCTTCATCTGCAAAGAGACTGGTGAAGAACCAGTACAGCATGGCCGGTTAGCGGGGGCAAATTCACGGAGCTTTTCGGATTTCGATTCTTTCAATAATCGCTTTGGAAATCACGTTTCCCGCGGCGACATTGCGAATGATGAGATCGCCGGTTACCGGAGGCGACGGGAGCGGCAGGCTCAGTTGGATGGAGTGTGGGGAAGGTTTTGCCGTGCGTTCCAGCAAGAAGTTCTTGCCGCTTGGATCGAGAATACCTACGCCCACTTTTCCTTCGAGTGTCCTGATCGATATATATACCCGCGAACTTTCTCCGGCGGAGGGATTCAGCCCGAGCGCTATTCTCCCGGCGAAGGCGCCCTGACCGGACGCGGTAGTCACCCTGAGGCCATCCGGGCCACGCTCCAGCACGGCGCCAGAACCCTCTAAGTGAATTTGCTTGAGATCGAGGGTCTTCACAGTTTCTTCCGGCAGAGGCTTCAAGAAGGCCAGCAGCGCGGCATCCTGGATATGGATTTCGCTGTGCATGCCGGGGGCGATATTGCGAATTACCAGCGTGGCAGCGCGATCTGGAAACAGCACCGGCACCGTGATGTCGGTCATCGCAGCCGACGGCCCCACAGCCTTCTCGGTCTCGAACGCGCCACTCCCAAGATCCGATACACCTAAACCGATCTGGCCGGCGACCACGCGGGCGCGCAGGAACAGGTAGCAGGGACGGGCCAAGCCGGCGGGAGCGTTGATAGGGATGGTGGCCGCGAAACTCCAGGGCAGGCTGGCGGTGACCACTTTCACCGGAGGGCCAGGCTCGATGGATGCGCCGTCATAGGCCAAGTCGATGTTCTCCAGAGATAGACCGCCCTCTATGCGCTCCAGCCGTCCGGACGGACCGTTGCCACAGCGAACGGTGGTCTCGGTGGCGGCGAGTGAAGGCGGTGGCGGAAGCGGATGAGACCCGGCGGTACGCGGCAGTCTCCCGGCGTCGAGCTGCTTGCGAATCACGGGAAGGAGTTGCTGAAAGACGATCCAGGCTTTGACGCGCTCGCCGGGATCGGTCATATGGATGGCATCGCTGAAGAGATCGGGATCTTGCGGGAGCGTCGCCGCAACATCCAGGAAAGGGATTCGCCGATCCGCGGCATAGGCGCGAAAGACGCGGTTTTGAAAGTCGGCCAGGCGGCGGATGTCGGCATAGCGCAAGGGCCACAGCGTGGTATTCAACTGCTTATAGATGAATTCGTGCGGGCCGGGTTTGAAACGCATGCCGTCCTTCGCCAGCCATTCGAAGGAGCACAGGACGAACTGGCCGCCAATGGAGGCCATGGAGTCGCGAATGGAGTCGAGGTCCTTGACGATGATGGGCAGTTGGAGCGGCAGCTTTGGATTGTCCGGGGCCGGCTTCTGTTCATCGACGCCTGTGGGCCAAAGCAATTTGTAGGCGGGCTTGCGCGGCTCGCCGAGAGTCCCAAAGCCATTGAGGGCGCGATCCAGGAGGTCGCCCAAGGCGAGATGGGAGCGAAGCGCTTCGGGCACTTTGTGCTCGATGACGGAGTCGTGCGGATCGAGGTTCTGACGCGTGGGAATGGGCGGCGACACCAAGAGATTTGAGGAATGGAATTGATTGGAGCCTTCGTAGTAGACGGCGAGATCGGGGTCCAGCGGGAGCAATTCATCCCGAACGACCGCAGTAATATCCTCGGAATTGATTCCCTCGCGCCCGGCGTTCAAAGCTTCGAAACGCACATCGTAGTGGTTGGCCTGGGCGAAACGATTCAGCCAGTGCGCCACGCGCTCCGGGTAGGAGAAGGGGAAGTAATGGAAGCCGACGGTTGTGGACGCGCCTACGAACGCAATCCGAATCGTCTTCGGCGGTTTGGCCAGGGTGATAGGAGGGCCGCGCAAGCCGAATTCATTGGTGACCAGGCCGGAAACCAAGGTGGCGTTGGGCGGGAAGCGATAGCGAGGATGCAGACTCTCCATGGGTGGGCTAAACGCCAGAACGGTATCCGGGTATTTTTGGAACACGCTGTCGGGCGCACAGCGCTGGCTTTCGACGTAGAAGCGGTTCCAGAGGTAGTCTGCCTGGGGAATGAAGATGCCGCGGCGCTCGAAATCGCGATAGCGATCCCGGCGCTGCGGGTCAACCGTGGTCCGGTTGGGCAGCGGCGGCGGGTCTTCCAGGAACCAGCGGCGGTCGCTTCCGGTAGCGATCGGAAGTTGGGAGATATAACGCATAGCATCGCGGGCATTGAGCGGCGTGGATGCGGCGGTAGGGGATTGGGAAGCAGCGCCCCGGACACGATTGAAGAATCGAAGTCCCAGTTCGCACAGCAGCAAACTGAACAGGATGGATACCAGGACCAGGAGAGCGGCTCTCTTTGCAGGCGTTCGCTGGCTGGGAGGGCTGGCGCTTGGGTGCACCAAGCGCTTCCATCGCGAAGATGGGGCAGTGCGGATCATGTGGACGCGGGTCCGATTTTCAGGCTGGGAACGATTATACACTTGCAGTTGCTGAGAGGATACTGAAAAAAACACCGGAAAAACCCAAAGGCTAAAGCCTGTGCTACCTGGCTTCAGCCCTGGAGCGGACCTGCGGTCTCTTATTATTGGGCGGAAACACCGGTTACGGTGAGTTGTTCCATCACGAATGTGGCGGCTCCAAATCCTAGCAGGTCGTTATTCGCTGTCCGCAAGCGAACTATGTCCCCTTGTTTCAGATTCACCCAAATGGACATTTCCCGGCGATCGCCTACACGGTGCCCGAATCGGTCTGCTGCGAGGTACGTTGAGTCGTCCGCAGAACGCGCTCCAAAAGCGAAACATCCGGAGCGGCTCCTCAGCTTCAGAACAAAATTGAACCATCCTGTAAACGGAGCTTCCAGTGGCGGATATTGAGTTGCGAAATAGAAGGGACGAACAGGAGTGCGAACCTCCACGCCGCCGGTCACCTGTCTCAGCAGGGGACGGTCGACGGGATACTGGTCGATGACCCATCGATCGAGGGGTAAGGGGGACGGCGTTTCGCTGTCGAGCGGCAGCAACTCGCCTCTTCCGGCGGAGTCGAACACTGCCCGAAGGGGGCGCAATCGCTTCGGATCGGCTTGCGAACGGAAGATCGCTATGATGTAAGGGCCGTGAGGCGACCGCAACATCTCTGTGGCTTCCATGGCGGGATACATGCCGGCGGGCTCCCAACATTTTGATAGGGCACTTCGAGCGACATCGGCGGTGTGCAGGTCTTGAGAAGCCACCACAATCAGCGTGTCCGGATCGACTGGGGCTTCGCACCCGGCCGGGAAATGGTCGCTCAATAAAGTATAGTCCGCCAAATAGAGCGAGTTCAGGTCAAAATACTCAGTGGCATTTGCACTTTCGCGATCAAACCAGAATCGCACTGCCCGGCCCTTCCGAATTTCCTGGATACGATCTTCTAAATGCATCAAGCGATCGAACTGGGCCCGATTGGAATGCATTTCCAGCGCAGACGCTTGCAGCAGCGCGACAGCGGTCAAGACGGTGAAACCGGCGATGGCCAGGATAGAACCGATGACGCGGCGGCGGAGGAGAAAGGCGGGCGCCAAACAAGCGGCCATCAGCGCAGGGCCCATTTTCCCGGCAAGCGGGGCGGCCAGAGCCTGGTAGCCGCCCGGCCCGTACCAAAGCGACGCGAACAGCAAGATAGCGCCGGCACAGAAAAAAAGGTACGCGCTGTTGCCGATGGTCTCCGCTGCTTTCCAGAATAGGACGCCAAATACCAGGAATTCGAAAGGGAGGAGAAGGCTGGCGTAGTCCGGGTGTCCCAACACGCTGGCGCCCCGGTATTGCATCCAACCCATGAGCGCGGCAGCCAGCAGGAGCTGCAACGAGAGGAGCAGTGGGGCTGCATCTCGTTTCGGCGATTCCCTGCTTATATGGGATGAAATAAAGGCGATGGCCGCAAGGCTTGCCACAAACGCGGGCCACAGCCACGGCACGAGCCCGTTTTGCCAAATGGGACGGCGCAGCGCGGCAGGGAATTCTTTCGACATGCGGCCCGCCTGGGCCACCGAAGGCGAGTAAAACCAGACATTGCCATCGAGCAGGTAGTTGATACCCGCGAACGCGGCAGTCACAGTTCCGAAGCCAACGCCGGCCCACAAGCACAAGTCCAACGCCGATCGGATGAAGGGGGTGCGGCACCAGGCCCAATGCAAGGCGAGGTAACACAGCAGCATTAGCGGCACAAAAGAGAGGCAGAAGAGCTGGGTGTACACCATGCACGCCAAGGCTGCGCCCGCAGCGAACAGCATCCATTTGCGGCGAGGCCGCGCGGCTGCGTAAGTGAAAAGCGCCATGGCGAGCAGGCAATAGGCGATGGACGGTCCATCGACGTAGTCGGAACCGGTGGCGGCCCATAACCACGGCTGGACGGCGAAAACCAGCGTGGCCAGAAACGCGCTCCGCAAGCCGGCGATGAGTCGAAGAATGCTGAAGAACGAGAGGGTGGCCGTGGAATGAACGGTCAAGTGCAGGACAAGGTTGGCGGCTTGGGGAGAAAAGAGCGAATGGGCGACGAACCCTGGCAATAACCAGGCCATCCGGCTGCCGTAGTATAAATCATAAAACAAGTCGCGCTTGTATTCCAGGAAATTACGGAAGTACCCGAGATAAAACCATGCATCGGCCACTCCGGGTGGAGAATAAAGCGCATCGTCTTTGTGCCACAGCACGAGCAACGGCAACAGGAAAACGGCGAGCAGGTAGGGCCACATCCTGCCATTCGGAGGCTCTGGGGATTCTCCGGCTTGTTGCGTGGGAGCGTCCCGTCTCATCGCCTGGATGCAGTGATATCGATCATTTGGACGCGAGTGGTGTCTTTCAGCTAATCGGAACGATCATTATACATAAGCGGGGCGGAGCGCGGCCGGACACTGTCGTTCCGTTCACCCACATGCTACATTTCCAACACGCACAGACTAAGGATCTGCAATGAAATAACCTGTCCAACCGCTCCCTTACGGTCACGGCTCAGAAATCGTTACCGAGATGGAATGAGAAGGCCGGTCCCCGGCGGGATGCAATAATGCTCCCAATGGAAGCGCACTGGAAGTGCAGAAGGAGAACCGGCCATGAAGAAGAATAACACTTGTCAACAGAGTTCGAAGCGGGGCAAGAAA
>DASQGY010000107.1:0-35522 GCA_035632375.1 Bryobacteraceae bacterium | reverse complement strand
GTATCCGCCACGTAGCCGCCGCCGACTCCGAGCGCATGCGCCTGGAAGCCGAAGTCCTGAAGCAAAACCCGCTCCTGATCCAAAAGATCATCGCCGAGCGCCTCTCCGACAAGGTCCAAATCATGATGGTCCCCAACGACGGCAAATTCTTCTTCGCCAACGACGTCCTGAAAGCCGCCGCAACAACAGCAACAGAAGTCCGCCAATAATTCTGTACTCAGATGGCTTTTGCAGTCCGAAGTGGGGCGGACCCCAGGGCGGACCCCCTGGTCCGCGGGCGACCCCCCGGTCGCCCTCCCCCTACTTCAATCACCGCACTCCCTAACCTCAATTTCCCCACCCCTCAACAACTTCCCGGCTTCCCCCTCATCGAACGCACCCTCACCGGGTGTATATGTCGATCTCAGGAGATCCTCAAAAATGACCGACTCAATCACACCCAATGGCCACGACACCCCTAGTCAGCTCAAAGCCAATCGCAAAAAC
Organism: Bryobacteraceae bacterium; assembly: GCA_035632375.1. Lineage (GTDB taxonomy): Bacteria > Acidobacteriota > Terriglobia > Bryobacterales > Bryobacteraceae > Palsa-89. The sequence goes on along the minus strand of DASQGY010000107.1, from coordinate 35,036 downwards.
GCCAAACTATCCACCGGCCCCCGCACCGAGTCCGGTAAAGCGCGCTCTGCCCAGAACGCGTTCCAGCACGGCCTCAGAGCCCGCGCCATCCTCCTCCCCACCGAAGACCCCGCCGCATTCCAGCGCCACGCCCAGAAATTCTTCGATCAATACCAGCCAGTAAACGCAACGGAAGAACAGTTAGTCCGAGGCCTCGCCGGCGCATCCTGGCACCTCAACCGCATCGACGGAATCGAAACCGCGCTCTTCTCCCCGGATTCGGCAGACTTAGACCTCGCCACTCAAATCCGCACCCTCTCCGCCCTCAGCATGCACCGACACCGGCTCTCCCGCCAGTTTGAGCGTACCCTCCAACAGTTTCGCGAAATCCAAGAAGAACGCCGCAGAACCGAACAGCATCAACTCTCCGATGCTGCCAGCCTCCTCCAAATGGATCAGGAAAAAGGAGTTCCCTTCGACCCCGCCGCGAATGGCTTCGTTTGCTCGAAAGCCGAAATCGAAACCTACATCCACCGCCGCCGCCGCGCCAAGAAAGCCGCCAGAGTCGCCCGTGATCGCAATTACGCCGAAGACCTCGAAGACAACGAAGAACAACAGCCGGAAGAAGAGGACGAAACCGAGGAAGACGAGCAATAGTGCGGCCGCCTGCCGCCTGCATTCTGCCGCCTGCGCTACTCCTGCGTCGCCACCACCCGCTTCGGATCAATCCTCCAAACCTTGCCCCCCGCAAGGTCCGTCAGCCACACCGACCCCAGCCCAACCCGCAGCGCATCCCCGCCCTTACCCACGAACTGCTGCACCACCTTATTCGTCGCCGGATCGATCCGCGAAATCGGAATCTCGAACGAGGTCACCCACACCGACCCTTCGCCCGCCGCGATGTCGCCGCCTTCACCCGGCACGCCCACCTCAATGGTCGCCACCACCTTGTTCGTCTTCGGATCGATCCGCGACACCGTCCCGTCGGTCTGATTCAGCGTCCACACCGCGCCCTCGCCCACCGCCAGAAACCTCGGCGCCTTGCCCACCGGAATCGTAGCGGTCACCAGGTTGGTGGCGGGATCCACGCGGCTCACCAGATTCTCCGCCGTGCTGGTCACCCAAATCGCGCCCTCGCCGAACGCCACGGTGTACGATCCGCGCGCGACGTAGATCTCGGCCACCACTTTGTTATTCGCCGGATCGATCCGCGCCAGCGTCCCGTTCTTATCGGTCATCATCCAGATGCTGTCCGGGCTCGCCGCCAGCCCGCCTTCCGAGTCGCCGATCCCGATCGGAATGGTAGCCGCGACCTTGTTGGTCTTCAGGTCGACTCGTACCAGCGTATGATCGCCACAGTTCGGAACCCAAAGGCTCCCAAAACCAATCGCCAATCCAGAGCAAGGCTTGCTCCCTGTCTGAATCACCTCCGCCACCTTGTTCGTCTTCGGATCGATCCGCGTCACGCTGTTCTTCGGCTTATTGGAAATCCAAACCGACTCCCCGATCGCGATCCAATCGGGTGCCCCCGGCACCTCAAACACCGCCTCCGGTTTCAGCGATGCCATCGGGATCTTGACCCCCGGCGTCTTCACCCCAGGCTTAGGCTGCTTCTGCGCGAAGAGCGCCAGACCACCAACGAGCCAAAGCAGAACGAGTCGATTCATCAACTGAATCCTTTATACTTTATCCAAAGGGCACAAGTGGTCCACGTCGATCATATTAGTCACCGTAACTCATCAGCAGGTGGCACATGCTTTAGCTTGTGCGTCCTCCTAGCCGTCCTCACACCATCCACCTACGCTGCCACCCCACTCCCCAACACCCCCGCCTTCTTCGAAACCCACATCCGCCCCATCCTCGCCACCAACTGCTACTCCTGCCACGCCGCCTCCCAACTAGGCGGACTCCGTCTCGACAGCCGCGACGCCATCCTCAAAGGCGGCAAATCCGGCTCCGCCGTCGTCCCCGGCGACCCCGACAAGAGCCTCCTAATCCAAGCCGTCCGCCAAACCAACCCCAAACTCAAAATGCCGATGGGCGGCAAACTCAAGGACTCCGAAATCGAAGACCTCACCGCCTGGGTAAAAGCCGGCGCCACTTGGCCAACAGCTCCCGCCCCCGTCAAAGCGGTCGGCATCACCCCCGAACAGCGCGCCTTCTGGTCCTTCCAACCGCTGAAACTCCCCCCGGTTCCCACGCCCAAAGATGCAGCCTGGCCCAAAACAGACATCGACCGCTTTGTTCTAGCCAAACTCGAGCGCGAAAGCCTGAAACCGGTAGCCACCGCCGACAAGCGCACCTTGATCCGCCGCGCCACGCTCGACCTCACCGGCCTCCCGCCCACCATCGAAGAAACCGAAGCGTTCGAAAAGGACCCCGCGCCCGATGCCTTCGCGAAGGTAATCGATCGCCTCCTCGCCTCGCCCCGCTACGGCGAACGCTGGGGCCGATTCTGGCTCGACGTCGCGCGCTACGGCGAGGACGATTACCGCAGCCTCGATCCCATGCGCCGCGGCTATAATCCGTATCCATTCGCGTACCTCTACCGCGACTGGGTGATCAAAGCCTTCAACGACGACATGCCTTACGACCTGTTCGTCAAGGCGCAGCTAGCCGCCGACTTGCTCGACGAGAAATCGCGCGCCAAGCTTCTGCCCGCTTTGGGATTCCTCGGCCAGGGCCCCTGGTTCTACGACAACGGTTCCGTAGAAGTAACGCGCGCCGATGAGCGTCACGATCGCGTCGACGTAGTCTCTCGCGGGTTCCTCGGCCTAACCGTCGGCTGCGCCCGCTGCCACGATCACAAATACGATCCCATCCCGACCAAAGATTATTACGCGCTGTCCGGCGTCTTCCTGAACTCCGTCTATCACGAATATCCGCAGGTCCCGCAAAGTGTCGCCGACGAGTACAAGAAAACAGAGAAAGAAATCGAGTCGCGCCAAAAACTCCTCGGCGAGTTCATGAGCACCGAAGGCCTGCAACTCGGCGAGACGCTGGCCTTCCAGTCCGCCAAGTATATGCAGTCGGCATGGAAGGTGAAGGGCAGGCAGAAGGCGGAAATCGCCACAGTTGTCGAGCAGGACAAGCTGGATTTCGAACTCTTCGAACGCTGGCTGCGCTTCCTGGAAAAGCCGCCGAAAAACTATCCCTACCTCACCGCCTGGCAGGAGATGATCAAGAAAGGCGGTACAGCGCCGGAAGCCAGGAAGCTGGCCGAAGAGTTCCAGAAAACGCTCGTCGCAGTGATGTTCGAGCATCACGAGATCAAGGACGAAAACGAAATCATCGCCGCCAAGGCGCTCCCCGGCACCAAGAAAAAGCAGCGGGCCAACCTGCCCAACGAATTCGTCACCAACGACGATTTCTGCCCGGGCTGCGGCCTGGAGCTGAAGACGCTGCCCATCGAAAAGATGAACCTGTGGGTCGACGTCTTCCAGCGCGACTTGTCCGAAGGCGAAGATCCCGCGCAGATGCCCGAGCGCGTCAAGCCGGGCCTGCTGGTTTTCCGCGGCTGGTCGCTCGAGCGCCAGTTGAGCGCGGAGCGTCGCGCCTACATCGATGCTCTGCGAGCCGACATCGACGCGATGCGTAAATCGCAGCCCGCGCACTTCCCCTATGTCCACGGCGTCACCGAGGCGGAGAAACCGCAGGAGCCGAAAGTGAACCTGCGCGGCAGCCCGTTCAATTTGGGTGATGAAGTCCCGCGCCATTTCCTCTCGGTCCTAAGCGATCAGCCTGTTCCGCTAAATCACGGCAGCGGCCGTTTGGATCTGGCCGAGCAGATTGTCGCGCAGCCCATCGCCATGCGCGTGATCGTGAATCGCATCTGGCGCGCTCATTTCGGTACCGGCATCGTCGACTCGCCCAGCAATTTCGGCATGACTGGCGAACGTCCCACCAACCCCGAACTGCTCGAATACCTGGCGAAATCGTTCGTCGACAACGGCATGTCGGTAAAGAAGCTGCATCGCGAAATCCTGCTGAGCGCGGTCTACCAGCTCAGTGACGAAAATTCCAAAGAGAACTTCGACAAGGACTCCGGCAACCGTCTCTACTGGCGCGCCAACCGGCATCGCATGGACGCCGAGCAGATTCGCGATTCCATTCTCGCGGTCGCCGGCGATCTCGATTTGAAAATCGGCGGACCATCGGCAACCTTGACGCCCGACTACACGCGCCGGACCGTCTACGGCAAAGTGAGCCGTTATCGCCTGGACGACTATCTGCAGCTCTTCGATTTCCCCAGCCCCAATCTCTCCGCCGAGAAGCGTTTCGCCACCACCGTTCCCCTTCAGCGCCTCTTCTTCATGAATAGCGATTTCGTCCAGCAACAGGCCGAGCACTTGGCGCAGCGCGTCGCCGCGGAACCCGACCAAACCGCCCGTATCCAGAAAGCGTACCGATTGGTGTACGGCCGCGCCGCGACACCCGAGGAAGTCAAGATCGGACTCGAATATCTCCGCGCCGAGCCAATGAAAGAGTACGAAGAGCAAAAAGCGGCCAAGAAACCCAAACCGGACAGCGAGCCCGCAGACGCCGACAAACCCGACATGCCGCAGGAGTTCATCCCCGGTGGGATGATGTCCGGCGTCCGCGGCCGCGCGCCAGCCGAGCCAAAGAAACCCCAGTTGCCGATCACCGCCTGGGGCCGCTACGCCAAAGTCTTGTTGAGTTCGAGTGAGTTTTTGTTCGTGAACTGAGGATCACATGGCTGCACACAAGTCGGGAATGCCGTTGAATCGCCGCGACGCCCTCTGCCGCATGGGCAATGGCTTCGGCATGATGGCCTTCGCCGGCATGATCGCCGATTCGCTCGCCAAGGCCGACACCGGCGACGAGCAGACCCGCAAGCTCGATTTTCCCGCCCGAGCCAAGCGCGTCATCTTCCTCTACATGAACGGCGGCCTCTCGCAAGTGGACAGCTTCGATCCCAAACCGGCGCTCGAAAAATATCACGGCCAGCCGCTCCCCGGCGGATCCATCGCCACCGAACGCAAGACCGGCACGCTGATGAAATCGCCGTTCCAGTTCAAAAAATACGGCAAGTGCGGCATGGATGTCAGCGAGCTCTTCCCGCACGTGGGCGAATGCGCCGACGACATCTGCTTCATCCGTTCGGTCTACACCGACATCCCCAATCACGAACCGGCCATGCTGATGATGAACACCGGCCACAGCCAGGTGGGCCGGCCCTCCATGGGGTCGTGGCTAACTTACGGCCTCGGCACCGAGAACAAAAACCTGCCCGGCTTCGTAGTGCTGTGCCCCGACATCCCCACCACTGTCGGTCCGCCACTCTGGAATAACGCGTTCCTCCCCGCCATTCACCAGGGCACCTACATCTCGGACAAAGTGATCGAGAAGCAAACCGAAGCCCTGGTCGACAAGAAATTCGATCCCAAGAAACTGATCACGTACATCTACAACGACAAGTTCAGCCTGAACGAGCAGCGCCGCGAATTGGATCTCCTCGAAAAACTGGACAAAATGCGCAATGAGCGCGAGTCCATTCAGGACCCGCAGCTAGACGCGACCATCAAGTCCATGGAGACCGCCTACCGCATGCAGACGGAAGCGCCGGAGGTCTTCGATATCCGCAAGGAAAGCGAAGCCACTCTGAAGTTGTACGGCCCCGGAAGCACCGCGCGCGGCTGCCTGCTGGCCACCCGTCTAGCCGAGAAGGGCGTTCGCATGGTGCAGGTTTATTACGCCAAAGGCGACCCGTGGGACGCACACGTCGACATCCAGATGCACCGCAAGAACGCCAAGGATTCCGACCAGCCCTTCGCCGCAGTCATCAAGGACTTAAAATCCCGCGGTCTCTTCAAAGACACGCTGGTCGTCTGCGGATCGGAGTTCGGGCGCACGCCCGTAGTCGAGATCGGCGCGGGTGGCGGTGGAGTCCAGAACGGCCGCGATCACAATCCGTTCGGCTTCACCATGTGGCTGGCCGGCGCAGGCGTAAAAGGCGGCACCATCTACGGCGCAACCGACGAATTCGGATTCCGCGCAGTCGAAAAACCAGTCCACGTCCACGACCTCCACGCCACCATCCTCTACCTGCTAGGCATCGATCACACGAAATTGACCTACCGCTACAGCGGCCGCGACTTCCGCCTGACCGACGTGTCCGGCACCGTGCTGCACGACATCATCGCCTAGCCCGTGACTTCGACTCCGGCCTTCCGCAGTTCTGCCATGAACGCGATCGGGTCCACCGCCTCGGACAGAAAATGGACGCCTGCCTTGACGCCGTTCCCCTCCGCGATTGTGCGGGCGACGGTGGCCAGGGTCAGCCCGTGGATCCAGTAATCGCGGCGGTCCCTGAAAACCACTTGCACGGTCAGCGTGGACTCGCGTCCTTGCGAGCGCCCCACAACCTGAGCCGTGACGAACCCGTCCACCGGCAGACGGTTTCTGCGAAACACGTTCCGGAGTAAGCGAACCCCGAATGCGTCCGGCAGCGGGGAAACGGCCATCAGAATGCTCGCCATCACCGTGCGGAACCCCGATAGGTAGCTGTATGGTAAGAAGTCGTAGTTGTTGAACCGGCGACCTAGCTCGCTCAATTCCGGAGTCGAGAATAGAGCGAAACGGCGATTGCCGATCGGCTCGCCCAAATCGACCTTGCGAATAGCTTCGGACGATTTAGCGCGCGTCAATTCGCCTTTGTGAAAATAGCCGGCTTTGCGGAGCCCAACCTGATGAAGAAACCAAACACCATCGCGCATGGCATTGTCCGACCACTCGCCGGAATCGCCGAAGAACACGCTGAGAGATTCGATCGTATCCATCTTCACTTTGGCTTGCTCCGCCGCGTACACCGGCACAAGTTCACTGAGGCCGGGCATCCACCCGGCAGAGATAACGAACGACAGTCCCAGATTTTCGATCTCGCGGCTATGCGGAATCATGCGTTCCTTCACCATCGACATTCCGGCCGGATCGATGTAATGACACCGCGCACGAAAGGCCGCCTGCGCCACGCGATCCTGCAGCACCATCACCGGACCAGCGCAATTGATGACAATCGAACACCGGCCGCAGAAGTCGTCCAACGACCGGTTATCGAGAACGTCAAGTTGCGCCGCCGATACTCTGCTGTTGAACTCCTCTGCCAGCGCCTTCCCCTTGGCAATGTCACGCCCACCGATCAGGATTTCCTCACCGCAGGACTTCCAAAGCTCCGCCGCAATCACCCTCCCGGTCTCGCCGTATCCACCAACAATGCCAAAAGTGAGCAAGCAAGGATCTTAGCATGGGGCATCGAGAAAGACCTCGACTATTTAAATCGGCCTGAGACACTCTACCGAGCTGGATCACTTTTCCAGTGGATCAGATCGGAGGCGGATATATCCAGGCTGCCGAATCCAATTGAGAGAGCGCCCGCAGCACACGGACCGCGTTTGCTTGGCTGGGGCGAATCAGGAAATCGACATCTGCGGAGTAACGGGGAAATCCGTGCCACGAAACGGCCAGCGCGCCGACCACCAAATACTCAACTTCGTTCGAGTTCAACGACTCGATAAACTCTCGCAAGTCCCTGCTTAAAGGCATCTGGGTGGGCTCGCTCTCGCAGTTCAAAGAATATGCCGACCCGCTGCTGCGGGCTCATTTGACTACGGGACTTATCGTCGGCAGTGTCGGCTTCCTCAAAGCTGTCGAAGACGCGGACTACTTTCTCCATAATCTCATTTTACTCTGGTTGCTCGATTGTAGGTCGCGGGCTCAGTTCCTGCGAACGAAGGAGCATTGAGAAAATTGGCGGGGACGACGGGGCTCGAACCCGCGACCTCCGACGTGACAGGCCGGCGTTCTAACCAACTGAACTACGTCCCCGAGGGTGTGTGGAATACGTCGGTGACTTCATCTTAACATAACGTTTCGCTACAGCTCGAACAGCGTGCCCTGCTTGCGTAAAACCACTGGCGCGGCCCATTCCAGCCACGCGCCGAGCAGCGGGAAATACAACGCCAGGCGGATCGGCCGATCGTCGCGCTGCATCATCAATCGCGCGTAGCGGCCGAGCTGTTCTTCGTGACGCTTGCGCTCGCTCTCCAGGAAAGTTTCCAGATCGCTGCCGCTATGCGTGCCGGTTTTGAAGTCGATGATCCAGCGCACGCCGCCTTCATCGACAAACGTCCGGTCGATTACGGCTTCGTACAATCGGCCGTCGATCATGCCTGTGATCGCCAGCTCGGACGCGTCATCGGAATGGCGCTCCAGAATCCAGCGGCCGCGTGGATCGTGAAGCGTGCGCAGTAGACCTGTTTCCACCAGCGTCGCAGTCTCGTCGAGATCGACCGGCGGCACGCCAAGATTCGCGAGCACGGCTCGACATGCGCTGCGCTGCACGCGGACCGCGGCTTCATCCCACCGATCCAGGCCCTCGTGCGCGATCCTCTGCAAGAACGTATGGATCGCCGTGCCAGCGTGGCGCAGACGGTCGCCCACCCATTCATAAGTGAGCGGCTGAGTTTCTACGGCTTCGACATGACGGCGCGTCCAAGTGACTGCCAGCGGCGCAGCGGCAACTACCCAATCCGGCGGCACGCGGCGGATCGTCCGCGTCTTCTCCTGCTCCCGAACGCTGGATGCGCTCGATACCGTCGCGAAAGCGTGTCCCATCACCGGCCATAGCAACTTCAAGAACGACCCTGGGGCGGGTTCCGCGACGGAGCCGTCTTCCTTGGTTTTGATCGTGCCCAGCAGATGTAATTTGGATCGAGTCCGCGTGGCGGCGACGTATAACAACCGCGCGGTCTCGCTCTCTGCCTTGAACCGCTCCACTCGCGACAGATAGTCGAAGATCGGGTCGCGGCCTTTACCAGATTCCGGCTTCGGCGCAAGCAGCAGTTCGCCGTCCTGCTCCAGCCACATCACTAGCTGCGGTTCGTCCTGCCGAGGGACTGCGCGGAGGCCAGGCAAAATCACGGTGTCGAACTCCAGGCCCTTTGCTTTGAAAATGGTCATCACCTGCACGCGATCGCCAGCCTGTGCGTCGGGCTGCGCGAACAGTGCATTTACCTGCTCGCGAAACCAGCCGAAGTCGGCCAGGTCCGCACCTTCCGCTATGCCTTCCAGGAGATCGAAATACGCGCTGGCATCTTCGAGTGCAGTCTCATCGGCGACGCAAGCGGGACCGCCTAGACGAAGCCAAACGCCTTCGATCCAGTCGCGCAACGGGCGGCGTCCGCGTTGTGCAATCGCCTCCTCAAGCGCCGGCAGGATTCGCTCGACGCGCGCGGCCCCATCGTCGCTCAGGACGATGTCCGGGCGATGCAGCAGGTCCCAGACTGCGGCGTAGTGATCCGCTCCGGCGAGTGTGTGCAGATCCTGCAACGTAAGTCCGCACCACGGCGCGCGCAAAATGGCCAGCCACGATACGCGATCGCCCGGATGCAGCAGCGCCAGCGTCAGCGCCATCAAGTCCTCAATCACTGGACGTTCGCCGAGTTGATCGATCTCAATGGCCTGATACGGAACCTTGTGCCGCTTCATGGCATCGACAATCGCCACCAGGTGTGTACGAGCCCGCACCAGCACGGCTACTTTGGCATCGCCCGAGGCCTGCACCAATTCCACAACACGCTGCGCTTCGTCCGGAGCCTCGGTGAACGCGTGAATCCCGACGTATTCCTCGCCTTCCTTGTGTTCCTCGTCTTCCCGCGCGGTGCTCGGCGAAAACGCCACGGCGCCCGCCTCGATGTCGTCCGTCGCCGGCAGCAGCTTCTCGAATGTCAAATTCACCCACTCGACGAATCCGCGCCGCGACCGGAAATTCACGCTCAGCGACAGTGCTTCCAAGCGGATGGATCCGATTCCCTCCAGCCGGGCTTTGAGGAACAATCCGACATCCGCCTGCCGGAAGCGATAAATGGATTGCATCGGATCGCCGACCAGGAACAGCGTGCGCCCGTCGCCGGGTTCCCATCCGGCGGTAAGTTTCCGCAGCAATTCGAATTGCGTGAACGACGTGTCCTGGAATTCGTCCACCAGAATGTGCTGGATGCGATGGCCGAGCGTGAGCGCGAGATCGGTGGGTGTATCGACATGCCCCAGCGCCTCCGATGCGCGGATCGCGAGTTCGGCAAAGTCGACGCGTCCACGCTCGCGGAAGACCATCTGCAGTTCGCCGACGGCGAGAATCAACACCGATACCGCGGCTTGCAAGGCTTGCCACTGCGTATCGGAGTAGCGAGCTGCCGGCAGCTTGCGAAAGCGTTTCAGCGATTCCAGCAGCGCGTTTTCACTTTGCAACCGCGCCAGCAACTGCTCGCAACGCGATTTCAGTGGATCATTGGGAGGAAAGCCGACGGTCTTGTTCACTTTAATCCGCCAGTCGTTGTGGCCGGTCAACAACAGTTCCGCGATGGTGTTCCATTGCGGCAGATCCGCCAGCCGGGCTTCGGGAAAAGTTTCCAGACGGCGCAGCAAGACAATTTCACTGGCCACCTCCGGCGGAAAACCTGCGCGCAGACGCTGCAGCTCGCTGAGGATCCGCCGCTCCAGTGTTTCCTCCAACGCCGCGCGCACCGCCGCGAGATCCGGATTTGCGCCGGTGTGCCGCAGCCACTGATCGCGCTTCTCCAGCATGTTCGCGATCAGTTTTCCAGCCTCCTGGAAGTTGTTGTCCAGATGCAGGAGCAGATACGACAGCGCCTCGTCGCCACTCTCGACGCGCATGAGCGTGTTGCGGGCAGCTTCGCGATACAGATCGCCCGCTTTTTCGGAAAACTCCGGCATGCCGCCAAAGCGCGAGAGCCAGGGCATGCGACGGGTGATGGCGACGCAGAGCGAGTCGATGGTTTCAATCCGCATCTGCGCGGGGTTGCGCAGCAGGTTCCATCCTAAACGCCGATCGTGCTCCAGAACCCGCCGTGCAATTTCGCAGGTGACACGTTCGTGTTCGGCCTCGGGCTCCACTCCGGTTTGCGCATTGCGCAAGGCATCGAGTGCGCGTGACCGCATCTCGCCCGCGGCCTTGCGAGTAAAGGTGATGGCGATGACGCTGTCCGGTGCATCCACAATTTCCAGTAGCTTCAGGTAGCGCTGGATGAGCAACTCGGTTTTGCCCGATCCAGCCGGAGCCTGCACGATGAACGATGTTGCGGTATCCAGCGCCCGCTCGCGCGCCGTTTTATCCGCGATCATTTTCGTACTCCCGAATGCGGCAGAGAGCCCGCAGGCCGCAATGGTCGCAGGCATCGTGTTTGGGATCCACTTCGGCGTGGCCGCTGCGATAATCGATGGCGAGGCGCTCCAACACGCGCCTCCATTGCGCCATCAGCTCGCCGAAGGGAACGTTTTCCGCGAAGGTCATCTTCTTGAGCCCCGGCAGCGATACGCCGCTTTCGGTGACGCCACGGAACGCGAGCTCGCCGACGCGGATCGCCACTAAGGACGCGCCGGCGATAGGACGGTCGCTAGTGGCGCAATAGAGCGGCAGTTGCGGTTCGTCGGGGCGCTCGCCGTCCCATCCGCCAAGATTCAACTGCCCAGTTTTGTAGTCCAGAATGATGTCGCGGCCATTTGCGAGCTCGTCCACTCGGTCCGCGCGTATGCTCACTTGCACGCCGCCAATGGTCACCTCGCGCTCTTCCTCCGGCGTGTGCACGATGAACGGTTCGCGCGACCTTTCGATCTCCAGCCATTCCGCCAGCAGCTTTTCCAGGCGGCGCTGTTCCAGATCGCGTCCGAGAGTAAGCCCCATCTGAGCCAGGGCATCGCGCACATTGCGCACGACCAACTCCTGCAACTGGTCAGGCGCAAGTTCCAGCAAGCGCGCCTGCGAACCAAGCTCGGCCCAAATGAATTGCAGCGCCTTGTGAACGCTGTTACCCCGGTCGCCGTAGCTCAGCCCGAAGTCCGCATCTTCGAGCTTCCTCGCGCCGAGACGATGTTTGGCAAAAGCGCGGAAGGGGCACGCGGCCATATCCTTGAACAGCGATGCCCCGCCGTGGTGCTTCGAATCGACGGCTGCGGCCGGCGCGCGATCGTCGGTCATCTCTTCGAACGTAGCTTCGGCGCGCAGTCGATCCATCCAGCTTTCGTACTGCAACGCCGGCGGGACACCGAATTCCGGGACGCGATCGAGCAGCGGCGAGGGCGATAGCGCGCGATCGCCTTCCGTCTCCGGATAGCTGAGCGCCAAATTCCGCGCGCTCGCGAGTAACCGTTCCATCAGCATGTTCGCGAACTCGGCCTCCCGTTCCGCCGAGGAGTGTGGAAGCTTGTGCTCGCGCTGCAGCAAAATGGGCAAGAACGGATTTGGATTTGCCGGCGCAGGCAACGCTTCGTCATGCAGTCCCATCACCCAGAGGTGGTCGAAGCGCAAGCCCGAAGCCTCGAACAATCCCATGATCTGCACTGGCGCGCCCTGGTTCTCCACCTGAAACGGCGACTCCTTTGCGATGTGACGCAGTCGCTCCAGGGCATGTTCGAAGGTCATCGTTGGCGCGGCGATGTCCAGAGTGGCCAGATTCGAGAGCAGTCCGTTCCAGGCTTCGACAACCTGGTACTCACGGCTGCTCATGGTCCTCTCGCCGGGCCATCCAAAAACCTCGAGAAGCTTGGAAAAATCGCGACTCCATTCGCTCGCTCGCTGTTCACCTGGCAGCTTGGCGAGTTCTTTCGCGAACCGCGTCAATACTCGTTGCAACAGCGGGCAATGTGCGGCAGCGTCCCGCAACTCAATAGGAGTCAACTCCCACACGCCGTTCCTGCGGAGCTTGGCGTCGAGGAGCGCGCGTTGGGTCCACTCGGTTTCGGCGCCTTGGATGAATGGCGATCGCAGCAACATGCCGGCGCGAGGCAGAGTCAGTTTGCCGAGCCCGAATTCCAGCAGCAGCAGCGCAGCGTGAGCCGCCGGATACTGATGAAGCGCGGGCCCCAGGGACAGGTGGAACGATCGCTCCCGATCGTCGAATTCGCCGCCAGGGTCGAGCACCTCGCGGAAAATCCGTTCGACCTTCGGCCGCAACTTGTCCAGATTTGGAACAATCACCCCGATTTGCGCCTCGGGGTTCTGCTCCAGAATCTGCCGGGCCCATCGAGCGGAAGCGTGAATCTCCTCGCTGCTGTCCCGCAATTTCCAACAGTGCGGCGCGGGCTGGTAGGCGGGCTGTTCCAGGTTGCGCCACTTACCAAGCGCTTTGAAGAGCGCCGTCTGCTGGGGCGTGAAATCGTCAAAGCCCGCCACGTAGAGTTGGCTCGGACGTTCTGCTTCCCCCGATTCAAACAGCTCCACGACAACATCGCTGAGTCGTGCGCCCTCGATCCACTTATTCGACTGGCAGCGCTTGCGGAAAGCCCGTGACCACCCCGCATATGCCGACCAATCCTCACTCCCCTCGAAGCGTCCATCCACAGGCAAGCGATACGCGTGCACCAACTGCCAGGCTTCCATCGCGCCGCGCGCAGTTTCCGGAATCTGCAGCAATGAATCGCCGGCGGGCGATTCCCTAATCACCTGCTCCCAAATCATTTGCTCCTGAATGGAATCGAGCAAAATGGATTCCGCTCCGGCCCTACCGCGCAACACGGCGTCCCGCCACACGCGACCTAGAAACGCATCGAGCGGAAGAATGTCTGGCGTGTTCCAAACGGATCGCCCTTGCGCGCGCTGCTGCGAATGAAACTCCGCGGTGAGCACGCGCGCCAGGCGCCGGCTGGCCGTGATCGCCGTTGCGCCGGACTCAATCGCGCGGAAAACTTCCTCGTGCATGTGCTTTCATGATATTTGACCAAGCGAATCACTGTTGCCATCGATGGTCCCGCGGGAGCGGGCAAGAGCACGCTGGCCCGCCGGATTGCCACAAAACTCGGCTATCTTTATATAGACACTGGCGCCATGTATCGCGCCGTCGCTCTGTGGGCGCTGCGGACCAATGTGGCTTTGTCCGATATGCACCGTCTGGAGCAACTGGCGAACGAGGCGCGCATCGAGTTCGTGCCCGGCACTTCCACCGTGTTGTTGAACGGCGAGGATGTCACCGAAGCGATTCGGTCGCCCGAGGTAGGCGACGCGGCGTCGCAAGTTTCGGCGGTTCCGGCCGTGCGGCGCGCGCTGGTGCGTAAGCAGCGCGAGATCGGTGAGCGGGCTTCAGTGGTGATGGAGGGCCGCGACATCGGCTCCGTGGTATTTCCCGAGGCGACGGTCAAGATTTTCCTGGACGCGCAACCGGAGGTCCGCAGCGGGCGGCGGGCCGCCGAATCGGCGCTGCCGGCCGACGTAGTGAGCCAGCAGATTCACGAGCGCGACAGGCGCGACCGTATGCGCGCCGAATCGCCGCTGGTGCAGGCGCCCGATGCGGTTTATGTGGACACCACCGGGCTTAACATCGACGAAGTGGAGGCGGCGTTGCTGAAGATCGTGCGCGACCGGACATCGAACGGCAAGGAAAGAACGGAGTAAATGACCAGGGACCTATTTGCGTATGTTCGTGCGGCGAATTCCATGACCACTCTGCTGGTGATGAAGTTCGGTGGCACCAGCATGGGCTCCGCCGAGCGAATCAAGATCGCCGGCCAAATCTGCACGGCGCAGAAGGAGCAGCGGCCGGTGGTAGCGGTGGTATCGGCGATGGCCGGCGTCACCGACATGTTGTTGAACACGCTGCGTCACGCCGAGGCCGGCGATGAGGCGGGCATTGAGGCGAATCTCGAGAAGCTGACGACGCGTCATGTGGAGGCGGCGAGCGAGTTACTGGAAGGCGAGCGGCGCGCGAAGGCCATCGATGGCGTGCAGTCCCTGATCGCCGATTTCCGGCGCATCGCGCACGGGATGCGTATGCTGGGCGAGCGTCCGCCGCGGTCGGTGGACGAAGGAATTGCCATAGGCGAGCGGCTCTCGGCAATGCTGCTAGCCGAGCACATGGAGTCCGCCGGAGTCGCGGCGGAGGCAGTGAACGGCTCCGACGTGATTGTCACCGATGCGGTATTCGGCAACGCCACGCCGATCATGGACGAGACGCGCAAGAAGGTGGACGGCGTGCTGCGCCCGATGCTCGCCGCCGGTGTGCTGCCGATTGTCACCGGCTTCAACGGAGCCACCATGGACGGACGGCCGACGACGCTGGGGCGCGGTGGATCGGATTTCTCCGCATCCATCCTCGCGGCAGCGCTCGATGCATCGGAGCTGTGGATCTGGACCGACGTCGACGGAATCATGAGCGCCGATCCGCGCTCGGTTCCCGATGCCCGCGTCTTGGAGGCGCTCACCTACAGCGAAGCCGCGGAGCTGGCGTACAACGGCGCGAAGGTTCTGCATCCGCGCACGCTCGCGCCGCTCTCCGAACGCCAGATTCCGGTGTGGAGCAAGAACAGCTTCAATTTGCAGCACCCAGGCACGCGGATCGTATCCAAAGTTGAAGCGCCGCCGGGACCGCGTGCGGTGACCTCGATGAAAAGCGTCGCGCTGATCAGCATTGAGCCGGCGAGTTCGGCGGTCAGCAGCACGCGGCTGATGGCACGCGCGCTGGAGGCGCTGGCCGATGCCAATGCGGAGGTGCTGGCGCTAACCAGTTCCAGCTATCGCCAGAGTTTTTGTTTCCTGGTGCGCAAGGAGGAGCTGGGCGCGGCGATGGAGTCGCTCGAATCGGATCTCGCGCTGGAGCTGCGGCACGGCTATATCAAGGACATTGTGGTGGACGAAAACGTCGGACTGCTGGCGGTGGTCGGCGAGGGCATGCACGGGACCGCCGGATTGGCCGGGCGGATCTTCAGCGCCATTTCCGAGCAGAACGTCAACATCATCGCCATCGCGCAGGGGTCGAGCGAGCTGACAATTAGTATCGTGGTGCATCGCGATGGGCTGGAGCGCGCGATCCAGGCGGTGCATAAGGAGTGCCGTTGAGGCGCGTAAATGGCCGCCGATGAACGCAGATGAACGCCGATAACTAGATGTCGTAGTACAACGCGAATTCGTATGGGTGCGGGCGCAAGCGGATGGCATCGGCCTCACTGCGGCGCTTGTAGTTGATGAAGGTTTCGATCAACTCTTCGGTGAAGACGTCGCCTTTTAGTAAGAACGCGTGATCGTCTTCCAAACAGGCCAAGGCTTCTTCCAACGACGAGGGCATGGACGGGACATTCTTCATTTCCTCCGGCGATAGGTCGTAGATGTCCTTGTCCAGCGGATCGCCGGGCTCAATCTTGTTCAGGATGCCGTCGATCCCGGCCATCATCATTGCGGCGAAGGCCATATACGGATTCGACGACGGATCGGGCGGGCGAAATTCCACGCGCTTCGCTTTCGGACTCGCCGAGTACATCGGGATGCGCACGGCTGCCGAGCGATTGCGACGCGAGTAAGCGAGGTTCACCGGCGCTTCGTAGCCGGGCACCAGTCGCTTGTAGCTGTTCGTAGTCGGCGCGATGATCGCCGACAGCGCGCGGGCGTGCTTCAGCAATCCGCCGATATACCAGAGCGCGAGCTGGCTCAGTCCAGCGTACTGATCGCCGGCGAACAGCGCCTTGCCTTCTTTCCACAAGCTCTGATGCGTGTGCATGCCGCTGCCGTTGTCGCCGTATAACGGCTTCGGCATGAAGGTGACTGTCTTGCCGTATTGATACGCGACATTGCGGATCACGTATTTGTACAGCATCATATTGTCGGCCGATTTCACCAGCGTGTCGAAGCGCTGATCGATTTCGCACTGGCCGCCGGTAGCGACTTCGTGGTGGTGGCACTCGATGTGCAAGCCGCAGCGGATCATGGTCTCCACCATTTCGGCGCGCAGATCCTGATAGTGATCCGTCGGCGGAACCGGAAAATAGCCTTCCTTATAACGCGGCCGGTAGCCGAGGTTGTCCTTCTCGCGGCCTGAATTCCAGCGGCCTTCCTCGGCGTCGATGAAGTAGAAGCCGGAGTGCTGATTCTGATCGAAGCGCACGTGGTCGAAGATGAAGAACTCGGCTTCGGCGCCGAAGTAAGCGGTGTCGGCGATGCCGCTGTTGGTGAGATACATCTCCGCCTTGCGTGCGATCCATCGGGGATCGCGCTCGTAGTGCTGGCGGGTGATGGGATCAATGACATCGCTGGTCATCACCAGGGTACGGATTTCGCCGAACGGATCGACGAAGGCGGTGGCGGCGTCGGGGATCAGCAGCATGTCGCTCTCGTTGATCGCCGCCCAGCCGCGGATACTGGAGCCATCGATGCCGAAGCCTTCTTCGAACGAATCGGCGGTGAGCTGGCTGATGGGATAGGAGACGTGCTGCTGAAGTCCGGGAAGATCGGTGAAGCGCAGATCGAGCTGGCGGATTTCCTTTTGCTTGGCGAATTCCAGGACTTCTTTGGGAGTCATGACTGGTCAGGGGTCAGCATAGCATGGGGACGGGTTGTGGGATGTGGGTTGTGGGTCGTAGGAAAAACGGCGTTCGCTCCGGAACACGGTTTCCCGGAAACGGACAGCAGGCTCGCGCGCTGAAGCTGCGCAACTGCATGAAGCGAGCGACTTCTGAGTGGCAGCCCAGTTGCGACTCCTAACCAAAGCTTATGCTCAGCACGCTGCAAGATTTTCGATTCGCCTTGCGCCGGTGGCGCAATCATCCCGGATTTACGGCGATCGCGCTGCTTTCGCTCGCGCTGGGGATCGGGGCCAATACGTCGATTTTCAGCCTGATGGACGCGCTGATGTTGCGCCAATTGCCGGTGCGGCAACCGGAGCAGTTGACGCTGCTGAGTTCCGGCCGGATGTCGGGCACGCTGAATAGTTTTCCGGCTGAAGAAGCCGGCGTGTATTCACAACCCTTTCTCGATCGAGTGCGGCAACAGAACCAGGTGTTCTCCGATGTTGCGGGCGTCGAGAGCATGCGGGCCGACGTTCATGGGCGATTTGTGGGAGACAATTCGGAATCGGAGCCGCTGAAGATCCGGCTGGTTTCCGGCAGCTATTTCGCATTGCTGGGCGTGGGACCGGCGGCGGGGCGCGTGCTGACCCTGGGGGACGATGAGAAGCCAGGCGCGAATCCCGTGGCGGTGATGAGCTACGCCTTCTGGCAGCGGCGTTTTTCGCGAGACGCGACTGCTGTCGGCAAGGCTGTGACCTTCAATGGAGCTTCGTTCACCGTCATCGGCGTGGCCGCTCGGGAATTCTCGGGAACGATCGTCGACGAATCGCCGGACTTGTGGATTCCGCTGAGCATGCAGGCCAAGGTTCAGCCGTGGCTGACCGACCCACGCGGCAATCTGATGCAGACGCTCTGGTTGATCGGTCGTTTGAAACCAGGAGTAAGTCAGGCTGCGGCGCAAACGAACGCGAACGTGGTGTATCAGCAATGGCTGCATGAGGTAGCTGGAGCGTCACCGTCTCCGCTGCGAGTGGAGGATATGCGGAAGGCCCGCATCCAGCTTTACCCGGCAGCGACCGGTTCGTCGGACCTGCGGCGTCAGTTTTCGGATCCGCTGCGCATCCTGATGGTCCTAGTTGGGCTGGTGTTGCTGATTGCTTGCGTGAACATCGCGAACCTCTTGCTGGCGCAAGCGACCGGAAGGCAGCGGGAAATTGCTGTTCGTCTGGCATTGGGCGCGGACCGGCGCCGGCTGATGGGTCAACTGCTTTCCGAAAGCCTGCTGCTGGCGTTCGTGGGTGGAGCGCTGGGAGTATTGATCGCGTGGTGGGGCGGGCAGTTGATGCTAGTGCTGGTGCAGAACGGACCGGACAAGGTGCCGCTTGAGGTGGGACCCAACAGTCACGTACTGCTGTTTACTTTCGGGCTGTCGCTCGCGACCGGCCTCTTTTTTGGATTGGCTCCGGCGCTGCGGATGACTCGAGTGGATGTCGCGCCCTCGCTGAAGGAAGGAAAGGGCACGGTCCGGTCGCAATCGCGCAGCCGGTTTGGACAGGCGCTGGTGGCGGGGCAAGTGGCGCTGGCGTTGTTTCTGATGATCGGCGCCGGGCTTTTTGTACGGACGCTCGAAAAGCTGGAGCAAACCAATACCGGATTCGAGCGAAGCCGGACGGTCTTGCTGCAATTGGACAGCGACGCGAGCAACGCCAAGGGCCCGGCGCTGGTTGCCTTGCGGCGGCGCGTCGAGGATCGCATCCGCGCCTTGCCGGGAGTGCAGGCTGTCAGCTATTCGATGCTGACCTTTAACGAGGGCCAATGGTTCACGGTGCTGTGGCCGGATACGGTCCAACATCTGGAGTCCACTGCTGTGAGGACGGATGGAAATCGCGTGGGCCCACAGTACTTCGGCGCGCTTGGTGTGCCGATTGTGATGGGGAGAAGCTTTGGACCGCAAGATACGCCGCAGTCGCCGCCGGTTGCGATGGTGAACGAAGCACTGGCGCAGAAGCTCTATCCTGGCCAATCGGCGATCGGCCGGCGGCTTATAAGAGGCCTGGAAAAGCCAGTCTCCTACGAGATCGTCGGCGTGGTGAAGGACGCGAAGTACTTGAGTCTCCGCGAGAAGACCAAGCCGATGTTTTTCGTCGACACGGATCAGGAAAGGATTCCCGATGCTTACAACGACCTGGTGGTGCGGGTGCAAGGACCGCCGGAGGCATTCATGTCGCAGATCCGTGCGGCCATTCGCGGCGAGGATCCAAACCTGGCGGTGTGGGACATGATGACGCTGGGCGAAGCGGTGGAGCGCTCGCTCGGCCGGGAGAAACTGCTAGCCAAGCTGGCGGGGTTCTTCGGCGCGCTGGCGCTGCTGCTGGCATCCATCGGATTGTACGGCGTGATGGCCTATTCGGTGTCGCGGCGCACGAACGAGATCGGCATTCGAATGGCGCTGGGCGCGCAGCCGGGCGCTGTATTGGGAATGGTGCTGCGGGAATCGGTGATATTAGTCGTGGTGGGATTCGCGGTCGGGATTCCGGCGGCGCTGGCGTGCGGGCGCTTTGTTTCGAGCCAGCTCTATGGAGTGGCGCCGAATGATGTTTTGACCGTCGCAACAGCCGCCGCGATCTTGCTGGCAGTGGCGCTGGCGGCGAGTTTCCTGCCGGCTCGGCGGGCGGCGTTATTGGATCCATTGACTGCGTTGCGAGAGGAGTGAACATGGAAAGTTTCGCGCAAGATCTGCGATTTGCGTTTCGAACGTTGGCCAAGAGTCCTGGATTTCTGACTGTCGCCGTGCTTTCGCTGGGATTGGGCATTGGAGCGAACACCGCGATTTTCAGCTTGATCAATGCCGCCATGTTGCGCGCACTGCCCGTGTCGCATCCCGAGCGGCTGGTGCTGCTGACCGATCCAGGCTCGAGCGGAGTTGCCGTCGAGACCAGGGAATGGGAGGAGCGTTACCTGCTCGCCTATCCCGAGTTCGAGCAGCTACGCGCGCACAATACCGTGTTTTCGGGAATGTTCGCGGCCGAGAGTGAGTTGAGCGATCTGGATGTGTTCACCGGGCTCAGCGGCGAGGAGCAATCCACCAAGGCTCACGTGCAGCTTGTTTCCGGCGAGTTCTTCAGCGTACTGGGGCTGCATCCGATCCTGGGGCGCGGGTTCACGACGGAGGAGGATCGCGTGCCGGGCGCAAATCCGGTGGGCGTGATTTCGCACGGTTTCTGGCAACGGGAATTCGGCGGCGACTCCGCGGTAGTGGGCAGGAACATCCGCGTCGGCCAGTCGCAATTCAAAATACTTGGCGTGACGCCGCCGGGATTTCGCGGAATGGTGGTGGGCGCGGATACCGATGTCTGGATTCCCATCACCATGCAGGAACAGGTTCTGCGCGGGCGGAATTATCTGAAGCCCATCGACACCCTGTGGCTGCAAGTGATGGCACGGCTGGCGCCGGGGGTGTCGCTTAAGCAGGCGCAGGCAGGCATCAACGTGTCCTTCCAGCAGATCCTGCGGGGCTGGGCGGCGGATTTGCCAACCGAGGAAGATCGCCGGAAGACGATGGGACAGAGAATTGTTTTGCACAACGGCGCGAAGGGAGCTTCGGAGCTGCGGGACCAATTCTCCGATCCGCTCTTGCTGCTGATGGCCATGGTGGGGCTGGTGTTGTTGATCGCCTGCGCCAACATCGCGAACCTGATGCTGGCGCGTGCCAGCGGGCGGCAGCGCGAGATCGGCGTGCGCGTAGCGCTGGGAGCAAGCCGTGCGCGGCTGATCCGGCAGTTGCTGACGGAAAGCATTGTGGTGGCTGCGCTCGGCGGGATTCTTGGCGCGTTTCTCGCGGTTTGGGGTACGGACGTGCTGCTGGCTCTGGTATCGGGCGGTGTGAACAATCTGTCACTCGAGGTGCAGGGCGATTCGCGCGTGTTTCTTTTTACGGCGGCGATCTCACTCGCGACGGGCATTCTGTTTGGTCTCGCGCCGGCGGTGCGCGCCACGAGGTTGGACGTCAATCAAACTCTGGCGGCCAACGCTCGCGGCTCCATTGGCGGACGCGGCCGTACCCAGACCGGACGGATGCTGGTGGTGACGCAAGTTGCATTGTCCGTGGTGCTGCTGATGGGCGCGACCTTGTTCGTGCGCACTCTGCACAATTTGGTGGCACAGAAACTGGGCTTCAACCGCGAACAGATTCTGATGGCTACCATCGATCCGATTTCCGCCGGGTACAGAGGGGCAACCGTGCCGGCGCTCTATCAACAAGTACGGGAAAACCTGCGGACCATCCCCGGCGTACGGGACGTGACAGCGTCCCAGAGTGGGTTGTTCGGCGGTGATTCCGGCGATCGGATTTCGCTCGACGCGGCGACTTCTGTGAAAAAAGACGAGCTCCGTTCCCGATGGACGCTGGTGGGGCCGGACTATTTCAAAACCTTGGGAATCCCATTGCTTCGCGGCCGTGAGATCGACGCGGCCGATGCCGCGCGCGGAGCGCAGGTGTGCGTGGTGAACCAGACGTTCGCGGAGTTTTTCTTCCCGAATGGCGATCCCATCGGCAAGCACGTTACCGACGAATATCCGACCACGCGAGAGACCTACGAGATCGTCGGCGTGGTTGCCGATGTCAAGGAACACAGCGTCCGCGAACCAAAGCGGCAGAGATTCTACGCCAACCTGTTTCATCCTATTGGAACTGTGGAGTCGGTGACCTTCCTGCTTAGCGGCACCAAGGATCCCTCTCAGCTTAGCCCGGCTGTCCGCAATGCCATCGCCGGAATCAATCGATCGCTGCCTGTCCTGAGTATTCGCACGCTGAATGAACAGATCGACCGGCGGCTGATCACACCCCGGTTAATTGCAGAGCTAGCGGCGTTCTTCGGAGGATTGGCGCTGCTGATGGCCGCCATCGGATTGTACGGCGTGATGTCCTACTCGATGAGCCGGCGGACCAGCGAGATCGGGATCCGGATGGCGCTCGGAGCGTCGCAGCGAAGCGTGGCGGCGATGGTGTTGCGCGAGACGCTGATGTTGGTGGCCATCGGTCTCGCTATCGGCCTGCCTTCCGCGATCGTGGCTGCGCGCCTGATGCAGAGCCGGCTGTTCGGACTCTCGGCGGCGGATCCGGCCACCATTGCGCTGGCCATCGTATTCATCCTGACCGCGACGCTGCTGGCCGGATTTGTGCCGGCGCGGCGGGCGGCGCGGATCGATCCGATGTCGGCGTTACGGACGGATTGAAGAAGATGGTTCTAGGTGTTAGGTTCCAGGTGTTAGGGGAGGATTGCGGCTGCGCCGCCTTCTTTTTTTTCTTTCCGCGCGCTTCCGCGCGCCAACGATTATCGTATAGTTGACACCAGCCGCTTGTGGTAGAGAACATCTACTTCTATGGAGAAGCTGCGTGGGCAATGAAGATCGGAAACCCCCGGCGATAGATATCGCGCGAGTGCAGGCACCGCTTGTTTTTGGAGTAACTGGGCACCGCGATCTGCGGGAACAGGATATCCCCGAGTTGGAAAAGAAAGTCCGCGATGTGCTGCTGGAATTTCGCGCGCGATATCGTTCCACTCCATTTATCTTGCTCTCTCCGCTCGCCGAGGGCGCCGACCGGCTGGTGGCTCGCGTAGCGCTCGGCGACGGGATCGGAGCGCGGCTGGTGGCTCCCTTGCCGATGCCGCAGTCAATGTACGAAGCGGATTTCACCGCGCCCGGATCGCTCAACGACTTTCACACGCTTCTGGCCAAGGCGAGCTATTCGTTCGAGATTCCCTGCCTGGTGGACGAAGACACTGTGCGCCATCCTGGCCCTGCCCGCGACAAGCAATACGAAAAGGTCGGCAAGTACATCGCGCGCGAGAGCCAGATTCTGATTGCGCTCTGGGACGGCACGGAGCCCACCAAAGTTGGTGGCACCGCGGCCATTGTGAAATTTCAGACCGAAGGCATAAGGGATCGCGAGGATTGCGATTTGACGCCTCCGGAATTGTTTCCGGTATATCACATCGTCACGCCGCGCGTGAGTAACCCCGATGTCGTGGACCCGCTGGAGTTGAAGATAACCTATCCTCCCGCGTTTGCGAATCCAAAGGACGCGGCGGATTATTATCATCGAACATTCAGCAACCTCGAAGAGTTCAATCGTGAAACCGCCGAAGGCGGCGATTCGTTGTGGAATGAGGCGGTGAAGAGCAGGGGATGGGTGGTCCCGGATTCCGGCCTCGCCAATCTCGCGCCGGGGGAAGCCCTGACGCTGCACCGTTACGCGATCGCCGATGCTCTTGCTCTCCGGTATCAAACGAGCATGATGCATACGCATCGCGCCCTGCATTGGCTGGTGTTCGTATCTTTCCTGTGCTTCGTACTGTTTGCACATTTGGAGGACCATCCCGGCCCAGCGCTCGCGCTCTCACTTCTTCTGCTCGCCGTTGCGTATGGCTGTCATTTGCGCGGCCAAAAATTGCGGCTGGATATCAAGAATCAGGATTATCGCGCCATGGCGGAGGCTTGCCGGGTCAGACTCTTTTGGCAGATGGCGGACATCCAGGATCAGGTTGCCGATCATTACCTGGGGAAGCAGCGTACGGAATTGGATTGGATTCGTTACGGGTTGCGAGGTTGGAGAATCGAGGAGGACGCAGCCCCGCGCAGCGCTTGGTCCAATCCGGCCGATCGCTTGGGATTCATCCTGAATCATTGGGTACGGGACCAGCGCGATTATTTCAAGAAGAAGTCCAAGGAGAAGGAGGAACATGCCCGGCGTATGGAGAGTTGGGTGTTTTCGTTCTTGTGCCTGGCCGTCGGGTTCGGCGTTGCTCTTGGTCTAGCGGTTGCTTATGTTCAGTATTCTGTCGGGGAATGGTGGCGATGCCCGGAGTGCGTATGGACGGCTTTGCCGGTGATCCTGATCGATGCTTTCCTGGCTGCTGGGGCGCTGCTGCATCACGCCAATCAGCGCCGGGCTCACGCGGAACTTCGCAAGCAGTACACGAGAATGATCAACATCTTCGAGAATGCGCTGCGAGCGACTGGACAGAAGCCCGATCCCTTGGCCGCGCACCCATGTCTGAAAAAGCTGGGGCAAGAGGCGCTGCTGGAGAACGGCGACTGGGTGTTGCTGCATCGGGAACGCCCGCTTGAGTTGCCGCATCCTTAGCTGCTGATCATCGGGCTGTGGGGCAGGTTGCCAACCTGCGCGCGATTGTTAATCGCGTCCGACTCATCCGGAAAAAAGATGGCCGTCGAGCTTTACTTCACCGTGATCGGGACGCTCGCGATGTGGTTCTCCCACTCCATTTGTAGCTTCGCTTTGTTGCCACCCTGATCGGACAGCGTGATCTTGAACTGCTCAATGAGCGCCGGGGGTTTGCTCATGGTCATCTTCACGCGGCCCAGGTCCATGGCTTCCTTGTAGGTCAAGCCCCATTGTTTGGTCTGCTTGTTGACGATGAGTTCCCAGGCGTTGGGGTCCTTCACCAGTACGAAGAGCGTGTAGTCGCCCGCCGGCACTGCGAGGCCGTTGATATCCAGGTCGGCATCGGTGTGGAAAGCGGTGGCCTGGTTGGCGCCTGCGCGCCAGACGGGATAGGTGCCGTCGTGGGAAATCTGTCCGCCGTCGCCGAAGATTTGCCGGCCTCGTACAGAAGGTGCGGAGTATTTGATAGTCAGGGCCTTGCCGCCGACGGTGATGGATGTCTGCGCGGCGGGACTCTGGGCCGGCAATAGGCTGGCGGCGAGCACCAGCACGCAAGCGCAGCTTAAGAGAATCTTCATGGATGTTTTCCTCCCTATGTTCCGACGACGATTGTAGCAATTGGTCACGTCAGCTCGGTGTTCCTGGTCTCCGGAAGAGTAAAAATTAATGCGGAGCCGATCAGGAAAAACGCTGAGTTGAGCGCCAGGGCCGCGCCGATTCCCTTGCGGTCGGCGACGGCTCCCACGGCGAATGGCGCCAATGCGCTGGCTGCACGCCCGACGTTGTACACGAAACCCTGCGCAGTACCGCGTATCGACGTCGGGTAAAGCTCGGCGAGCATCGCGCCGAACAAGGCGAAGAATCCGGTGCCGCAAAATCCGATGAAGGGGCCGAGCACCAAAAGCCAGGTTTCCGAGGAAGCGCCCGCCCAGCGTGGCGTGAGCCCGTAGATCGGTGTCAGAATCGCGGCGGCAAGTACGTAGCCGAAGAACGCCGGACGGCGGCCAAAGCGGTCGGCCATCCAGCCGAAGCTGACGTATCCAAGAAACGCGCCGATCTGCATGGTGAAGATCCAGGCGCTGGTGCGCAAGATATTGAGTCCCGCGCCGCCCTGCGCTTGCGGCGCGGAGAGGAAACCCGGCAGCCACGTGTTCACTCCCCAGTAGGCGAACAGCACCGACGTCGCCAGAGCCGTGGCGAAAAACGTGCGGCGGCCAAGCGGCGCGCGGAAAAGAGACCAGATTGGGATCGCGCTAGTGCGCTTACTCCAGATCGTCGGCTCCTTCACCTTGCGCTGAATCCATACAGTGAGCAGCGCTGGCAGAATTCCAACCAGGAACAGCACGCGCCAGCCGTAATGCGGCAAGATCAAAGCCGTCACTACCGCGGCCAGCATGTATCCCAGCGCCCATCCCGATTGCATCACCCCGATCGCTTTCGCGCGATGCTGCGCCGGCCAGCTTTCGGCCACCAGCACCGCACCGGCCGACCAAGCTCCGCCGAGCCCCAGGCCGACCACCGCTCTCCAGGCCAGCAGCGTCGCCAAACCCGTCGACGTCGCCGATCCGGCCGAGCCGAGTGAATAGAGCAAAATAGTGAAGATCAGCGTGCGAGTGCGCCCGATTCGATCCGCCACGATTCCAGCGACAATCCCGCCCACCGCGGAAGTGATCAGCGTCGCGGAGCTGACCAGTCCGGCCTTCGCGGCAGTCCAGCCAAACTGTTCGCGCATAGTTTGGACGGCGAAGACATACAGCAGGACATCCAGCGCATCCAGCATATAGCCCAGCATGGCCGCCCAAAGCGCGAGCCAGCGCTGGTCGGACATCCAGAATGGCAGTGCGGAGGCCGATTTGTCGCCGGAGGACAAAGAACAGACTACCAGAAACAGGAAAGCAGGCCGGGTATGGTATCCCTAGTTATGCCGGGCGTTTTTCAGCCGATTCGTGTCTACGCCGTTCGGGCACGTCGCTGAATGGGATGGAACTTAAGCTCCGCTCCGCGCGTTGTCGTTATGGAGATTCCGTCTACCGGCAAACAAGGGTCAATACGATTCTCATGAAACTATCCCAAGTATTTCGTCTTCTCTGGTGTGTTTGTATTCTTGCCGTCTCCGCCTACGCTCAAACGGCGATCCGGATTGAGCCGGTGCAAGGCCATCTCGGCGGACTTACGCGCCCCTATGAACCTCGCACGGTTCCGCCGATCAACTTATCCAATTCGTCGCGGCTGGAGTCGCTGGTGCGCGCGGGAAATCTCTACTTGTCGGCGCAGGACGTCGTCGCGTTGGCGCTGGAGAATAACATCGATGTCGAAGTCCAGCGCTACGGTCCACTGCTGGCGCAGGAAGTACTGCGCCGCGCCGAAGGAGGCGGTGCGTTGCGGAGCGTCGGTCTCGGAGTGGCGCAGGGTCCACAGAGCGTCAGCCTGCAAGGAGTGAGCGTGAACGCGAGCGGCGTCGCGCTTTCCGGCGGAGGCGGCGTGAGCTCCGGCGGCGGCATCGTCACGCAGTTGGGGCCGCCGATTTCCTCCTTCGATCCCAGCGTCTTCTTTCTCGCCAACTTTCAACACGCCACCAGTCCGCAGAGCAACACGTTCCTGACCGGAACGACGGCGTTGACGCAAGACACACGCGCATACCAGGCGCAGTATTCACAGAATTTCGATTTCGGCTTGAACGGAACATTGTCTTTCTCCAGCCAGCGCACCAAGGTGAACAGCACGCAGTTCGTCTTGAATCCCTTCACCAATGGAAGCCTGGATCTGCAGGTAACGCAAAATCTGCTGCAAGGGTTCGGACGCGCCGTGAACGGACGCAACATCCGCGTTCAGAAGAACAACGTGAAGATTTCCGACCTGCAGTTCAAACAGCAGGTGATCACTACCGTCTCAGCGGTTCTGAATCTTTATTGGGATTTGGTGAGCTTCAACGAAGACGTGCAGGCGCGCCAGCGGGAAGTGGACACGGCGCAAATGTTGCGCGAGGACAACAAAAAACAAGTCGCTATCGGTTCCCTGGCGGAAATTGAAATCACCCGTGCGGAGGCGCAGGTTTACGCTAGCCAGCAAGACTTGCTGATCTCACAGACCAACCTGCTGCAACAGGAAATCGTGCTGAAGAACGCGCTGAGCCGCAATGGCGTGGCCAGTCCCACGCTGGCCAGCGTCCACATTGTTCCGCTGGACAAAATCGCCGTGCCGGAGAACGCTGCGCCACGGCCGCTGGAGGATTTGGTGCGAGAGGCGCTCGAAAAGCGTGTAGAGATCGCGCAAAGCCGCATCAATCTCGAGAGCAAGAATCTGAATCTGGTTGGGATCAAGAATTCTCTGAAGCCCACGCTGCAGGCTTTCGCGCAACTGACGAACAACGGATTGACCGGCGATCTTTCGGCACTGGGGGCGCAACTGCCCGGTGTTGGTTACCTGGCCGGAGGATACGGCAACCTGCTGGCGGAGATCGCCCGCCGCAACTACCCGAACTATTCGGCCGGCTTCTCGCTGAACATCCCGCTTCGCAATCGCGCGGCGCAATCGGACTACGTCACCAGCCTGGTGGAGATTCGCCAGGACGAGCTGAACCTGCAGAAGAACATGAATCAGGTGCGAGTGGACGTGCAGAACGCCATGATTGGATTGCAGCAGGCGCAGGCGCGATATGACGCCGCCGTGAAGGCTCGCGAGCTTCAGGAGCAGACTCTGGCCGCGGATCAAAAGAAGAATACGCTGGGCGCGTCCACCATTTTTCAGGTGGTGCAGGATCAGCGCGACCTGGCCACCGCAGTCAGCTCCGTGGCTCAGGCCATGGCGAATTACACTCATGCGCGCATCGCCCTGGATCAGGCTTTGGGCGCGACTCTGGAGGTGAATAACATCTCGTTGGATGAGGCGTTATCGGGACATGTTTCGCGGCCGTCGGTGCTTCCCGCTACGCTTCCGGGAGAGAAGCAATGACCAATCGGATGCGGCGATTTCGGCAAATCCTTGCCGTGGGATTGTGTTGTTCCATGTCGCCAATTGGCTGGGCGCAATCGGTATCCATCGAGCCAGTCAGGCCCGTCGCGCCGATCTTGTGGCGGCCCTATCTTCCGGCGACGGTTCCACCAGTGCGGCTCACGAATTCCAGCCGGCTGCACGATCTGATTCGCGCCGGCACGCTCTACCTGACGGTGCAGGACGCCATCGCGCTGGCGCTGGAGAACAACATCGATATCGAAGTGGCGCGCTACAATCCGATCCTCGCGGATTGGCAACTGGAACGGGCCCAGGCTGGCGGTGCGCTGCCTGGCGTTCCCAGCGGCGCATCGCAGGCTGGTTCGGTGGCGAGCGGCCAGGGCGTCGCGGGCAGTCAAGCGGCTGCCGGCGTGAGTGCCGCGGGTGGCGGAGGTGGAGCGGGTCGTGGCGGCAACGCGACCATTTCGCAAGTTGGCCCGGTTACGCAAAACCTGGACCCGATTTTCCAGGAGACCACATCGTTCAGCCATACCTCGACGCCGCAGTTCAACGTCACGCAAAGTTCGACCAACGTTTTGATCACCGCGACGCACGTCTACACTGGCTCGCTGCAACAAGGCCTGCTCAGCGGCGGCAGCGTCTCGGTGAGCTACAGCGACCACTATCTGAAGGAGAACGCCCCCAGCGATCTGTTGAATCCGTCTGTCGCGCCGATCCTGGGATTCTCGGTCCAACACAATCTTCTGCGCGGTTTTGGAACGGCGGTGAATGGCCGAACGATTACGGTGTCCAAGATCAACGTCCAGACTTCCGAGCTGAGTTTCAAATCGCAGGTCATCGGCATCGTGGTCAATGTTCTGAATCTGTACTACGGTTTGGCGGCCGCCATCGAAGACGTAAAAGCGAAGCAGAGCGCACTGGATCTGTCGCAGACGCTGTATGAAGACAACAAGAAGCAAGTGCAAATCGGATCGCTTGCGCCGCTGGACATCACGAACGCCGAGTCGCAGGTGGCCGCTAACCGGCGCGACTTGCTGATCTCGCAGACCACCCAACAGCAGCAGGAACTGCGGCTCAAGAATGTCTTGAGCCGGACTGGCCTAGCCGACCCGCTACTGGCTTCCGCGCATATCCTGCCCGTCGACCGTTTGGCGATACCCGAGCAGGACAATCTTCCTCCGATTGAGAGCCTGGTTCAGACGGCGCTCGCGAATCGCAGCGATCTCGCCCTCCAGAAAGCGAACCTCAATGCCGCGGAGATTTCCGCTCTCGGAACCAAAAACGGGATTCTGCCGTCGCTCCAGGTTTTCGGCGGCGAAAGTCAGGCGGGCTTGGCGGGAGTGCCGCACACCGTGGTCTCGCGCAACGGCCAGGTCCAGCGACCGGACGCGTATTTCGTAGGCGGGATCGGGACCGCGCTCGGCGAAGTCTTCCGGCGAAATTTTCCGACCGAGCGCGTGGGTGCATTCTTTCAGACACCGATCTACAACCGGCAGGCGCAGGCGGATTACGGAATCGATCAGTTGTCGCTTCGCCAAAGCCAGCTTTCGAACCAGAAGAGTCTCAGCCAAGTGGAGGTGGATCTGTTGAGCGCAGTGGTCGCGTTGCGGCAGGCGCGCGTGCGTTACGATGCCGCGGTGAAGAACCGTACGCTGCAGCAGGAATTGCTGAGCGCCGAGCAGAAGAAGCTGAGCTTGGGATCGTCGACACCATTCAACGTCATTCAGCAGCAGCGCGACCTGGCCGCGGCGCAGTCGGGCGAGATCTCGGCCATAGTCAGCTATAACAACGCGCGCGTGGCGCTGGACCAGACGTTGGGGACGACGCTTGAATCGAACCACATCTCCATCGCGGAAGCGAAATCGGGGAGGGTGGCGTCGGCGCCCGCGGCTTTACCGGACGCGCGCTGAATTGGGCGCCGGCGACACATCGACCTGCACCAGGTGTTGGCCGCGCGGGAGCATCAGAACGAAATTCGTGCCGGAGGCAACGGCCTTGGTTTCCAGCGCAGCGCCGTCGATTTCCACGTTCCGCGGTTGTGTATTCAGCACTGCAATCGCCCGCGAGTTGCTTTGATAGGAGAACTGCACGGTTCCGGGAGCGACGCTCGCCGAACGAATATTGCCGTTGAAATCGACGATTCGGACGGGCAACTCGCTGGCTGCCGGTTCGATCACCGTTGGCCCCGCCGGAATCCACAGCGTCGAATCGTCGCGCACCGGCCACGGCCGCCCATTGACGATCGCCGCGCCTTTCCAGCGCACACCAACGCCATAGCGTGAATCGACGATCAGGCGCGATCCGTTCTGTTCCACTTTGTCGACGTTTGCCGCGGCGGCGCCAAGCAGCGGCAAGTCCTGCTGCAAAATTGAATTCTCGAAATAGAGCGCGACTCGCGGAAATGCCTTGGCCGCCACGTGCACCAACTGGAACAACTCCGCGCCCGTCTGCTGCTTGGTGGGATAGACATCCTGGTAGCGCTCCACGATGTTGATGTCGATGGCCAGCTTGCCGGTCTTCGTAGTGAGCGGTACATACTGCGAAGCGATCTTAGGATAGCGCTGCGGTCCCAGATTCCAGATGGTGGCGGGGTCCTCAATCAGGAAAGTGAAGTCGTGTTGCTCCAGCATGGGCAGAACGCGCGCAGCATCTGCGCCGATCAGATCGCGCATTCGCGTGTCAAAACGATCGTCCACGTGAGTGAGCACGAAGTCGAGATCCGGCTTCACCGCGCGCATGGCTTCAATCTGGCCGATCCATTCCTCCTGCTGGCGGCGGGCCAGATTGGCGCGATAATCCAGGAAAGTTCGTAGTTTCTCGGCGGTGCTCCCACCCGGTTGAAACAGCGTGAGCGGATCGAAGCCCTGCAGCTTTTGAAACTCCTTGCGCACGTCGTCGTTCATTGGCGTAAACCGCGCCGCGTTCGATGCGCCCTCCAGCGATTCAAAGTACAACTCAGCCAGGTTGACGCCGTCCCAATCGAAGCGCTCGATCAGTTTCTTCGTGCCTTGCGCCACCGCGGCGAAAGAATCGCGATTCGTGAGGTTCATCAGCTTGCGCCAGTCGAGTTGCGCATCCTGCAACAACGCCGTCCTCTCCCGCCATTCCGGATGATCGCTCCAGAACTTCTCACTGACGTGCGGCAGCTCCAGCCAAACGTAAACCAGGATGGCCTTGCGATGGCAAGCATCGATCAGCCGGCGGAGATATTCGTCGCGTTCCTTATCGGGCTCCCAATAATGCCAGCCCGCGACGTGCAGCGCGCCGATTCCCGATTTGCGCCAGCGGTCCGCGAAATAATCCAGGTCGACGCGCGAGCGATAGGATCCATCGAAGAACGCCCACAGCCGGGTGCTCTGAAACGGCGGCTTAACGCCGAGATCGCTGAGCGCTTGCAACAGGTACGGAAACCGCTCGTAGCCTTGTTGACCGGGCGGCGTCGCGATCCACAGCGCAGCGCCCGCTCCTCGCCGCACGGAGGCCATCAAGGGAGCGCCTTCCCAGCGCTCGGTTGCAAAAATCCGGGCGCCCTTCGGCGTCTCAAATACGGAAATCTCCGTCGCTGTTTCCCAGACGATCGGAAGCTTCGGTGCGCATTGATCCACCATGCTCCGGACCACAACGCGCTTCTTGCCCGGCTTGAAACCCAGCGCATCGGCCAGCTCGCTCTCGCCTTCGATCACGACCAGCGTGCCCTGTTCGATTTGCCGCAGCCACTGGGGAATCGATCCTGGCGCAACATTGCGGACGACGACGAGATTTGCAGGGCCACCCGACGCAGCAGTCAGCCCAATAGAGGAAAGGATCTGCGGCCACGGGCCGGGTTCGTCGCCGGCGATGTGATAGGTGTACGTCGTTGCCTGAAGTGAGCAGGCGACAAGAACGAGCAACGTGAAGATGCGTAGTGGGGCAGGTTGGCAACCTGCAGCGGGTTGATAACCCGCTTGGCCCAGCGCGATTGACAATCGCGCGCAGGTTGGCAACCTGCCCCACAGCCGATACTTAGTGCGTGAACGCATACCAGAATCCCGCCCTGAGATCGAAGAAATTCGGCCGACGCGGATTATCCTGGTTCACTGTGTATGCGCCGCGCAGGGCGTTCACTGAAAAAAGCATCGACTTCGGCAAGCCGGCAAACCGGAACCGCACGCCCGGGCCGCTTTCCACATAGTTAGCCCAATATTGACGCAGCCGATCCACCGTCCCGTTGAAGTTCCAATAAAGCTGCGCCTGCAGTCCATCGAACGATTCCGACTTGCCAAACGTATACCCAGCGCGATTCTGCGAGTAGAACAGCAGATCGTTCTGGAAGCGACTCACGAAAACGGCGTCCTCGTTCGTCTCGAAGAAGAACCCCTGGGAGCTGTTTAGCAAGTGACCGAACCCCTTCGCATACGCGATGCCTCCCCGATAGTCAGGGATCATCGCGCCCACGTCTTTGCGATTGGTGAGATACTTCATCGCCTCGCCGGCTTCGGCCCAGGCCATGATTCCATTGCGTGGAACCGTAGACACTCCGACGCCGAAAATAAACGAACTCTCCGACAGATATTGCGGCTGCGGATTGCTCAGCGTGGAACCCGTAGTCCCCCGCACATCGCCGACGAAGCGCATGGACACGTAAGGATGGAAGGGCAGGGTGCCGATCCTCATCTCGGTCTTCACCTGCCCGTATCCGAAAGCATCGTGCCAGCGGCTGGAGTAAAACGGGTAGGCCCAGGCCGTGGTGTGAAACCGCGCCAAAGCCGGCTCCAGATTTTTGTACGCTTGCCCGGCCTCATTCGAGATAGACGCATCCGGACTCTTGCGCGCCAGGTTAAACCACTTCACCGCCTCGGCATCCTGCTTCATGATGTTGTACACCCAGCCGAGCTTGAGCATCACGGCGAAATCCACCGGATCGCTCTCGTGCGCGATGGTGAGATATTTTAGCGCGTCCTTCAGGTAACCAGCCTTCAGGCTTTTTTCGGCCATCGTCTTCGCTTCTTCAGAAGTTCGTTGCGCGGACGTGCCGCGATGGTGCAGCGTCTGCGGAAGCCTCAGCGCCACGCGGACCCGATCGGCCAACTCATCGTCGTCGCCCTTCAGCACCTGATCGAGGAGCGGCTGCGCGCCGGCATAGTCGCGGCGATTCAGGCGCAGGAAGCCGAGTTGCGCCGCCGACAGCAGATCGCCAGGCTCCGTCCGATTCAAGATTTCAAACTGGCGCTCGGCCTCGTCGTTCTTGCCCATTTCGAGCAGCAGGTACGAGTATTCGCGGCGCAGTTCGAAGTTCTTGGGATCGAGCGCCAGCGCCTTCTCGAATTCGTACACAAAGGGATAGCGGGCCGGCAGAAGCTCACGCGCCTTTTCGGCAACGCTGGCCAAGCCTCCGCGCGATGCCGCCAGCAACAGAAACGTCGCCTCCTCGGTCCGGCCCTGCAACTTCCACACCCGTCCGAGATCCAACATCAGCGAACGCTCGCCGGGCCGCAGCCGCCAGGCTTTCTCGTAGTGTTCGGACGCCAATGAGAATTCGTCGCGTTGTTCCGCGAGCCCAGCGAGTTCCTGGTGTGCGCTGAAATTATCCGGCGATGCCTCCAGCGCCTTTTGCCAGCGCGCGATTCCGTCGGCCAGCGGCCGGTCGATATTCTGGAATGCCTGTTCCGCAGTCGCGTCGCCGGTCTTGCGAACCCGGTCGAAGATGCGCCGCGCGATCACCTGCTGCTTGGTTTCATAGCAGAGGAACGCATATTCCATCGCCACGTGCTGATCCGCCGGATCCAGCCGCATGGCCTCGGCAAACTGGTCGCGGGCGGCTTCGTTCTCCCCGATTTTCAGCAGCGTGTAGGCCAAATCCTTACGGATGGCCGCGCGATTCGGGGCCAGAACTACAGCTTGGTGGAATTTCGCAATCGCCTGATCGTAATCTCTCTTACCAAGCGCGTCGTAGGCCTGCTGAAGCGGCTGATAAGCAGGGTCAATGGTTTGGGCGGCGGCGGACCCAATGAGCACCGCCATGAGAAGGATAAGTCGTATCACCTTTGTATCCCCTCGGGATACCGGAGTAGTGGATCGGGCCAACAACTTCTCTCAGTATTTGGTGACAGGTCTCAACGGCCGAATCCGATTTGCCCCTTGAGCGGGACTGCCTTTGGTTCGAGCAATTGCCGGATGGCTTCGAACACGGCTTGGATTTTCGTGTCGTGCTGCTTGAACTTTCGCTCCAACTGTTTGATCTTCACTGCCAGCTCCTTATGCGTCGAGATGATCTCGCGAAGCTTGACGAACGCTCGCATGATCGCGATGTTCACTTGTACCGCGCGTTCGCTGTTGAGCACGCTGGACAGCATCGCCACGCCTTGCTCGGTGAATGCGTAAGGCTGCGTCCTCCTGCCGCCACGCTCTTCGTTTGAGGTCGCAAATTGCGACCTCAAACAATCCGCCTCTCGACGATTGAGCTGAAACATGAAATCGTCAGGGAAGCGGTTCCGGTTTCTCTTAACCGCTTCGTTCAGGCGTTTGGTGGGCACCTGATAAAGTTCAGCGAGGTCTGCGTCAAGCATCACCTTCTGGCCGCGAATAATCAAGATGTGCTTCTCGACGGATGCCATCATCACGGCTGGTGCTTTTCTCACGA
>DASQGY010000106.1:0-1861 GCA_035632375.1 Bryobacteraceae bacterium | reverse complement strand
ACAAAGGGAAGAAACACGTCCGCCGGCTGCAGCAGTTCAAACCCTGGAGGCAAAACTCCAACCACGGTGTATGGCCGCGAATCCAGAGTGATAGGCTTGCCCAGAATCTCCTGCGAACCGGCAAACCGGCGTTGCCACAGCGCGTAGCTCAGCAGCACCACCGGATTGCCGCCGGCGCGATCTTCCTCGGCCAGGAAGGTGCGGCCCACCGGCGCGCTGACGCCCAATAGGGAGAAGAGTCCGGCAGTAGCGTAGCGGCTATTGAGCCGCTCGGGCTCGCCGGCGCCAGTGAGAGCAATGGTGGCGCCGCGAGTCGCTTCCAGGGATTCAAACGAATGACTCTGGTCCCGCCAATCCTGGTAGTTCTCCCACGATGTGCTGATTACCGGGAACGAACTCTTCTCCGCAACGATGATCAAGCTCCCGGGATCGCGGAATCCCAGCGGGCGCAGCAGCACCGCGTTGACTACCGTAAAAATCGCGGTGTTGGCGCCAATACCCAGCGCCAGCGTAAGAATCGCAATGCCGGTGAACGCCGGATTCTTGGTCAGCAGGCGCAACGCATAGCGGATATCCTGGAAGAATGTGGACACAAGTCCCCCAATGGGATGGGAATCCTACCTTATCTGACGGAACGCGCGCAGAAATGTTGCTGCCGTCCACACCGCGAAAAGGGCCATTCGTCCCAAGGCGCCGGGTGAGCCCGCCGACCTTAGTCCGCTGATTTCGGGCGGTTCAGGTATTTCTCGTACAGATGCTGATGCTTGTTGTCGGTGGACGTGAGCTTGCCCTTGATGAACAGGTAGCGGACGTCGGTGGTGAGTTCGAGCGGATCGCCGTTGGTGACGATCACGTTGGCTGCTTTCCCGGGCTCCAACGTGCCGACTTGATCGGCGAGGCCCAGAATCTGCGCGGGGTATAACGTCACGGCTTTCAGTGCTTCGTCGTAGGGCAACCCGTAAGCGACCGCGTTCGCGGCATTCTGTCCGAGGCGCCGCGCAAAGGAATTGTCGAAGCTGGCGATGGCAAATTTCACGCCGGCTTTAGCAAGTTCGGCCGGCTGGCTGAGCAGGCGATCGTAGGCATCGTCCTCTTCATTCGGCAGCGTGAGCATGGGGCGCAGAATCACCGGCACGCTTTTCGAACGCAGCAGATCCTTTACTTTGTAAGCTTGGGAGCCGCCGGCGATGATGATTTTCAGTTTTTGCTTGTCCGCGAAC
Source organism: Bryobacteraceae bacterium (assembly GCA_035632375.1). GTDB lineage: Bacteria > Acidobacteriota > Terriglobia > Bryobacterales > Bryobacteraceae > Palsa-89. The sequence goes on along the minus strand of DASQGY010000106.1, from coordinate 641 downwards.
TCGACAGCGTTGCGAATCTCGCGCGCCTGGTCGGCAAAGACCAGTATCGGGAGCTGGCCACGCACCACCGGGACGAGGGCTTCCAGCTTCACGTCACGCTGAAAATCCGCGGCCTTTTCATGCTCGAGGGCCAAGGCGTAGTGCCGGGCGCGCTCCAGCCATTCCGTCAGCTCGCTGACCTCCTTATCGTATTCTTTCTTGGCGTCGGCAAACGGCTTGTCTTTGCGCGAGAACGTGGCGAAATCGAACGTTCGGGTTTGGATCTGCGGCCAGTTCACTGCCATCGCCACGCTCTTTTTGATCAGCATTTCATCGATGGTCCAGCCAGAGAGGTGAATTGCGGACGCCTGGCCGTTGAGTACGCCCGATCCTCCGCCGGAATCAAAGCCGCCGCTGCCGGGTACGGCCAAAACTTCGGTGATGCCGGCCGCGCGAGTTACGGGAATGTGTTCGCTCGAAGGAAGCACGGCGGTCGCGGCGACCACGTCCGGGTTGAACGGTCCTGTTTCCGATGAATCTACTGTCGCGCCTACCGCGGAGATTTCGCTCAAGCCCATCTGGGTGACAGCATCGAAGAGGCCGGGATAAACCTGCAAACCCTTGCCGTCAATCACTTGTGCGCCGGCGGGAACTTCCACGTT
>DASQGY010000105.1:0-21789 GCA_035632375.1 Bryobacteraceae bacterium | reverse complement strand
GCCGATTCTTTCACGGCTTCTCACGGTCACGGCTCAGTGAATGAGACCAGCGCGTTACCGAAGCCGTGACCGTGAGTGTGCGGCATTTTGTGCGATCCTCGAAAGAAGCAAAGGAGCCTATATGAGCCACCGAATTTTCGTTTCCCGCTTCTTCGCACCGCTACTCGCGCTGGCGGCGATCGCGCCGCTTTCCGCTCAAACAGCCTCCAAGATTCCGCGCGCTCCCGACGGCCACCCCGATTTGCAAGGCATCTGGACCAATGCCACCCTTACCCCGATGGAGCGCCCCGCCGCCTTCGCCGGAAAGATCACCGTCAGCGACGCCGAAGCAGCCGTTTACGAAAAGCGTCAGGACGAGGAACTGAAAGCGGGCGACGGCAAGTCCGACAGCGATTTTCATCGGCGGGCCGGCTCCGGCGAAACCGGCGGCTACAACGCGCTCTTCATCGATCGCGGGTCGGAGCTGGCGCGCGTGGATGGCGTGAAGCGCACTTCGCTCATCATCGATCCGCCGGACGGCAAAATGCCCCCGCTCACGGCTGAAGCTCGGGCGCGCCTTCAATCCGCGAGGCGAGGCGGCACCGACTCGGTAAAGGACCGGCCACTGTCCGAGCGCTGCCTGATGAGCTTTGGCTCCAGCTCGGGTCCGCCCATGCTGCCGGTGCTCTACAACAACAACTATCAGATCGTCCAAACTCCCGGCGCGGTCATGATCCTGGTGGAGATGATCCACGACGCGCGAATCATCCGCATGAATTCCAGCCACCTCCCGGACAACATGCGAAAGTGGTTGGGCGACTCGGTTGGGCACTGGGAAGGCGACACGCTGGTGGTGGACACCACGAATTTCAACGAGAACATCAGCTTCCGCGGGTCGTCCAAGAACCTGCATGTCATCGAGCGCTTCACCCGCGTGGACGCCAATACGCTGCTGTACAAAACCACTATTGACGACCCAACCACTTTTTCGAAGAGCTGGACCATCGAATACCCATTCCGCGCCACCAAGGACTCCATCTACGAGTACGCTTGCCACGAGGGCAACTACTCGATCGAGGATATTTTAGGTGGTGCGCGGAAAATAGAGCGCGAGACGAAAGGGAAGTAAGGTCGCCGTTTACTGCTTGGCTCCCGGCGTCGGGTGCGTCATCAACTCCACGAACATCTTGCCGAACTTCGCCATGTCTACGTCCATCTGCGCATGCACGATTGGCAAGTCCAGCGCCGGCTTGATGCGGTCCGACCAGGTGAGCGTGTCGCCGTAGCCCGATCCGCGGTCCATGTTGACGTCCATGTACACTTGCCGCTCGGCGGTGATCAGCGACGGGTCGAGCCAAGCCGCGGCCGCCAACTCATCCCACAGGTAGCTACGCGCCGGGTGCGAATAGTGGGCCACATACTGCGCCGCGGGCGTCTGCGATTTCGCGATCTGGTCGAACATCTCCTGGCTCAGCCGGGTCTTCACCGATACATCCACCGTTGTGCAGATTATCGAAGACCAGTGCGCGCGCAGGACGATGTGGGCCGCCTCCGGGTCGAACCACAAGTTGAATTCGCGACGCGGATCGTTGGCCCATTCCTGGTCGTCCGTCCGCGTGCTCAGGCTCCCGCCCATGAATACCAGTCCCTTGCTCAGCTCCGCGAAGTGGGGGTCCAGGGCCAGCGCCAGCGCCAGGTTGGTCATCGGACCGCCGGCATAAATCGTTACCTGGTGCGGATGCTGGTGAACCATACGCACCAAAAAATGCGCCGCGTCTTCCGTCAGCGGCAGTTTCGACGGTTTGCCCTCAGCCATCGACGGCACTACATAAGGATCGTGGTTACTCTCGGGCCGCGACCAAGCCCCTTGGTAGCGCACCTTCCCGTACTGCTGTTCCCACAGCTTGGTCTCCACCTGCGTGCGAACCAGCGGGAATACCGCGCCCGGCGCCACCGGAATGTCGGACCGTCCCACCAGTTCCAGAAGCCGCAGCGTGTGTGCCACTTCTTCGTCGCGCCACTGATCGCCCGTCACCACCGTAATGCCCAGTGTCTGCACATTGGGCGACTGCAGCAGTACCAGGATGGACATCATGTCTGTACCGCCGGGCCCGGCCGCGTCCTGATCGATCACCACATATCGCTTCTCCTGCGCCACGCCTGCGCCCGCCAGAAGCAATAGCGCGACGGTCGCCATGATAGGTTGAGTGATGCGAATCATTAGGGGATTGCTCCGCTTAATACTGTAGCGCGCGATGTGCCGCGTCCAGTTCGTGTCATATATTCTGACTCCGTCAAGCGACTAATAGGCGAAGTACAAAAAAGGAGGCCGTCTTGATTTCTCGATTTCTCTTGCCGCTTATGGCTGGAGTCCTGTTCGCTCAGGACCCCGCTGCCAGTCCGCAACCACCGGACTTGAAAAACTTCCTGAACCTCTCGGACGCGCAGATTCAAAGCTTGGTTCAGCTTCAACAGCAAAAGGGGCAGACGCTGCAGCCCGTGGTGCAGCAGGTGATGCAGACCCAGATGAAGCTGCAGCAACTCCTGGCGTCGCCGAATCCGGACCCGGCCACAGTGGGACAGCTTGTGATCGCCATGAACGCGCTGGGAGGGCAGGCGCAGCAAATCGCCGGCAACTTTCAGCAGAAGGCGACCGATGTTCTGCAGGCGGATCAGAAAACCAAACTGCCGCCTCTCCAGCTTGCTCTGGAGTTGCACCCCGTCGCACTTCAGGCAGTGTCGCTGGGGCTGCTGAATGCGCCATGATGGAGGCAAATCGCGCCGATGCTCAGCGTAGCCGCCCAGTCGATCACCGCTCCGTGCAACGTGGCCGAACCGTCCCATGCCGCCGTTTTTTCCCTCGACGACGTAGGGCTGCGTAACGCGCTGGAGACGCATCATGCCGAAAGCTACGGCTGGGCGTTGAGCTGCTGCCGGCGCCGTGGCGACGAAGCCGAAAACGTGCTGCAGCTCGTCTACCTGAAAGTTCTCAGCGGAAAAGCTGTTTTCGACGGAAGATCCAGCTTCAAGACGTGGCTGTTTGCGGTGATCCGGAAAACAGCCGCCCACCAACGCAGAATGGAACTGCTGCATCGGTTGCGACTCAGCCAGATTCCAAAAGCGCTGGACCGGAAATCTCCCGGCGAGCGGTCGGGCGTCGAGACCAGGCTGAAGGAGGCGTTGGGAAAGCTCCCGGCGCGGCAACGGGAGGTGCTGCAACTGGTTTTCTACCACGATCTTTCGATTGTGGAAGCGGCCAAGGTGATGGGCGTGGGAATCGGCTCCGCGCGGACGCATTATGAGCGCGGAAAAAAGCAGATGAGGAGGAGGCTGGCATGAGTTCACCGGAAGACAGCCGTTTGCGGACGCAATTCGCGAATCTCCGCGAAGAGGATCGGAACGCCGCTCCGCCATTTGATCGGATGGCGGCCGCCACCGTCTGCTCTTCAAGGCGCAGGTACTCTTGGCGGATTGCTCTTGCCGCGATGCCGGTTCTTGCTGTCGTCGTGATGTTTTCGGTGCGATCCCACCGCTCAACGGATGCAGTCCCACGCGACATCAGCGCATGGTCTTCGCCAACCGCGTTTCTGCTCGAGACTCCCGGCAAACAAATTCTGACTCAGACACCAAAACTCGGAGCTCCGCTCATAAAATGAAACCGCTGATTCTTTCGCTTCTACTTTTCAGCCCTCTCGTCGCACAGCAACCTCCGGAAGATCCAATGCGGGATGTCCTCTTCCCGCCAGAGGCCGTCATGCAGCACCAGCAGGCCATCGGACTCAACGATGAGCAGAAGAATAATCTCAAGACTGAGGTTCGCCAGGCGCAGACGAAGTTCACGGAGCTTCAATGGACTTTGCAGGACGAGGTGGAACGCCTGGTCGCTCTGCTCAAACAGCCCAAGGTAGACGAAAAGCAGGCCGCCGCTGAGCTGGACAAGGTCCTGGCCGCGGAGCGCGAAATCAAGCGGACCCAACTGATGCTGCTCATCCGCATCAAGAACAACCTCACGCCGGCCCAGCAGGTCCAGCTTCGTGAATTGGTCGACAAGTCAAAATCGAAATAAGTGTGGGGCAGGATGGAATCCTGCGGCGGGTTGTTAACCCGCCTGGCCGTGTATCGGCGAACTGGAGAGCCGGCTTGCCAAGCCGGCGCAGGATGCCATCCTGCCCCACATGCGATCGAGACTCAGAACGTCAGCGCCGTTTTCGACGTCACGTGTTTCTCCAGTTCCTTGCGATTCAGGAAGTAGGTCGATTTTGCCTGGCTCTTGCTGAAGAGCTTCTCCGCTTGATCGTCGAAATGCCCGGAGTCCGGATGATCGCTCTCGCCCAGCGGGATGATCATGAAGGACTGCGGCGGCTTGGTCAGGATAATGATCTGCGTGGATGTCTGGCCGCTTTGGCCCACCATTTCGTTGCCCGATTTCTTGAAGCCGATCGCGCGTGGCGTGGCCATACCAGCTTCTGCCACCGTACCGCCGCTCACTGGCCAGGTGTGCGTCCCGTTTTGCCGCCCGACACGGAATAGAGTACCGAACGTCGCGTCCGCCGCGAACTCGCTTTTCAACCGCTTCTCCGCCGTATCGAGCGCCGCACGAACAGCGTCATCGGTCAAGCTCGCCGGAGGATCGATGGCGCGCGCATCGGAACCGAGCGCCATTTTGAACAGATAGTATGCGAGCGCTGCCCTGGAGCCGGCGTCGCTGCGGCGATCCCAACTGGCCAGCATCTTTCCGAACTCGCTGTGCGGCGCAGCCTTCTGAATGCGCTCCTGCCACAGTTCCGCGTGCCACACCTGTGGAGAGAATGCGATACCGATGGCTTGCTCGGGTGTTACATTCCGCGCCGCATCCAGCAGATCTACCATCATGGCCGCACGCTGATGCGCAGGCTTGCGGCTGTCGTTGTAAAGATACGGATGGTCGGCCCACTTCTCAGGTATGAGCGGAGAATCCTTCATCATCGCGAACGGCGAGACGTTGCAGTTCTGCATGTAACCCTGCGCTGGATTGGTCACCTGAACCAGGTCCTCGAAGGGATGAATCCCCTGCCATTCGCATTCGCCGGCAGGACCGGACATGGGCTTTGAAGAATCGCAGCCTTTCGGACGGATGGGCACGCGGCCGTTCCGCACGTAATAGATATCACCGTCCACGGTGCCGATCATGATATTCTGCGCCATGTACTGCAAGCCGGAGAGGGCTTTCTTGGCTTCGGTGAGGTTATGGGAAGTGCCCAATTTCCACGCCGTATCGATCAATTGATATTCGTTGGCGTAAGGGATCGCCATGGAATAGGCTTTGCCGTTCTTGTGCGCGACAATCGGGCCGTGATGTGTCGATTCAATGCGCACATCCTGCCACTTCATTTCCTCGCCAGCCTTGACACCGATGTGCTCCGTGCGGACCTCCAGCGGACGCCATTCATCTTTGAACCTGTACTTGCCGTCCTTGACCTCTTCTTCATAGGCGTCGGACGTGTCCGGGCCCCCCGTGGTCATCGCGACGGAAAGGTATCGGTTGTGGCCGAGCGTTGGAAACGGCTGCCCCAAAATCGCAGCGCCGGAAAAATTCAAGTCTCCGCCGTAGATGCGCATTTCATAAAAGCGGAACTCGCCGTACCAGCTCAGGTGCGGATCCACCACCGCGATGGGCGCATGCATGGCGGTGCGGAACGGCGCGAGCAGCATCTCGTTCGACCCGTGATAGGCCACCGGATCGGGCTGCACTCCGCCGCGCAGCAAGTCGCCCCCGGCTTCGCCTTCCGGCCAGCCCCAGATAATGTAGCGGCCCAGCGCAATGATCTGCCATGGTTCCAACTTCGGCGCCCAGGCCGGAACCTGCTCGGGGTGTTCCTGCATGAACTTCTTCACGCCGGCTTGAAACGCTTCGCAGATCGCGCGCAGCTTCGGATCCAGATCTTTGTAGTGTTGCTCGGCAACTTGGCGATGACGCCAAAGGCGCTGGCGATAATCGTGAAACACGAAATCCTTGCCGAATGCCTCCGACATGGTCCCTTCGGCCTTTCTGTAATTGCGCAGCATCTCTTCCAGCCGGTCCTGGGCTTGCGCGTAGCCGGAGCCAAACGCAGCGCCGGTGGCAGTAGCCGCGAAGATATGCGGCACACCATATTCATCGCGCAGGATTTCAACCTTCTCGGCGCACCAGAGCACGCTGCAGGAAGCTAGTAGGAAAGCAAGTTTCTTCATCAATCGCTCCTTGAGTTAAGACGGTACTTGCGTCAAGTATAGACTCGCTTGCTGGGCAAATACAGAGAAAACTAATTAGGACTAATTGAGTCGCATAAGTTGTGGCGAGTTCTGGTGCCGGCGACTGTCCGAAAATCGTACAAACTGGTTTTTTCTTGCATATCGTGTCGCGCGGGCGTATACAACACGCAGGGGGTAATGTCCGCATGAGTCCTCGGTCTACTTTTTTCCTTGCTGCAGTGACTTTCGCTTGTGCCTTAACGTTGCTAGGTCAGGCGCCCACCGCGACCATTCGCGGGGTTGTACTCGATCCATCGCAGGCCGCTGTTCCGGGCGCCAAAGTCACCATAGAACAAACTGCAACGGGTGTTACTCGAACCGCGTTGGCCGGGCAACTCGGAGACTATCTTTTTCCGGCCCTGCCCCCAGGCGTTTACAGCATCAAGGCAGAGGCGGCAGGTTTCCACGCGGCCACTTCTTCCATCGAGTTACTGGTCGGACGTGAAGCAACACTGAATTTGAGTCTGGAGATTGAGACTGGACGGCAGGTAGTAGCAGTGGAAGCCCAAGCCGCTCAGGTGAACACAACCGAGTACAAGGTGGAGGGCGTCATCTCGCACCAGCAGATTGAGAATATGCCTCTGAACGGACGCAACGCGCTGGAGTTGGCGCGCCTGCAGCCGGGCGTGCTGGTCAGTTCCGGCGTGCCCAGCGGCAAGAATGGTTTTGTCAGCGTGGGGATCGGAGGGGAGACCTCAGCCGCTACTCGAGTCACTGTCGACGGCGGCAGTGTGAACGATTCCGTCACCGGCGGCACCTGGCAAAACTTCTCGCAGGAGATCGTGCAGGAGTTTCAAGTATCCACCGGCAACTTCGATCCCTCCACGGGCATCACCGCCGCCGGCGCAGTGAACATGATCACTCGAAGCGGCGCGAACGCGTTCCACGGTACGGGTTTCGGATACTGGCGCGATAGTTCCTTTGCGGCGAATCCCTCGCTGGTGCGAAACCCGCTCGCTCTAAACCCTAAATTCGATCGCGAGCAGTACGGATACCTGCTGAGCGGCCCGGTGGTTCACGACCATCTGTTCTGGCTGTCTTCGATCGACCGGACCCGGCAACGCGGCGTGAGTCCCTTCAACGCCAACAACACCGAGCTGATGTCGTTCAACGTGATCAAGAAAGAACCGTTCGACGTGATGTTGCAGACGCACAAAGTGGACTGGAATCCCAATGACGCGCACCACGTGAGCCTGAGATACTCACGCGATGGCAACCGGGGCGAAGCCGGCGGCGGTTTGCCGGACAACCAGCGGATCAATCAGAACAGCGCCGATCAATACCTGCTGAATTGGACCTACATCCTGGGGCCGCGATTGGTGAACGACTTCCGCATTCAGTTCAATAAATACAGCAACTACTACAAACCCACTCCCGAGGCGCTCGCCGCAGGGATGCCCAACTATTCGGTGTTGCAATCGAACTTGTCGTTCGGCATCGACAACAATTCACCCCAATCCACGCTGCAGGGACGCCTGGAGATGAACGACAACTTCAGCCAGCAGAAGGGAAGCCATTCCCTGAAGTATGGATTCTCCCTGGAGCGAATTCGGGGGCGCGGGTCCTGGCAGTATCGATATCCAGCCAGCGTCTCGCTGTACTCGCCAGCCCAAGCGCGAGCGGCCGGCATTTCAGTTCCCGCCACTTTCACCACTATTCAGGACGTTCTGCAGCTTCCCGTGCAGGGCTTCACCTTTGGCGTCGGCAATCCGCAGCAGCCGCCGTATCATCCGGAAGCGGCCTCTGTGAATCACCGCGTACGCTTCTATGCCGGTGATAGTTGGAAAATCACCAAGAGCCTCACGTTGAATTTTGCCCTTTCGTATTCTTTCGAAGACAACTTGGTCAATTCCGATCTTCCGAAACCCGCCAGCCTGTCCAAGATTCTGAACGGGAACCTGCAGCCCACCCGGCAGGATTGGAACAATTTTGCGCCGATGGTGGGGTTTGCCTGGGCGCCCGGCAACAATCCCAAGACCGTCATTCGCGGCGGTTTCGGAATCTACTACGACACCCTGCTGGCCAATGTACGCCTGGTGGAGCGGACCTATCTTGCGCCCTACGGTGTCGGCTACGCAGTTTTGAGTCAGGATGTCGTCCCCGATCCGCGCAATCCGAAAGTGACCTTGTCATCGCTGGTGAAGGGGCCCTCGTCGTTCCGTGGAAGCGACTTCCTCAGCTATCTCCCGATCTTCAGCGCGCCGCTCCAGGCGCAGATGGCTGCCAACCAGAAGAATGAAGACCTCAGTTTCACCAACCTGGACGCATCAAAAGGCGGTGCCGGTATTCTCGACCCGTTCCTCACCACTCCCTATTCGATGCAATACTCCCTTGGAATCCAACGGGAACTCCCGTGGAATATCCTGCTATCCGCGGACGGCCAGGTCAAGCAGACCGTTCATGAGATATTCTCGGCTGACTACAACAAGAACAACCATGTGGGCGGCAATGTCGATCCGAAGTTGAACGCGGTAGGCTTCTATCAGACTGGTGGCACGGCGCAATACAAAGCGCTGCTGGTGCGCGCCGAGAAGCGCTATGCGAAGCGGTACCAGTTCATGGCGTCCTACGCGCTTACGTCGTTTGTCGGCCTGAACGGCAGCGGCCTGTTTCTGGGCTCCAGCGCATCGAACAACGACAACTGGAAGGACGCCTTCGGGCCGCAGGGCTCGGATAGGCGGCACCGCCTGGTAGGTGCGTTCAGTGTGGATGCTCCCTGGGGATTCCAGTTTTCCTTCATCTCGGAGGCCACCAGCCGCGGTCCGTCCAACCTAAGCGCCGGCAATTACGACTACAACGGCGACGGCACCCGTGGCGACCGTTATCCCGGGATAGGTGCCAACCAGGTCTACCGTTCCATTTCCATTTCCGATATTCCGGCCCTGGTCGCGCAATTCAACGCGCAATACGCAGGCACGAAAGATGCACAGGGCGCGACCATCAAGGCCCTGCCTCCACTGCCGGCTCACTATGCTCTGGGCGACAGCACCATCTCCCAGGATGTGCGCGTGACCAAGGTGTTTCGTATCGGAGAGCGCTTCCGCATCAACGCGATCGGCGAAGTATTCAATGCGTTCAACATCGCGAATCTGGGAGGTTTCTCCGGCGATCTGTCCAGCACAACGTTCGGACAGCCGACCTCGCGTATCAGCAGCGTGTTCGGGAGCGGCGGTCCACGAGCCTTCCAGTTTGCATTGCGCGCAAGTTTCTAGGCGCCGGGCGGACGCCCTCGTCCGTGCCTGATCCCCTGATCCGGTTCTGCCATCATAAGAGATGGAGGAACACATGAACAGTGCAACAAAACTCTTAGTCATGGGGATAATGATCATCGCACCCGTGGCGTATACGCAGGAAATGCCAGCCGACTACGCGCAGGTGCTAAAGACCTTGGGAAAACAAGGCGACTTCAAAGGCAATGTACTGAAAGTCAACATCCCGCGCAGCGATCTCAAAGTCACCGTCGACGGCGTGGCCACTCCAACGTCCTTCGGCTTCGGCGGGTGGCTGGCGATGAGCAAGGGCGATCACGGTGACGTGATGATGGGGGATTTAGTGCTGACACAGGACGAAGTGAATCCGGTGATGTCCGCGCTGCTGGACAATGGCCTGGAGGTTACCGCCCTGCACAATCATTTCTTCTTCGAAGAGCCGCGCATCTTCTATATGCACGTGATGGGGCACGGAGCGCCCGCGGATCTGGCCAAGAAAGCCAAGCCGGCACTGGATCTGCTCGGACACATACCGCAGGCCCACGCGGCTGCGACTGGCGCGGCGGCGGATTCCAACGTGCAAGCGGGCAAGATGGACACCGCAAAAATCGCTCAGATCACCGGTCACGAAGGCGAGCAAAACGGCCCCGTGTACAAGATCACCGTCGGCCGCGACGAGCTGAAGTTGAAAGACATGGGCGCGGTAATCAACGCGCGCATGGGCCTGAATACCTGGGCGGCGTTTTTTGGAAGCGACGATAAGGCGGTCATCGCGGGCGACGTGGCGATGCTCGAAAACGAAGTGCAGCCCGTCTTGAAGGCGCTGCGCAGCCACGGGCTCGATGTTGTCGCCATTCACCACCATATGACTGGAACCCGGCCAGTGATCATCTTCCTGCACTACTGGGGCAAGGGCTCGGCGCAACAATTGGCCACCGGTTTCCGCGCGGCTCTCGATCAGCTCGGCAAGCCTTAGGCGGCGCTATTTGCGGGCGGGTCGAACGCTGTCCGCGGCATCCATTTTCGGCTTGAGCTCAGCCAGATTCGCTTTGGCGAAAGCCACATTGGCTGGCGAAGCGATGATAGAGGGGCCCACCATGCCCTGGGCCGCGAGCAACGCCATGCGCAACGCGGGCACTCCAACCAGATACTCTTTCGCGGTCAGCCCATTCTGTTTGGCGATGGCCATGGCCTTCGGATCGGCCTCAAAGTCAGCGAGCCGCTGGGCGGGAGTCTGAGTCATCGCTTTGCGCATCCGCTCGGCAAAGTCCGGCAGCGACGCCACGTACTTGGTCATGGCTTCCATCGCGGCGATCAGTTGATTGGCGCGCGGGAGAGTGAGTTGGTAGTCGAGAATGGCCTGCCGCTGTGCGTCCGACAACTTGGATCCCTGCCCGCTCGCTAGAACGAGCGAGATCAGAAGAAGAGCGATGGTCTTGCACATACGGCCATTCTAAACCCGCAAGAAGGCACTCCGAATTTACTGATCGCGAAGGGTCCTCATCGGATCTACGCGCGCGGCACGGTATGCCGGGACGCTACTCGCCATCAGTGAGACTAGCAGCAGAACTGCGGCGACACCGGCGAAAGTGATTTTGTCCAGGGGCTGGATGGTATAGAGCATGCTGGTCATATAACTGGTTAGAAACGCGGCCACACTCAGGCCCATGGTGACGCCTCCAGCGGCGAGCAGCATACCGCGGCTGAGAATCAAGCGGAGCACATCGGAACGTTGCGCGCCCAGGGCCATGCGCAAGCCGATCTCCGCCGAACGTTGTTCCACCATGTACGACAGCACTGCATAAAGTCCTACCGCGCAGAGCAGCAGCGCCATGGTGGCGAAACTGGTCAACAGCAGTGTCTGAAAACGCGGCTGAGCGGCCGCTTTGAACACGGATTCCTCCAGCGTACGTGCGCCGTAGAGCGGAACTTCCCGATCCATCTCCGCGAGCAGCCCGCGCAATGGGCCGATCAAAGTCGTGAGATCGCCCGCGGCGCGGATGCACAACGTCGGGGAAGTGATCACCGCCTGCTCCCAGGGCAGATAGTACTGGGCATCGGCTTCGTCGGTCAGCCCCTGCCGTTTTACATTGCCGACTACGCCGACCACTTCGCGCATCGTGGATTTCACGGTGCCATCGCCAAGCCCGGGTTTGATGCGCTTGCCAATCGGGTTCTCGCCGGCGAAATACTTACGCGCGAACCTCTCGTTGATGACGATCACCGGCTTGCCCTTGGTGTCATCGCTGGCGGTAAACGAACGTCCGGCAAGAATCGGGATGCGCATGGTGCTGAAAAAATCCGGGGTAACGACGTTGAGAGCTTCCGACGGCTCATCGGCTTTCGGTACCGGACGGCCTTCGATGGAAAAAGAGATATCGATATTGTTGCCCGATAGCGGGAGCGGGAAAGCGGCGGAAACCACTTGCACGCCGGGCAGTGCCGAAACACGGGGCAGCAGCCGATGATAGAACTCTATTCTCTGCTGCCTCGGATATCGGTTCGACGGCAGGCTCAAGTTGGCGGTGAGCACGTGGCTGGCTTCGAACCCGGGCGCCACTTGCATCACCCGCACAAAACTACGAATCAGCAAGCCCGCGCCCACCAGCAGAACCAGCCCGAGAGCAGTCTCCGCGACAACCAACCAATTCTGCAGGCGGTGCTGGCCGCGTGCGCTGGTAACGCCCCGGCTACCCTCGCGCAATGCGAGCAGTGGGTCGAAGCGCGACATGCGCCACGCTGGCAGTACCCCAAAGAGCAGTCCGGTGAGAACCGAAGCCGCGGTCGCAAACGCCAGCACCGTACCATCGACGGATATCTGATCCAAGCGCGGGAGGCTCTTCGGCACAAACTGCGGAAGCCATCGGACTAAGCCGCTCGCAAGTGCGACGCCCAACGCTCCGGCCAGCACCGACAGCAAAACCGATTCCACCAGGATCTGACGGATGATCTCGCGCGGACTCGCGCCGAGCGCTGCTTGGAGCGCGATGTCGGACCGGCGTCGCGATGCGCGTGCCAGCAGCAGGCCGGCAACATTCGCGCATGCAATCAGCAGAACCAGCGCCACCGCGGCGAACAGTATGCGCAGGGCCGGCCGCGTATCGCCAACCAGATGATCGATTTCAGATTGAGCGACCACTGACGCGCGGTTTTTATCGGAGTCGGGATACTGCACGGACAGATTTCGGGCGACCACGTCCATATCGGCCTTCGCTTGGGCGAGCGAAACACCGGGTTTCAACCTGCCGATCACCTCCACCACTGTCGCTCCCCGTTGGTTCGCGAACTGATCGTCGTCGGCCAATGTAGTCCACAACACCGGCGGAGGATTCTGAATAGGGAAGGAGAAGCCCGCCGGCATTACTCCGGCGACGGTATAGCTTTCACCATCCAAAGTAATAGCGCGGCCGACGATATCTTGCGCCCCGGCGAATGTCGATTGCCACAACTGATGACTCAGCATGGCGACGTGTGAACCGGGTTTCTCTTCGTCCGCTCGGAAGTCGCGGCCGAGAAGAGGCCGAACACCCAGTACCCGAAAGAAGTCGGCGGAGACGATCTGCGATTGCAGGTTTTGCGCATCCCCGACGCCGCTGAGCGTCGTCCCGTTATGCCGGTAGCTCGCGATGCCGCTGAAGGAATGGCTCTGGGAGCGCCAGTCGATGAAATCGGGATAGCTCAGCGTATCGGCGACGGCAGGCCCGCCCGCCGATTTATCAGCCGCCGCGAGCCAAACCAGCCGATCCTGCCCGGGAAACGGAAGCGGCCGCAACACAACGGCATTGACCAGGCTGAACATGGACGTGGTCGCCCCGATACCTAGCGCGAGAGTCAAGATTGTGGTGATCGCGAAGGCGGGGCTCTTGCGGAGCTGCCGAACGGCGAACCGGAGGTCTTGCAGAAATCGATCCATTGGTCGAGATAGAGCACTTCAGCTACCAGGGTCGACAGCCACCCAAGCGATTGAAGTAACGATGAGATAGCGTCATTTCAGGGGCAAGGTCGCGTCCGAACTTACAATTGACTGTTCGGAATTGAACAGACCATCGGTTTCTAAGTGCTGGCCGCGGGCTCGGCTCACTGGTACTTGGTCGCCAATATTCAGCGCTCTACCGACCAAATGAAGCCGCCAATGAGGCATGATAGATCCGTGAAGAACCACTTTGTTTCTCTCGCCGCCATCCTTGTCGTCTGGGCGACTCCCGGTGCGTTCGCCCAGCATGCTGCCAGGTTTGACGTCTCCTTCCCCGCCTCCGCGCATGCCGCGCCTATCACTGGACGCGTCTTCGTCGTGATTGCCAAGAAGGACACGCCGCCGCCCATCGAGCAGGCGGGATCGTTCAGCGGGCAGACTCCGTTTTTTGCTGTCGATGTCAATCAGCTTGAGCCTGGGCACGCGGCTACTGTCGACAATCGTGCTGTTGGCTATCCACGGAACAGTCTCGATGAACTGCCCGCTGGCGATTACTTTGTGCAGTCGATCGTCAACGTCTACACGCAATTTCATCGCTCCGACGGGCACGCCATCTGGGCACATATGGACCAGTGGGAAGGCCAGCACTTCGGGCGCTCGCCGGGGAATTTGTTCAGCGAGGTCCGCCGAGTTCACCTGGATCCCGCCGCCGGTTACGATGTGAAGCTCGAACTCAGCAAGGTGATTCCGCCGGTGCAGGTTCCGCCAGACACGGCCTGGGTCAAGCGCATCAAGATTCAGAGCGCGCTGCTGACCAAATTCTGGGGACATCCCATGTACCTGGGCGCGACCGTGCTGCTGCCCAAAGGTTACGATGAGCATCCATCCGAGCGTTATCCGGCGATCTACATTCAGGGGCATTTCGGCTTGAATGCGCCGTTCGGGTTCAGTGACAAAGCGCCCCGCACGCCGCAGGAAAAGGCCGGGCACGACTTTTATCAGGAGTGGAATTCGGACAACTTCCCGCGCGCCATCGCGGTGACGTTTCAACATCCCACGCCGTACTTCGACGACTCCTACGCCGTCAACTCCGCCAACAACGGACCCTACGGCGACGCGCTGCTCCAGGAGTTGATTCCTTATCTTGAAGAGCACTTCCGGCTCATTCGGGAGCCCGCCGCGCGCCTGCTCACCGGCGGATCCACCGGAGGTTGGGAATCGCTCGCACTCGAAGTCCATCACCCGGATTTCTTCGGCGGCACCTGGACGTTCTTTCCCGATCCAATCGACTTCCGCCGCTATCAATTAGTGAACATCTACGACGACGAAAACGCGTTTCGCGCGCCCGGATACGAATACCCGGTGCCGGAGCGTCCGCTGATGCGCTCGCCCGAAGGACAGGTGCTCATCACCATGCGGCAGATGAGTCAACTGGAAACCGCGCTCGGCAGCCACGGCCGTTCGGCGCAGCAGCTCGAAGCTTGGGAAGCAGTTTACGGTCCAGTGGATGAGGACGGCTATCCGCGCCCACTGTGGGACAAAGCGACGGGCAAGATCGATCACGACGTAGCGAAATACATGCGCGATCACGGTTACGATCTGACCTACTACATGAAAACCAACTGGACCAAACTCGGGCCGAAGTTGAAAGGCAAGCTGCACCTGTACGTCGGCGACATGGACAATTTCTATCTGAACGTCGCGGTATATCTGCTCGAAGATTTTCTGAAGACCACGGACGCCGGAGCGACTTTCGAATACGGCCGCCCGATGAAGGGACATGGCTGGCATCCGATGAGCAACGCCGAGCTGGTGAGAATGATGGTGAAAAATCGGTGACCTGTAGAAAAGAAACCGGGGACAGGCTACGCTGTCCCAAGCCACATGGATCCTGACGGAGCGTAAGCAAAGTAGTTGGCGGTGGACAGCGCTGCCTGTCCCCGGTTTCTTTTCTGCAGGTCACCGATCTTACAATGGACAAATGAACCGCCGAGTCTTTCTAGTCACCGCAACCACCGGCATCACCAAGCTGGCGACTGCGCAACAGCCCGATGTTCCGGAAGCCATCCGCAACCTGAAGCCGATGACCGGCGGCATCCAGCCTATCACCGGCGACGAACGCCGCGCCCGCGTGGAGAAGGCCCGCAGGCTGATGCGCGATAACAAAATCGGCGCAGTGGTGATGGAGGGCGGCACTAGTCTGTTCTACTTCACCGGTACGCGCTTGGCGGCGAGCGATCGCACAGCGGCTTGGGTGCTTCCTGCCCGAGGTGAACCCGCTTGGATCGCGCCGGCCGGCGAGGCTAGCGCTCAGCTTGCATCGGACGTCCGGACGTGGACGGAACCCGGAGAGGCTTACCGGAAGATCGCACAGCTCCTCAAAGAGCGCGGCGTAACAACCGGGCGCGTCGGTATCGAAGAGCGCACGCGCTTCGCCGTGTTCGACGGCATTCGCCACGAAGCGCCGTCGCTCGAGTTCGTCAGCGCCGATGCGGTGACGGCGGGCTGCCGCGTCATCAAGTCGCCCGCGGAGATCGCTCTGATGCAGCGCGCCAACGACATCACCATTGAAGCGTATCGCGCCGCGTTTACCACATTGAAGGAAGGCATGAGCCAGCGCGATTTGAGCGCCAACATCGCCGCCGCATATCGCGCTCTCGGCGTGCAAGGAAACGCCATGGCCATCTTCGGCAAGTACACCGCCTTCCCGCACGGCAGCATCCAGCCGCAGAAACTCCGCGAAGGCGACCTAGTCTTGATCGACGACGGTTGCAGTGTCGACGGTTACCAGTCGGACATCACGCGCACCACTATATTCGGCAAGCCGACCGCGCGCCAGCGTGAAGTCTGGAATCTGGAACGCAAGGCGCAGGATGCCGCGCTCGCCGCCGCCAAGGTCGGCGCTACTTGCGAATCCGTCGACGCCGCCGCTCGCAAGGTGATCACCGACGCCGGCTTCGGGCCGGGCTACAAACTTCCTGGACTGCCGCATCGGACCGGCCACGGCATCGGCCTCGACGGCCACGAGTGGACCAACCTGGTGAAGGGCAACAAAACCAAACTTCAACCGGGAATGTGTTTCTCCAACGAGCCAACCATCGCCATCTACGGCGAGTTTGGCGTGCGCTTGGAAGACTGCATGTACATCACCGACGCCGGCGCTCGCATGTTCACCAAGCAGAGTCCGGCTATCGATCAGCCGCTGGGTTGAGGAGAATCCGCCATGCCGCAAACTACAGAAGTCTCGGAAGCTACTTACCGGTCGCGGATCGCGAAGGTGCAGGAAGCGATGAAGGAATTCGGGCTACAGGCCATCGTGCTGGAGCCCGGACCGGCGATGATGTGCCTGACCGGAGTCCGCTGGGGCCGCAGCGAACGGACGTTCTCCGTGGTGGTTCCGCTGAAAGGCGAACTGGCTTACGTGCTGCCGGGATTCGAGGAGATGCGGGCGCGCGAGTTGATTCACGTCGGCGACGATATTCGAATGTGGCAGGAGGATGAGAGCCCTTATCAGCGGATCGTCGATATTTTGAAGGATCGCGGCGTTGCTTCGGGACGCGTTGGCATCGATGAGTCTGCGCGATTTTTTGTTTTTGATGGTATACGGAAACTTGCGCCGAAGCTGGATTATGTTAGCGCGCAGGCGGCGCTGAAATCGGCGGGAGTGGATACGACGCAACAACCGCAGCGTCGCCGATAGTCTGGTGTGCCCGGCCCAAAGCGTTCACATGAGTGTGAACGCGGCACGCACGAGTGCGTGCGCTACTGGGCGAGGGCGGCGGCGATCGCTTTTTCAGCTAGAGGGCCCATCACTTCGTAGCCTGCCTCGTTGGGATGCAGGCCGTCGTAGGTCAGTTCCTTGCGGAACATCTGTTTGTCGTCCAGCATCGCGGAGTAGTAGTCGAGATACACTAACCCATTTTTCGACGTGTAGTCTTTGATCCAGGCATTCAAGGCGACGATTCTTTCCGGCGCACGGGATACGGTCTGCGGCTTGATGTAGTCGCAGACGGGCATCACCGATGCAATCACCACACGAATGTTGTGCGCCTTGGCCAGCTCGGCCATCGATGCCAGGTTATCTTCGATTGATTCGAGCGTCATCGGGCCGGTGTTGCCTGCGAGATCGTTAGTGCCGGCCAGGATCACTACCGCTTTCGGCTGCAAGGCGATTACGTCGGGCCGGAAGCGCAGCAGCATCTGCGGCGTGGTTTGTCCACTGATGCCACGATTGACATACGGCTTGCCCGGGAAAAACTGGCCGCGGGACCGGCCCCAGCCATCGGTGATGGAGTCGCCCATGAACACCACGCGGCTCTCTCCGGCGGCGGGCGGCGTGAGGTTGGCGTTGTCACTGTGATAACGCGTCAGGTTCGGCCAGTCGCGCAATGTCCGTTGCGCACGATCGAGTTGCGTGCGTAGAGTCGTGATTTCGTCCGGAGTTTGCGTCCAAGCCAAGCCCGCGAATAGGAGCGCAGTCAAGATCTGCTTCATAGGGAAATTGTACGCCGAACGTGGCAGCTTAACTGCAAACCGAGTCGCCAGGAGAAGAGGCCATGGTTGCAATCCTGTCGTTCCTGGCGCTCATCGCGCTTCTGCTAAGTGTTCTTCCAGCATGGTCTTATAGCAAGTGCTGGGGCTATTTTCCAAGCTGCAGCCTGGGTTTGGTTCTTTTCATCTTCCTGGCGTTACTGTTCCGGGGAGTCATTTAGCAGGAAGAATTTCCCCTGCTCATTCGCAGAAAACTCTCACCTTGACGTTCTTGTCGTCTACGTCCACCGTGAGTTCATCCAGGTGGTCCACCAGTTCTTCGAGATTCTCGGGTTTGATCTGGCCCAAGTCGATGTTGAGGCCCTTCTCGTGTAACGCGTCGTTCACGTGGACGCGCGCCTGGGCGGGAATCAGGTTAGCCAGTTTCACGCCTGCGCGCAACAATTGCATCGGCACGCGAACGTTAACCGTGGGGTTCTTGCCCTGGTGACCGGTATCCTCGACCAGGACACGGATGTATTTCGGCTTCACCTTCGGGTGATCGGTTCCGTTCGCTGCCGGCGATTCCTGCTCCAAGGCGCCGATTAGACGCTCGGCTTCCTCGGCCGTGATCTGGCCGGCGGACAACATCTCCAAAATCTTGCGACGATTCTCATTCATGATTTCTCTCCTTATGTAATATGAACCAGGACGGAATGCCGCCCGTCGTTAATCTCGACGTGTGTTTCTCTCAGACTGGAAAGCAACCGCCACAAGCCGGCGACCAGTTGAAAGAAACTGATTCTCACCGCCAGGCAAACGATGAACAGCACGGGCAGGAGCAACAGCGCTACCGGCAACAGCAGAATCCACAGCAGGAACAGCGGGATGCCCATCAGCGCGAAGCGGCGGCGCGGGCTGTGGATTCGAAGATCGGCCAACATCGGAATCATTTCAATGCCTCCAACTCCTGGATTGCATCCTGCGCATTGATCTCGCCGCGCTGCAACCGATCCAGGACTTCGGTGCGCGATGGCGATGGATTGGTTTCGACGAACTCCAGGCTCTGGGAGATCCGGTTCAGCCGCGCCTTGATGGTGGGGTAGCTTACGCCGAAGATCTGCTCCATTTCCTTGATGGAGCCGTGGCAGCGGACGAAGGCGAGGACGAAAACCTGGTCGTCGGGGCTAAGACGGGCCAACTGTGGGAGCTCGAAGCGCCCCTCGATGGCGATGTCCTTCTCCGTCAAGCGGATACGTTCGATGACCATGGGCTGGCCCTGGGTTAACTGGGTCAGTTCTTGCCAATCCATGATCCATTTATAAATTAACTTTCTTAAGTTGTCAACAGAAAAATATTGATATTTTCAATTCGGAGCAAACTGGCCGATGGGCGGCCGGGTGTGCCGGGTACGATGCTGGAACGGGCGGTCGCGGTTGGGGGCGGCCACTGGAGTATTCAGTTCCATGGCGCGGGAGCGAGCCAGTCGAGCGGGTAGTCGCCGATGGGCGCGCCTGGGGGCGCGTCGGCAACCGGCATTGGTTTCATAGCTTCGGCCGGGCGGTCAAGGAAGCGCTTGATGTCGGCGGCGAGCAGCGAATGTTGCGCCTGGTCGGCTTCGGTGGCGGTGGTTTCGGATTTGAGGCGGGCGGCGAGCTTAGAAAGCTTAAACGAAGCCATTGCGCGGACCTGTCCGTTGGGTGCACCGGTAGCTAACCATATCACACGATCTACCAGCACGCGCTCTTCCGCTCGGCGGATTTCGGCTTCGTAGGGCGAGGCGGCAGGTGCGTCGAAGGTGGCTTTTGTCAGGCGATCGATTACTTCTTCGAGGCCGGGCAGCGACGGGTCGACGGCGTGTTGGGCAACCATGCGGGCGGCGCGGTCGAGTTGCAAAACGAAGCCAATTGTCACGTCGGACGCTATAGCGGCAGGACTTAGCGGATCGAAACCGTCGCCGGTGGTGCGAGGGAAGAGCTCGCGATGGCGGCCGAATCCGGGCGGGCGCGGCGGGATGGCGTCGAGCACCTGCTTGGGGACGGCCAGCTCGGACGGCTTCAGGGTATTGGCCAGGGCGTCGAGCGCTTTGCGCTGATTCGCTGCGGTCTCCCACTTCAGCGGGGTGCGATGGTCGCCGCGCATGGCGTAGATATAGTCGATGCCGGCCACCATGGACGCGGCGGACTCCACCGAATAGCGGTGATACATGAAGATGGGGACCAGCGGCTCCTCGATAGTGGCCATGGGCGCGCCATTGCGGATGGTGTGCTCGCCCAGGCGGTTGAGGGCGGCGCGGCGAATTTTCATGAGGCGATTCAATTCATCAGCCTGATTCACGCCGTTCGACCACTGATCCACTTTGGGATTCGATTCGGTGTCCTGGTTGGTCATGTAGCGCAGATCCTGGGACCAGGCGTCGTCGAGGATGCGGGCGAGCGGAGCGGCTTCATCGCCTTTCGGAAACTGGCGATATCCGTAGTTGATGGCGACTTTGTCCCAATCGCCGATGCGCGCCTGATAAGCCTCCGACAGATCGATGGTGCCGTCGTCGCGCAGCTTTTCGAGCGGATGCGGATAATCCATCACCGAGATCCAGCCCTTGGTGCTGTCGTAATAATTGTGGCCGAGTCCGAGCGTGTGGCCGACTTCATGCGCGGCTAGCTGGCGGATGCGGGCGAGCGCGGTTTGATAGAGCACGTCGGGCTTCTCCGTGCCGGTGGTGTAGGGCGAGAGGAGTCCTTCGAAGATGAGGTAATCCTGGCGGTCGCGCAGGGAGCCGAGCGTGACGGTGGCCTTGATGATTTCGCCGGTGCGGGGATCGGCAACGCTGCCGCCGGAGGACCAGCCGCGAGTGGAGCGATGGACCCAGTTGATCATGTTGTAGCGGATGTCCATGGGGTCTGCGCCATCGGGGAGCACTTCGACGAGAAACGCGTTGCGGAAGCCCGCGGCTTCGAAGGCCTGATTCCACCAGCGCGCGCCATCGAGCAGAGCCTGCTTGACGTCGGCGGGTGCGCCGGGATCCACCCAATAGCGGATGGGTTTCACCGGCTCGCTGATGGCGGCGTTCGGATCCTTCTTCTCGAGGCGGTGGCGGCGGAGGTAGCGCTTGACCATAGGCTCGCCGATGGGGACGCTGTAGTCGACGAAACTGAGGCCGCCGTATCCGGCGCGCGGATCGTCGTAACGCGGCTGGTAGTTGTTGTCGGGGAGTTCGACCAGGGAGTAATGCTCGCGGAGGGTGACGGAATCGGCTGTGGGCGTGACGCTGGCGACGGTTCCTGAAAATAGATTGCCGCCGAATCCACCGCCTCCGCCGCGCGTGGCTCCGCCGATGGGAGGTGGACCTTGTTGAGGACCGCCTGCGCCGCCGCCGCGTCCGCCGGCTGCTGCATCGCTGGCAAAGGTGAGCGTGACCTCAATCTCGGTGTTCTTGGGGAAGGCTTTGGTGCGAGGCGGGTAGATGGCGCTGCGCGTTCGATCGACGCGGTAGGGTCCGGGACGGAGTGAGCGAGCCGCGCCGTGGCCGTCGCGCAGGAAGAAATCGGTGGCATCGACGAGCACGCGGCCGTTCGATTCGGCGGCGACGGTGAAGCCCCAGAGGACGGAGCGGGCGAAGGAGTCCTGGACGGAGAGGCGCTCGGCGGGATTGGGGCTGGAGGAGCGGAAGGATTCGTTGGACTGGACGAGCAGGACCTTGGGGCCGACGCGGTGGAAGGAGACGAGGCGGCCGGCGCCTTCCTGGCCGCGGTCGAGGCCGATGTCGTTGGAGCCGAGGCCGGCGGCGAGGCCGGTGGCGTAGAGGAAGTCGGAATCGAAGCGGGGGATTTCGAGGAGGAGGTTGCCGGTGCGGTCGTCCCAGTAGAGGGGGAAGAAGCCGTCCACGCGTTGGAGGCCGGTGGTGCGGTCTTCGATGGTGGGGGTGCGGGCGGGTTGCTGGGGCGCGGC
>DASQGY010000104.1:0-14180 GCA_035632375.1 Bryobacteraceae bacterium | reverse complement strand
GCCGAAATGAAACGGCGATAGACCTGAAACGTTGCTTATCCCAGCTTCACCTTCAGCAACTCGTTCACCGCCCCCGGATTCGCCTGCCCCTTGCTCACCTTCATCACTTGTCCCACCAGGTACCCGATCACAGTAGTCTTCCCCGACTTGTACTGCTCCACCTGCTTCGCGTTATTCGCGATCACTTCGTCGACAATTTTCTCCAACGCACCCGTGTCGCTGATCTGCCTCAATCCCTCGCGGTCCATGATGACGCGCGCCGCGTCGCCGGTCTCCAGCATCTTGGCGAAAATCTCCTTGGCCAGCTTTCCAGAAATCTCGCCCTTGGCGATCAAGCCCACCAGTTCGCCCAATTGCTCAGCCGGGATCGGCGACTCCGTGATCTCGCGCCCCTTCAGCGCGCCCATCAGATCGCCAATTACCCAATTGGCCGCTGTCTTCGGATCGCCCGCCACACCCGCCGCTCTTTCAAAATAATCGCTGATCGCCCGCGTCGCCGTCAGCACCTGCGCATCGTATTCGCGCAGCCCATACTCCTCGACAAAACGCTTGCGCTTCACTGCGGGCAACTCCGGCATCGACTCCCGAATCCGATTGAGCCACGCTTCGCTCACTTGAAGCGGCGCAAGATCCGGCTCTGGAAAATAACGGTAGTCATGCGCCGATTCCTTACTCCTCATCCCCACCGTCTCGCCGCTAGCGACGTTGTACGACCGCGTCTCCTGCTCCACCCTGCCGCCGCTTTCAAGCAGCGCTACCTGCCGCGCGATCTCATAATCCAGCGCCATCTTCGCGAAGCGGAACGAGTTCAGATTCTTCACCTCTGCCTTCGTGCCGAACTTCTCCGCACCCTTCAATCGCACCGAAACATTCGCGTCGCAGCGCAGTTGCCCCTTCTCCATATCGCACTCGGAGACGCCCGCGTATTGCATGATCTGCTTCAGCTCGGTGAGATACTCATACGCATCGTCGGAGCAACGCATGTCCGGCTCGCTGACAATCTCGATCAGCGGCGTCCCGCTGCGGTTGAGATCGACGTAGGTATAGAGGTCCGAATCCTTGAAACCGTCATGAATGCTTTTGCCCGCGTCGTCTTCCATGTGAACGCGCGTGACGCCGATGCGCCGCCGAACCCCACCCACCATGATCTCAAGCGACCCGTGCTCCGCCAGCGGCTGATCGTACTGCGAAATCTGATAGCCCTTCGGCAGGTCCGGATAGAAATAGTTCTTGCGCGCGAATCGCGAGAACGCATTCACGCGACAATTCATGGCCAGAGCCGCCTGGATGGCCATCTCCACCGCCTGACGATTCAGTACTGGCAACGCGCCAGGAAGCCCCAAGCAAACCGGGCAGACATTGGTATTGGGCGGCGCTCCAAATCCAGTAGGACACCCGCAAAAAATCTTGGTGCGCGTATTGAGCTGGACATGCACCTCCAGCCCAATCACCGGCTCATATTTCGCGATCTCTTCCGGCGTGGCGATCGCCGAAATCCCAGAGGCCATGCTTCATTATAGAGACTACGATCACTCATCCTCTTCCGCGTAGGATTCCACCACATCCATGATTCGCGCGTGGAGCAGGTGCATCTGCTTCCCTAATTTCTTGCCCTTGGCGTGGTTAGCTTCGAACGCCACATATCCCGCCAGCTCCTCCAGGTCGCCCAGAGTGAAGTTATAGGCAGGAGAATCGCTTGGTGCGGGCACGATGCGCAACCGGCCGGTGAGTGCGGGCGGGGAAAAAGTGTGTTTGAGAATCAACTCGCGCTCGTCCCCATTCAAATTCAGCGGTACCTTTTCGTCCGGTCGGATCTGCTTCCTCGGCGGATTTCCGGATTCAGTCCCAGGGAAAGTGGCCACAGCCGACCGGTCCGGAGCGGGGCGAACGGTGCGTTTTCGTTTTGGTACTCTGGCCGTGGCCAGAGTCGTTGGCGAGGAGCGGAATTTCTTCTGCATCCGTTGCAGCCGGTGATTGACCTCAGCCGATGAAAACTGCTCTGGATCGAAGCCGCCGCCAATCCACTCCATCAACTCCTCGTGTTGTTCGTGAGCCGGATCGGCGATCGCATCCAGCAGGTTGTAGAAGCCTTCCACTCCGCCGCAATCCTCGGGCGGACCTTGGAGTTTTCCGCCCGTACAAACCGGATAAGGAAGTTCGGCGTCTGGTGCCAGCACCTTCTCCAGGACGATGCGATGCTCCCAACTGTCGCCGAAGTCGTAAGTGTAGTCGGCCTTGGCGCCCACGTTGGGAAGCAGATCCGAGAGTCGCGCCCTTCGTTCGTTCACCAAGCGAGGGCCACCGCCGAAGACTCTGTCCATCGGATCGGGAACGCCAAATCTCCGATCGCCGGCGCGGAACTCATGCAAGTGGCAATCCTGCCACTCATGGCTGCTTGCAACACGTCGTGGAAATCCATTAGTGGGCAATCCGGCACTAACAGCCGCCGCCAGATCGCTGGGCGCGTACCAAGCAGCGTGACCTTGATCTGATAAATTTCCTGTGAGCTCTCGATCGTGTTCTTGGCCATGGGAGAATCTCTTCGAAGTTACACCATTCGCATGGTGAACTACGCGCCGGTGCAAGATCCGTTTTCGCATGGCGCTCAGTTAGAATAAAGGAGCGGGGCAAACGCGTGAAGGTAGCATTCGAGCTCAATGTTCCGGACGGTGCGGTGGACCAGAGCGCCGAAGTTGAGTTCGTGCGCTCCGTCAAAGAGCAGGCAACGCTCAAACTTTATTCCGATCAGCGGGTGACCACTGGCGAAGCGGCAGAAATGCTGGGCCTGACACGCATCGGATTTCTTGATCTGTTGCGTCGCACAGGCGTGGGGTTCAAGGTCGAGCTTGAGGATGAAGACTTCGAAATGCTCCGGCAATTGCGAAGGAACCAAGCCGGCGAAAAAAACCAGTGAGTGCGGTCGTTTCAGACAGCAGCCCGCTGAATTATCTGGCCCTTCTGTCGGACTTTGATCTCCTTCGGAGGATTTACGGCACGTTGGTGATTCCACCAGCGGTTCATCGAGAGGTTGTTGAAGCGGGTGCCGGCTATCCAGTCGGAAATGAAGTTCGAGCGGCTCTGGGAAAGTGGATCTCGGTGGCCGGGCCGCCAGAAGACGCACAGGTCGTGTCACTTCGACGGGAGTATCGTCTCGACCTCGGCGAAAGTGAAGCGATTCTGGTTGCGGAATCATTAGGGCGACCGCCGCTTCTGATGGATGAGCAGCGTGGAGTGCGCTGCGCGCGTCTGCGCGGAATGACGGTTATTCGAACTCCCTTGATCTATGCCGATGCGAAGACTCTCGGCCTGATTGGTAGTGTCCGGGATAAGTTGGATGAACTCCGCTTATGCGGATTCCATCTCTCGCACCGGCACTATGAGCTGATACTCGAGGAACTGGGCGAGCTCTAGAACCTACCGGAAATTGCCCAGGACCAGCACCGGCAACCGCGACAGGTGTACACCCAACCGCATCGCGTTCACCGCCACGTTGTCGTGAGCCAGCGAAACAAGCTGGATGGACGCCTTCATGCTGTTCTGAAATACACCACCGTCGGTGCCGCTCATCCCCAGCCCAACCAAGGAACAACCGAGAACGAAAACGCCTTCAAGTATTCTGGACATCGCAACCTCCTTGCCTGACTCATTCCTAAAGACTGGAATCTGGCGCCGTTATTACAGCGCCAGACCCCCTCTGGCCTACTGTTTCTGTCCGCCGAGCGCCGCAGTGCCCAGCAGTCCGCCTAAGCCCATTGTTTCCACCGCGGTAGAGGGAACAATCACCATCGCGCCCTTCTCCTTGATGGCCTCATACAGCATGTTCATGGCCCGCAAATGCAACGCGATCGGGTTGTTCAAATAGGCCATCGAAGCTTCCGAGAACTTCGCCGATATCTCGGTCTCGGCCGTGCCCAAGATGATGCGCGCCTGCCGCTCGCGCTCCGCCTGCGCCTGCCGCGACATCGCGTCTTCCAGCGCCTGCGGGATGTGGACGTCCCGGATCTCCACCGATTGCACCGTGATGCCCCAAGGATTGGTCTTCTCGTCCAGAATCCGTTGCAGCTCCTTGCCCAACAGTTCACGCTCCGTAATCATCTGCGCTAAATCGTGTCGGCCAATCGATTCGCGCAGTGCCGTCTGCGCGCTCATGGTGATGGCATCGTCGAAATCCATTACCTCGAGAATCGACTTCTCGGCGTTCCACACCAGCCAGAAAATGATCGCATCCACGTTCACCGGCACGGTGTCGCGCGTCAAAGCCGATTCTGCCTTGACGTCGGTCACGCGCACTCGCTGATCCACGTATTTGCTGATTGAATCGATCACCGGAATGATCAGAAACATTCCCGGCCCGCGCAGTCCGATGTAGCGGCCCAGCCTCAGCACCGCCGCCTTCTGCCACTGCTCGGCCACCCGGATTGCAAACAGGAAATACAGCCCCACCGCTATGCCCACAACTACCGGTTCGGGACGGTTGTAAGAGATCGATGGCCCGAGGCCTGCCGCCACCGAGATCAGGCAAACCGCAACGCCGATCGTACTGATCTGGACTCCGGCGCCACCCATTCTGTCGTCACCTCTCGAAGCTTTCATCATTTGTCGTAGTAGCATGGCTCATCTCCTGTTCTGTTCCTTGTGCAATTCGTTGAAATGGTCCAGCAGCTCTTCCAACGTGATTCCTTCAGCGCCCGCGCGTGCCAGCAACTCGCCGGCGAGCTGCACCACGCGGCGCTGCCGCTCCATCTCGTTCTTGGCCGGCTTTTTGTCCGTAATGAACGTGCCCGTGCCCTGTTGCGTCTCCAGCACTTCACGGATTTCCAATTCGCGATACGCACGAACCACGGTGTTCGGGTTGATCGCCAGATCCACCGCAAGCTGTCGCACGGTGGGCAACTGATCGCCTGGCTTCAAGGCCCCGGCCGAAATGCCGCCGAGCACTTGGTCGATAATCTGCCGGTACACCGGCACTCCGCTCCGCAGATCCAGCTTGAATTCGAACCGCCGATCAGATTGGGCTGGCGTATTCATCTGTAATGCTAGTGTACTAGTGTTATGATACATTGTCAAGAGGAATAGCAGATAGCGGTAAACTTCTGGGCCAATCTGGCGTTTAATGAAAGTGAGGCAACAGTATCCCCATGAAGGTTAGAGCACTAGTCGCGACGTCATTGGCTTCGTTTTTGCTGGTTCTCCCGGGCGTCTCGTCCACCAAGTCGTCCAAGGCGTCGGACGACGCGAAGAAGCAGGCTAAGTTGTTCGAAAAGAAGCTGAAAAAGGACGACCAGATCCTCCACGCCCTGGACCGGCTGACCTTCGGCCCCCGCCCCGGCGACGTCGAGCGGGTCAAGAAAATGGGCCTCAAGAAGTGGATTGACCAGCAGCTTCATCCGGAAAGCATCAAGGAGAACCCCGACCTCGAAGCCAAGCTCCAGCCTCTGGAATCGCTGCGCATGACCCCCATGGAGACGGTCCAGCACTATCCCCCGCCGCAGATGATCAAAGCCATTGCCGACGGCCGACAGCCTATGCCGGATGATCCCATCCTGCGCGCCAGTATCGAGCGCTACATGACCCGCTTCAAGGTGAAAAAAGGTCAGGACGCCGCCGCCGGCAAGAACGGCGCGGTCGTAGATCCGAACGCGGACATGGAGCCGGCCAAGCCGCTCGATCAGGTGCTGGAACCAGCCGAAATCCAAGTGGTCCGCACCGGCACGCCGGACAAAAAGCGTGAACTGCTGGCTTCGTTACCCGCCGACAAGTTGGAAGACATGCTGATTGCTCTTCCACGCCCGCAACGCCAGCAACTCTTCAATTTCGCCCCCACCGATGTCCGCCGCAAAATCCTGTTGCTCAATGCCCCGCAGCAAGTGGTGGCCTACGATCTTCTGGAATCGAAACTGCTCCGCGCCACGGAGAGCAATCGGCAGCTCGCCGAAGAATTGGACGATTTCTGGTTCAACCACTTCAACGTGTATTACGACAAGGGCTCCGACCGGTTCCTGATCCCGAACTACGAGCGCGAGGCCATTCGCCCCAACGTGCTGGGCAAGTTCCGCGACCTGCTGGAAGCCACTGCTAAGAGTCCGGCCATGCTGTTCTACCTGGATAATTTCCAGTCCGTCCGTCCGGACATCGATGTGAACGCCAAGAACCGGAAGGTGAAGCGCGGTCTCAACGAAAACTACGGCCGCGAGCTGATGGAACTGCACACGCTCGGCGTGAATGGCGGCTATACACAGCAGGATGTCCGCGAAGTCGCGCGCTGCTTTACGGGCTGGACGCTGCTGGAACCGCGGCGCGGCGGCGGCTTCTTCTATAACGATCGCCTGCACGACAAAGGCGAGAAGACCGTCCTCGGCCACGTAATCCCTGCGGGCGGCGGCATGGACGACGCGGAAAAAGTTCTCGATATCCTGGCCACTCATCCTTCCACCGCGCATTTCATCTCCCGGAAACTGGCGCAGCGCTTCGTTGCCGACAATCCGCCCGACGCTCTGGTGGAAAAAATGGCGGCCAAGTTCCTTGCGAGCAATGGCGACATCCGCGAAGTGATGAAGGTGATGCTCGATTCGAAGGAATTCTGGTCGGAAGGCGCATACCGCGCCAAAGTGAAAACGCCATTCGAGATGGTGGCCAGTTCCGTTCGCGCGCTCGATGCCGAGGTGACGGACGCCTGGGCGCTGGCCAACCAGGTTGGGAATCTCGGCGAGCCGTTGTATCGCAAGCAGGAACCGACCGGCTATTCGAATCTCAATGCGGAATGGGTGAACTCGGCGGCTCTGCTCAGCCGCATGAATTTCGCGCTGCAGCTCGCCAGGAACGGCGTGCCCGGCGTGAAGGTGGATGTCTCGCAATTCGGCAGCGATCCAATGCAGGTGGCCAAGGTGCTGATGTTCCGCAGCGCTTCGCCGCAGACGCGCGCGGCCATCGAAAAGGCTGTCGCGGATCAGAAACAGAAAACGCCCGCACTGGTGGCGGGCCTGGTGATCGGGTCTCCGGACTTTCAAAGAAGGTAACTAATTCCATGACTTCAAGACGTGTTTTTCTCAAAGGCTCGGCCGTAGCCATGTTCGGCGTGGGCTCTATCCCATCGTGGTTATCGCGATCGGTGTACGCCGCCGATGCAGATGGCAAGCAGCGTAAAAAGATCCTGGTGGCCATCTTCCAACGCGGCGCGGTGGACGGGCTGAACGTGGTCATTCCCTTCGGCGAGCAGCGTTATTACGACCTGCGTCCGTCGATTGCCATCCCGAAGCCCGACGGTACTCCCAACACCGCCGTGGACCTGGATGGGTTCTTCGGTCTGCATCCATCGCTCACTCCGCTAAAGCCGATTTTCGAAGCCCAGCACCTGGCCATCGTCGATGCCGTTGGATCGCCTGACCCGACGCGGTCTCACTTCGACGCGCAGGACTACATGGAATCCGGTACGCCCGGCTACAAAGCCACCAGCGATGGCTGGCTGAACCGCGCGCTGTTGAAAGCTACCGGCCCAGTGTCGCCGGTCCGCGCCGTCAGCCTTGGTTCGAACCTGCCTCGCACCATGCGCGGCCACAACGACGCCGTGGCGATGAATAGCTTGAACGATTTTCAGGTGCGCGATCCGAAATCGGCCGCGACCTTCGAAAGCATGTACGACACTTCGCTCGACACCGTGCTTCACGGCACCGGTAAGGAAACCTTCAGCGCAGTGAAGATCATGCAGTCCATTCAGAAGCAGACCTACACACCGGCCAACGGCGCGAAATATCCGAACGGCCGCTTCGGCCAAAGCCTGCAACAGATCGCCCGCCTGATCAAGGCGGACGTCGGGCTAGAAGTGGCGTTCGCCGATATCGGCGGATGGGACACGCATGTTAACGAAGTGGGCCAGCAGCCCGCGCTCGGCCAGCTTGCGAACAACCTGAACGATTTCGGGCAATCGCTCGCGGCCTTCTATCAGGACTTGGGTGACCGCATGCAGGACGTGATGGTGGCGACGATGTCCGAGTTCGGCCGCACGGCGAAAGAAAACGGCAATCGCGGTACCGACCACGGCCACGCCAACGTGATGTTCGTGATGGGCGGCGACGTTAAGGGCGGCAAAGTCTACGGTGAGTGGCCCGGCTTGGCCGACGAGCAACTCTACGAAAATCGCGACTTGGCGCTGACCACCGACTTCCGCGACGTCTTAGGCGAACTGGTCGCCAAGCACCTGGGCAATCCGAATTTGAAGGACGTCTTCCCGGGCTACGACAAGTCCAAGTTCCGCGGCTTGCTCGGATAGCCATAGAAACTTGTCAGCAAGTGGTGGCACATGCTTTAGCTTGTGCGAACTCAGTCTGTGCTGCCTCTGCGGTTTTTCTCAAACTGCCACGCCGTTGCCACGATATCCGTGAGCTCCGCAAACCTCGGCTTCCAACCAAGTTCCCTCTTCAACTTGTCCGAATTCGCAACCAGCAGCGGCGGATCGCCGGCGCGCCTTGGTCCGATATGGAACGGTACAGTCCGTCCCGTCACCTCTTCAACGGCCCGCAGTACCTCCAGCACTGAGTGTCCCGATCCAGTCCCCACATTGAAGGCATCGGACGCGCCGCCGGCCAACAGTCGCTGCAGCGCGAGCACGTGCGCCTCCGCCAGATCCGCGACGTGGATATAGTCGCGGATGCAAGTGCCGTCAGGCGTGTCATAGTCGTCACCGAAGATCGTGATCGGATTCTCGGTCACGACAGCGCGCAGCAGCAGCGGAATCAGATGCGTCTCTGGATCGTGCTCCTCGCCCAATTCCGAATCGGGATCTGCGCCACAAGCGTTGAAGTAACGCAGCGCGATACTTCGCAGCCCGCTGTATTGATCCAGCCACCCCAGAGTCTTCTCGATCGTCACCTTGGTTTCGCCATAAGGATTCACCGGCGAGAACGGAGCATCTTCCAGAATCGGAACTACCGCGGGCAGACCATACACGGCGGCGGTCGACGAGAATACCAACCGCTTTACACTCGCCGAAGCCATCGCGTTCAGCAGCGACAATGTTCCACCGACGTTGTTCGAGAAGTACAACTCGGGCTTCTGCGTCGACTCCCCGACGGCGATGAAAGCCGCGAAGTGAACCACCGCATCCACGCGTTCGCGTACCATCAATTCCGCCAGCCCATCCGTCTCAGACAGGTTCAGCTTGTGAAATGGAAGCCCACCGATGTTATGTTCGTGCCCGCGGGAAAGATTGTCGACGACAATCACGGCAATGCCGCGTCGCACCAAAAGGTGTGCAGTCGTAGATCCGATGTAACCCGCACCACCAGTAACCAGAACCTTCGGCATGAACTCCTAGTGTAAGGTTTCATATGTCAACATGGATGAATGGCCGATTCACTGCTTGCCTGGCGCAAAGAATTCCCGGTCCTCGACAAGACCGTCTATCTGATCAGTCACTCGCTCGGCGCCATGCCGCGGCGCACGCGCGATCGGTTGAACGAGTACGCCGACATCTGGTCCACGCGCAGCATTCGCGCCTGGGAAGAGGGCTGGTGGGAGATGCCCATCGCGGTGGGCAATCTGGTTGGCAAAATCATCGGTGCCGGCGAAGGCGAAGTCACTATGCACCCGAACGTGTCCATCTGCCAGTCCATCGTGGCGTCGTGCTTCGATTGGAAGGGCAAACGTAACAAGATCGTCTCCGAAGGACTGAACTTTCCATCGAATCTCTACATTCATCGACAGCTCGAACAGCAGGGCGCGCGGGTGGTTACTGTGCCGTCCGAGGACGGCGTCACCATTCCACAGGACAGGCTGCTGGCCGCGATCGACGAAGAGACGCTGCTGGTCTCGGTCTCGCACGTCATTTTCAAGAGCGCGTTCATTCAGGATCTGAAGGCTATTACCGAACGTGCGCACAAGGTGGGCGCCATGGTGGTCGCCGACATTTATCAATCCGCGGGTGCGGTGCCAGTGAACGTGCGGGAGCTGGGAGTGGATTTCGCCACTGGGGGATCGGTGAAGTGGCTGTGCGGCGGGCCGGGCGCAGGGTATCTGTATGTGCGGCGCGATCTTTGGCCGTCGATGAAGCCCCGCGTCACCGGTTGGATGGCGCACCAGCATCCGTTCGCTTTCGATCCGGGCGCTATCGAATTCGCCGAGGATGCTTTCCGGTTTCTGCAAGGCACGCCGAATATTCCGGGGATGTATGCGGCGCGGTCGGGGTACGAGATTATCAATGAAGTGGGAGTGGAGAACATCCGGGCCAAATCGATGCGGCAGACTTCCATGCTGATTGAGCTCGCACTCGAAGCCGGATTCCGCGTGAATTCGCCGAAAGATCCGGCTCAGCGCGGAGGTACCGTGACCGTGGACGTTCCAAACGGATACGAGGTCACGCAAGAGCTGCTGCGCCGCGATTTCCTGCTGGACTACCGCCCGGGCGCGGGCATCCGCGTCGCGCCGCATTTTTACACCAAAGATGAAGAGCTGGGTCAGGTGATGCAGGAGATCCAATCCATTGCGCGCGTCTTGCAGCCGGCGTAGTGGGGCAGGTTGGAAACCTGCAGCGGGTTGCCAACCCGCTTGGTCCAGCGCGATTAACAATCGCGCGCAGGTTAGCAACCTGCCCCACATCCGCGCTACCGGATTCCGGAGACGCTCACCGGCTTATCCCAGCGAAATATCGCCGCGAAGCTTTCCCACCTCACTCTGGGCTTCGGATAACCGTAGGCGACATCGAAGCGGTACTCGGGCAACAATTTGCCGGCATCGCCCAATCCTGGCAAGCGCCGCTTGATTGCTACTTGTTCATCCCTGCCAAATTTCGCGGACCCAGCGACCATCATTGCCGCGCGGGCCTGCTGCAGCCTCTGATCGAGCTTCGCTGCCACTTCACCTTGATCACCGGTGTACGACTGGATTACAAACTCCACCATCGGCGTCCCCTTCAACCTGACTTCACCGGACGCGAGCCCGTGCACTGCATCGCCCGAAACCGACACCACCGTCCACTGCTGCCCAGCGTCGTTGAGAACATAAGCAAGCGCTGGATCGTGCAAAAAGATGATGGCGCTTTGACCCGCGGATTTCTCAGCGATGTAGCGCACGATTTCTTCGGGATGATCGTTCATGCCGCCTTTCGCTGTCCCGGTCCTGGCCAGCAGGTGACCGATTCCGAAGGCCATCCAGCACGCCGTAACCACGGTTGCCGCGATACGGTAGCGCAGTCCGGCGGTCAAAAACGCGGTGGCCGCTAAGAAAGCGAATAGGGGCGCCAGCACAATGAAGCTTCGCGGTTTGCCGCCTAGTCCAGAAGCCGCCGCG
Source organism: Bryobacteraceae bacterium (assembly GCA_035632375.1). Taxonomy (GTDB): domain Bacteria; phylum Acidobacteriota; class Terriglobia; order Bryobacterales; family Bryobacteraceae; genus Palsa-89. The sequence continues at coordinate 2,900 of DASQGY010000104.1, read as the reverse complement.
AGAACGAACAATACGACGAACAGCGCTCCCAGGCTTTTCCATACGGTATTTCCGCGGCGGATTTGCCGCAGCAGGATCACCGCGAGAGGCGCGGCTACAACCGCCACAAACAATAGCGCCATCGGATGCCATGGCAGCATGGACTCACTCATGAACGTGGCGTGGAACGCTCGCGCTACAGCCGCTAGCCGCGAGAATTGCTGCAAGCCGCGCTTCGGAAGATGTACGGTCAGGAATGGTACGAGTTGTGGTAGTGCCAGCAGCAGCACAGTGGCGCCGACGATCAAAAGCTTCCATAACTGCCTGCCTGAATAGCGAACCGCATAAGCCACTGCGAACGCAGCCAGGAACAGCAGGCTCATGTAGTTCAGATAGAACAACGCTCCGCCCATCAGTCCTAGAACGCCGCAGGTCCATATCGAGGGTGGCTTGCCTTCTCGATAGAGCGAAAGCCCGACAGTGATGAACACCAGCGCGATCCCGGTCCAATAGGGATACCAGCGGATGGAGTTTCCCCACATCAGCAATTGCGGATGCAAGAACAGAAGCGCACAGAAGAAAAGCGCGGCAGCTTTGTCGCGGATGAAGTGTTTTCGCGTGGCCAGAAAGAACACCACCAAACCGGTATAGAGCACGGCCAGCGGGCCGAGCGTTGTCCAACGTACCGATCCGGTGAGCGAATAGAAAAAATGCGACAACACATACATTCCCGGCGGATGGAAATCGCTGCTGTTGGCGGATTGCCAGATGGCCGCCACGGGCTTCGAAATGAAATGGAAGCTTCCCACTTCATCGTCGTACATATTTCTGGTGGTCAGAAACGCGATGGACGCCAGGATGGAAGCCGCGATGATACACACCGCGAGTAGCCGGAAATGCTTTTCGAGGAAGGTCTCCGCGCGGACTTCCGACGTTCTCGGAGCGGCAGTTACTTCTACCGCGCAGCTAGCCATAAGATCCCCGCAATCACGGCGAAAACGCCGTAGCTGACTTTGTCCCGCGCCGCGAACACGATCGGATCGGTGTGCATCTGCCCGCGTTGCGCCAGCAGCCACACGTGGCTGATCCAATAGAGCAGAGCCGGGCACACAAACCACAGGTACATCGGATGCGAATACTGCACTACCGCTTCCGGACTGTTGAGGTACAGCGAAAAAACCAGAGCGGCGATATATCCGCTCATGATGCCGAACGATCCTACGGTGGCGAGATCGTCACCCAGATATCCGCGGCGGCCGTTTCCATTTGCCTCATCCGCTTTGAGCTGCAGCTCGGTGAACCGCTTCAGGAAAGCGAGGCTGGTGAACAGGAACACACCGAAGAGCATGGTCCATTTGGATATGGGAATGCCCGTCGCCGCGCCTCCCAGGAAAATGCGGAAACAATACAAGCCGGCCAGGAAAATGACATCCAGGATCGCGATTTTCTTCAGGTGCAGCGAATAAACCAACGAGAGTCCGGCGTAGCTGGCTATCAGCAGCACGCATCCGGGCGGAAGCAGCGAGGCCAGCAACATCCCAGCACCCAACAGCAGCGGAACCAGCGCGAGGGCCACGGAAATCGGCAGAGTACCGGAAGCCAGCGGACGCGAGCGTTTTACCGGATGCCGCCGGTCCGATTCCAGGTCCAATATGTCGTTCCAAACGTACATGCCGGAAGCGGCCAGCGAAATAGCGGCGGCGGCAAGCGCGGCCAGCAACCAAGCCTGCCAATTGAGCACCTGGTCTGCGAGCACGATTGGCACGAACACCAGGACGTTCTTCAGCCAGTGGTGCGGCCGCAGGATCTGCATCACCGCGTGCGGATCCAGGTTGACTGCGGGAAGCGAAGTCGAAACGCGGATGCCCTTCGCACGAAGGCGCTTTGTCCAGGAAGCGTCGCGGCCCACGGCGATGCCTTCCGCCGCCTGCCGCCACACCGGAATGTCGCGATTCGAATCGCCTACGTAAACGAAGCCCTTCTCTCCGAACCGCTTCACCAGTTCGTCGCGCTTCTGGCGGCCGGTGAGATTTACGACGCCGTTGCTGCCGATCACCTGATCGAAAACGCCCAGGTAATCGCCCACTTGATCGGCCAGCACTTGATCGGATCCGGTGGCCAGCACGATGCGGCGCGAACGGCCGCGTTCCAGGCGTAGGAAAGCCACCAACTCCGGGCGATAGGGTAGCGTGCTGACATCGATCTTGGCGAGCTCCGCCGCGCGCTGCTTGAAGAATGCCTTGCCTCGCCAAAGGCAACTCAGCAGAACAAAGAGCTGCAGCGGATTGCGGCGCAGAATGTCGATCAGCGCTTCCCAAAGCGTATCGGTACGTACCAGCGTGCCGTCCAGGTCCATGCACAGAGGGAGGTCTGCGGCGACAACATGGGAACTGCCATTGCACTTCGCTTCGGCGATATCGTGAGCTGTCATTGTTGGTTGAGACGCCACCGTACATTACAAGTAGACGGCGGCGCCGTGGTACGAACAATGTGCCGGGGAGGCTAGGCGGTACTGGAACTAAAGTTGGGGTTCATGCCCGGATCTCCGATGCGGAGTTGCGGCCCGCGTGCGTTCACTTCGACAGGTGCGGCGTTTTCCGTCAAGTTGGCCCTTCCGCTATCGCGCAGCGAACGGTCCGTGTTGCATATCGATGGGCGGGCAACGGTTCAATGGGAGTCCCTGAGCCGCAGCCCCGCATGGCGGGACAGGACTGCCAGGCAGTGCTAGGCACGCTCGATCAACGGCTCGATTTCCTTTGCGAAATCCAGAAACTCGCTCCTATGGATCGGGTGAGAGTCGGATTCGGCATCGATGACGCCGATTGTCTTTCCCGAGGCGACGATCGGCACAAGGATTTCAGATCGAACCTGTGAGAAACAACTTCTGTACGAATCGTCTTTGGATACGTCGTCGATCGCAT